>NZJA01000130.1 GCA_002691835.1 Planctomycetota bacterium
CTGCCGCTGCTCCTGCCGCTGTTCCTGCCGCTGTTCCTGCCGCTGTTCCTGCCGCTGTTCCTGCCGCTGTTCCTGTTGCTGCTCCTGCCGCTGCTGCTCCTGTTGCGGCGGCAGCCAATGGCTCACACCAGGTCAGATCTTCTCCATTGGTCCGCAGAATCGCCCGTGATAACGGCATTTCAGACCTTTCGATCATTCCGGGAACCGGTGCCGGTGGTCGAATCACCAAAGACGACATCCTCGGCTATCTCGCTTCTGGAGCGACGGCAACTCCCGCAGCTCCGGCAGCAGTTCCTGCCGCTGTAACACCGGCTGTTGCGCCTGCCGCGATCCCTGCCGCTGCGCCTGCCGCTGCACCTGCCGCTGCACCCGCTCTTGCTCCCCAAGGACTTCCACGGGGCGGCAGTCAGGTCGAAAAAATGTCCGTCATGCGCCGCAAAATCGCCGAGCACATGGTCGACTCGCGCAGGACTTCCGCGCACGTTCACTCCGTCTTCGAGGCGGATATGACTTCTATCGCAAAGATGCGCCAGAAGTGGAAGAACGAGTTCATTTCCCGTAATGGTACCAAGTTGACCTACATGCCGTTCTTCTTGAAGGCTTGCTGTGATGCATTGCGTCAATTCCCACACGTCAATGCCTCCCTCGATGGAGACGACATTCTGCTCCATCACGATGTCAATGTCGGCATTGCTGTTGCTCTTGAGAATGGGCTCATCGTCCCCGTCATCAAAAACGTTCAGGACATGAGTATCGCCGGGATTCAAAAATCTGTGACCGATCTCGCACAGCGAGCTCGCAACAAGCAGCTACTTCCCGATGAAGTCGCTGGTGGAACATTTACCATCACGAATCCAGGTCAGTTCGGTGGACTCTTCGGAATCCCCATCATCAACCAACCTCAAGTTGCGATTCTTGGAATCGGCGGGATTATCAAACGTCCGGTAGTCGTAGATGACGACAAGATCGCCATTCGCGACATGCTTTACATGTGCCTCTCCTACGACCACCGCCTCGTCGATGGTGCGCTCGCAGATCAGTTCATGTCACACGTTAAGAACACCCTCGAAAATTTTGACGAATCGGCGATTGGTTAGTGAACTCCAATGAAGACTTCCGTGAGGACTGATCCCTGGAATGTTCAGGTAGAGACTCCCGGGAAAGTCTCGTTTTCCCAGATTCATTCTGGAATGCTGAAGCTCCAGTCCGAATTGGGTGAAAACCCTGAGGGAGTCGACGACGAACGGATCTATCTGTTCGAACCTTCCCCCGTGGTCACCCTCGGAAGTCGGAGTGGAGATTCGTCTGCGATTCTCGACCCCAGAAAACTGGAAGATCGAGGGATTGAGATCCATCACGTCGATCGAGGGGGAGAAGCCACTTACCACGGCCCAGGCCAGCTCCTTGCATATCCTGTCATTCGCCTGCGTGAAACCGAGCGCGACCTTCATGAGCTTCTAAGGAAGCTGGAGGAAGCAGTGATTCGAACTCTCGCAGACTGGGAAATCGTCGGTGAGAGGCGAGAGGGACATACTGGAGTCTGGATCGGTTATGAGAAAATCGCTTCCGTTGGAATGAGCGTCCGCCGTTGGGTGACCGGTCACGGATTAGCACTTTGTGTCAATGGCGACCAGCGCCCATTTGACTGGATCGTTCCCTGTGGATTGAACAACTGCCCCATCGTCACGATGGAGAATCTTCTCGGCTCTACGGTTGATTTCAAATCGGTCGAAGATCACCTGCGCAGTCATCTGCTCGAAGTCCTGAACCGGGTGGAGGCCTCATGAGTCCCGTCGAATATCGCGGAAAAAAACCTAAATTAGATCGCCCATCATGGATCAAAGTTGCCGTCCCCGGCGACGATTCCCTCCAGCGAGTCGGTGAACTGATGAATCAAGGTGGACTTCATACCGTCTGTCAGGAAGCCCACTGCCCCAACATCTATGAGTGTTGGCAAATGGGAACCGCGACGTTTTTGATTCTCGGAGAAGTCTGTACCCGCAAGTGTGGCTTTTGTGCAGTCAGTAAAGGTTCCCCCACCCCCGTAGATCCGGACGAGCCGCGAGAGCTGGCGGAAGCGGCAGCCCGCCTGAACCTCAAACATGTCGTCATCACCAGTGTCGATCGAGATGACCTCGAAGATGGGGGCGCGGGTCAATTCGCAAAAACCCTGGAAGAACTTCGTGAGAAACTCCCCGAGGCCACCACTGAGGTTCTCGTACCCGATTTTCGGCCAGCTCCCGAGTTGGGGCTCGACCTCGTCTTAGGAGCAGACCCGACGATCTTCTCTCATAATGTGGAAACGGTTCGCCGTCTTTATCCTGCTGCGAGACCCGGATCAAACTACGATCATTCCGTATCGTTGCTGTCATCTGCGGCAGAGCGTATTGGCGGGGACCGCGTCAAATCGAGCCTCATCCTCGGGCTCGGTGAGAAAGAGGATGAAGTCAGAGAAACGATCCAAGACCTCTATCGTGCGGGTTCTCGACGAATCAATCTGGGGCAATACCTTGCTCCTTCCGATCGTCATATCCCTGTTAAACGCTACTGGACCCCCGATGAGTTCACGGAGCTCGGCCAGTTCGCCAAAGACCTCGGCTTTATAAAGGTTGAATCAGCACCTCTGGTGCGATCGTCTTACCACGCGTCCGTCTGACCCCATCGGTTGTCCCGCACTCTTATGAATGGCAGAATTGCATCCTGTTGAGGGTGCCATTACCGATTTCTCATCAGGGCATTTGAATTGGGCAGGTAGCCGAATTTCCTCGCGGCCGATCTTGAAAAGTGGTGACAGTTGAATCCCAGAATTCTGAATCTGGACAACGAAAACCTGGACCCTGATCTCTTTCACGAAGTTGCTGAAAGAGTCTCTGCTGGGGAATTGGTCATCTTCCCCACAGAAACGGTGTACGGCATCGGTGCGGCCCACGGCTTGCCAGGTGCACGGGAAAAACTCGCGACCGCAAAGGAGCGGCCGACAGATCAACCCTTTACCGTTCATATTGGATCTCTCGAACAGTTAGATTCACTCGTCGAAGAGATCTCTGAAAAAGTAAGACGAACCATCGAAGCATTCTGGCCAGGGCCATTAACCGTGATCCTTCCCGATGGAAGTCCCCAGGGAATCGGAATCCGTTTCCCAGCGCACCCTGTCGCCTGCGAACTACTACGCCAGACTGGCCCTCTCATTGCCAGCAGTGCGAATCGGCGAGGAGCGCCCCCCCCCCTCTCTTGCCAAGAAGCCATCTCGAGTATCGGATCAGAAGTCAGCTTTGCCATCGATGGGGGACCGTGTCATGTCGGGGAAGCATCGACCATCGTTCGCTTTGACTCTAAAGGGACCTTCGAAATTCTCCGCGAGGGACTGATCACACGATCGATGATCCGTAAGGTACTCGGTGAATTCGAAGTTCTTTTTGTCTGCACTGGAAACACATGCAGAAGCCCAATGGCGGAAGCCCTCTGTAAGAAATGGCTTTCTGAGCGAGAAGAGGTCTCGACCAATGACCTGTCTGCCCATGGCTATCAAGTCAACAGCGCGGCTCTGTATTCCGGTGGCGGCCCCGCCAGTGATCACGCTCAAACCGTCATGAGCGAAATGGGAGCGGATGCTTCAAGTCATGTTTCCCGCCAACTCAGTCATGAAATGCTGGAATCCGCAGATCTGATTCTCGCTCTGGCCCCAAATCACCTTGAGGGGATTCGACATGCTTGCCAGGGAGAGGATGAGATCTTGAATAAACTGTTCCTGATCAACCCCACTGGAGTAGCAGATCCCGTGGGTGGTCCTATTGAGTCCTATAGAAATTGTGCCACTGAAATCAATACCGCCATTGTCCAGCAGTGGTTGGAGAGGATCGTGAAACCATGAAAGCCTTTATCGGCTCGGACCATGCAGGAATCGATGGCAGAAATGCTGTCGCCAGTGTCTTGGAAAATCGAGGCTGGGAGGTCCACCACATTGGTCCGTCCGCCCCCGATGAAAAAGCAGATTACCCAGACATCGCTCATGATGTTGCTACTGGGGTCACCTCGGATGATGCAGAAATCGGGATACTCGTTTGCGGAACCGGACAGGGAATGGCGATGACCGCCAATAAATATCCCGGAGTCAGAGCAGCAGTCATCACAGATTCCTTCACTGCCGAGATGTCTCGCGGTCATAACGATGCCAATATCGCCTGCTTTGGAGAGCGCGTTCTCGGAACTGAAAAGATCGCCGAACTCCTCGCTATTTTCCTCGACACACCCTTCGAGGGTGGGCGACATGGAACAAGGGTCAACAAAATAGATCGAGTCACTGGATAAAACTTTCAAACAAAAAAAGAGCCGGCAGGAAATCCTGCCGGCTCTTTTTTTTGTTATCTCATCTTCTGCAGATCGATCATTAACCTGAAGTAGAATCGCTCTCATCATCTGCTTGCTCTTCCAGAAGTTCTTCTCTGGAAACCGCGTCTCCATCTTCCTGGAACTGCTGAATGTTGGCTCGAGCCATCAACTCGGCTTCATAGGATTCGAGCAATGCCCTCTGCTTATCCAGCAGCAGGCGTCTTTCAGTCGTTTCCTTGAGAGTCTCAAAGAGCTCAAGATCCGCTTCTCCCATTCCCTGAAGGCGAACCATGTAGACCGACTTATCGAAGTCACTCACGATCGGTCCAATGACGGTTCCGACCTCTAATATATCAAACGCAGCAGTCAGCAAATCTCTGGCAGCAGGAATGGTATTTCCGTTGATCCGAACATTGTTGGTCTGGTTACGGGTCAGAGGTTCAAGGCTGTTCACTGTGAAATTGTTAGACTCAGCGATGGAGTCGAGAGTGGCTTCATTTTCTCCGGTGGCGATTTCTTCGACCCAACCTTCGACGGACGAACCCGCGAGAGTCTTGGCCCGATCTTCTTCAGTCGCCTTGATCACATCTTCCAAAGCTTCGTCGAAAGTCATCGGTCTCTGAGGAAGCATTTCACGAACACGAATAATGAAATTTCCCTGACTATTGGTCGCGATGGTCTCGTAAAGATCACCGGGCTTCACAGATCCAGGGATGTTTCTTTCGCGAACGAAGAACTCACTATATGCCGCAGGGTTTCGCAGAGGAGCATCCAGAGTTCCCAGTTCACGCTGAGTAAAGGGCTCCACTTGGCTGAACTCGACATACTCGACATTCTCAGGGAAGACCTGTGAAAGCTCGACTGACTCGCCCTCGGCTCTGAAATCCACGAGAGCATCCAGTGCACTCTGAAGCATTTCAGCTTCCACCTCTTGTGCCTTCGATTGTTGAATCGAACGGACGACGCGCTCAAAGACCTCGGGTAAAGGACGGTACTCATCCTCAGGACTTCCATCCTCGGGTGGAACATATCCTTCAGGTCTGCGAATTCGGTAAAGAACATCCCGATCTTCTGCGTACTTGGCTTCAATCTCTTCTGCGGTCGGTTCGTAATTGACCGACGAAATCAGATTGTTCCGATTGACCCGGGCCACCTCAACAGACAGGCGATTCTGAAGAAGGAAGTCTTCACTGTTATCGTTGAAGTAGGCTTCAAAGTCTTCAACCGTCACAGACTCACGGGCCTCCTCGATGAAGGAATCGACGGAAACCTGGACGACATCGAGAATACGCTTCTCATAAGTCGCAAGGAAATCGTTGAAAGTCTCTTCATCAGAAACAGCAACAGCANAGGTGACGGCATTCAGTAATTCCTGAGTTCGAAGATTGGTAACAACACTGTCTTCGAATTCTTTGATGCTCAGAGGACGATCCCTATTAATGAAACCGAAGTTTTCGTCCTTGAAAACAGCTTCGTATTCTACAGTTCTGAAGAGGAAATCGGGATTGTTGCGTATTGCGCTCCAATCACCGAAACGATCTTGGAATGTTCCAGTCCAACCCGACTGCTCCATGACTTTGTGCCACGCAATCATGTCGAGGGCAGCGGCGCGGATCTCTTCCTTTTTCCTTTCTTCACTGGGTTCTATTCCACGAGCATTGAGATCGTGGACAAAAACCAGATGACGAAGGACATCATCCGCTGTCGCTGAACCGAAACGGCTCAGATTGGAATACGGACCGAATCTACGAATGCTGTTGATCCAAAGTGCTTCGGACAACTGCCTACGATTCTTCAGGAATGACTCTGCATCGACAGATTCACCAAAGACCACGTAGTAATCGGGATTCCCGCCACTAAAAAAGGACTCGACCAAGCCAGTTGCGGCAAAGGTCGGAGCAAGAATCAACAGGAGCAAGGTCATGATGACCTTCTCATTGCTTTTGAAGAAGCCGGTGGACATCCCGGTCCCCTCTCTGTGTGGGATTTGCCCCACATTATCGGTGAACAGAACTCTCGTCTGAGTTCAGGGCGGCCAAACGAAGATCCTAGAGGGATTGCCTCNATCCTGCAACGGAAGAAGGCATGACAGGGCAACCCTTCAAGAAGAATACGATGGATTCTTCNCTGNGACTGCCCCAGCCACGATTACCGGCCCAGAAATNGCTATTTACTGGTCTTTGACNANTTCCAGAAGTTCNACATCNAAAATCAGTGTCGCACGGCCAGGNATNGTNGGAGGACGACCATTGGCACCNTANGCCANGTCGAAAGGAATGATCANCTTCCNCTTACCNCCGACCTTCATCGANCCCACTCCNTCAGTCCANCCCTTGATNACTCGNTTNAGNGGGAANGTNGCTGGCATNCCNCGNTCAACACTACTGTCNAACTTCTGNCACCATCAACGAGGTAGCCGGTGTAGTGAACCTTGACGTTGCTCGCTTCGGATGGAGGAGTCTCNCCNGTTCCCTCAGNGATCTCGATGAACATCAATCCAGAATCTGTNCGCTGAATCGGATTNNNNGTCNNNACNCCNGGGAANCGCATNATGTCTTCNCGNATANNNACTTNNCCANCNGCNGTNATCAGAAGNCGNTCNCGTTTTTCAACGGTCACNGTCTCCACTTCGATCGTCACNAGNGANGTNTCNTGNAGGAACNNTGCNGANTTNACNGCNCCACCNGTNGTTTCCTTNGCGATCNCAATCGCCTCNNNAAGATCNGTTTCCGATCCNCTNACCCGTTCNTACAGGTCNTTGGCNGCNGGTGGAATGCTGGTGTAATCCNCNATCGCNGCGNTNAGAGCNCCTGCAAAANCAAGGANGATTAGAATGACAAANANTTGCATGACGTTCATTTCAACTCCTCTCAAGGAGTCCACGAGGCTTCATCGATGGCCCTGTTCGCCANGCCATCACANCGCTCATTCTCTTCATGNCCGGCATGACCTTCAACCCAACTCCAGCGAACTTGGTGTCTTNCNGCCAATTCGACCAATTCTTTCCACANATCGTCGTTCACGACCGGTTTNCCGTCNGATTTCTTCCANCCCCNNCGTTGCCAGCCTTTNACCCACTCATTCATGCCCTTGACGACATATTGNGAATCACTGAANANTTCGACGGAANAGGGTTCNNGCAGGGATNTTAACGCNTCAAGGACTGCCGTCAGTTCCATACGATTNTTGGTNGTCNTTTNNNCNGCGTCATANTGAACNGNTTCNTCNCCAGANGANCTCCTGACGATGTACCCCCANCCACCNGGNCCAGGATTCCCCCGACATGCNCCATCGGTCCANATTCGAAAATCAGGCTNNTCCATCAAANTCCTTCACCTTCTGTCCTTGCGACGGCCTCGACCGCCAGATTTTTGGCCAGATCGGCCACTCTTTCGCTGTTCAGGTTTCCCCTTCTTCGAAGATCTCGTCGATCGGGGCTCTGCATGCCCCCCCGTACCGCGACCTCTGCGGGCTCCGGGACGGGTATGAAGGTAACGCAGATCGATGTCTCTTTGGAGCGGATCAACTCCTTCTAATTCGACTTCTACCGGATCACCAAGGCGGATCATGTTGCCTTTATTGATTCCCCGCAAAGCGAGTTGGGTTTCATTAAACACATAGTGGTCATCTCGGAGTTTTGAGACATGAACAAAGCCATCCACGAGAACTCCATCCAGACGGACATGGAAACCTTGATCCCGAACAGAAGTCACCAGTCCCGAAAATCTTTCTCCGACTCGATGTCGTAACCATGAAATCGCACGCAGGCGACTCATATCTCGCTCAGCGGCTTCAGCTGCGCGCTCACGAGTCGAACAATTGGCAGCCAGTTCATGCAGAGTGACCGATTCATGATCCAGCTTTGGGCCACCCCCCCCGGTCAACAGAAACCGATCAAGCGCCTGATGAACTTGCAAATCAGGGTATCTTCGAATCGGTGAAGTGAAGTGGCAATATTCCTGTTTCTGTAAAGCAAAGTGGATCTCTTTGGACGGACTGTACTCCGCGCGGTTCAGACTGCGCAGGAGTGCAAAGAAGACGACAGGAGCCAAGTCAGAATCGCCAACTTTCCCAATCAGGCGTGGCAAATCCTCGACAGAATCGATGGGGGCTTCAGGAACAAGAACCCGGCACAGCTTGATAAACTTCTCCAGCTCAGATTCGTCTGGAGGAGAATGAACCCTCCTCAAAATTGGCAACTCCTGTTGTGAAGCGTAGGTCGCGACAGCCTCATTAGCGGCAAGCATGCACTCTTCCACCAAACTATGGGCGGCCAAATGCTCTCTGCTGACAACGTCGACCACCTCGCCTTCTTCATCGAGGACCAGCTTCATCTCTTCAATTTCAAGTTGCAATGCACCCTGACGAAGTCTTCTTTGAAGAAGTACTTCACGTAAATGGTTCAATGTCTGGATTTGATCGATCAGCTTTGGATCGATTCCCGGTGCAGAATCTCCATCAAGTATCGATTGAGCCTCTTCATAAGTGAAACGTTGAGCACTTCGGATCACCGATTTTTCCAACCGGATCTCCTGAAAGTCCCCGGACTCGTCCAAGTCCATCCAGGCAATCTTTGCCAATCGATCCTCATGAGGCCTCAAGGAACAGAGCCCATTGCTGAGCCTTTCCGGCAACATTGGGATCGTCTTACCCGGGATGTAGACACTCGTCCCTCGCAACAAAGCTTCCTGATCAATCGGGTCGCCTTGACTGACAAAGTGACTGACATCTGCAATCGCCACTCCCAGCCGATAACCCCCATCTGCCAATCGCTCGACACAAATTGCATCATCGAAATCTTTAGCGTCGGCAGGATCAATCGTAACGAATGGCTGATCTCTTTGATCCACTCGGTGCTTCAATTCTTCTTTTGAAACATCTTCAGGAAATGAAGCCGCTAGATCTTCCACTTCAGCGGGGAAGTCTTCTCTCAACTCATGCTCGGCGCAGACCATCTGCAAATCTGCCAGCCATGTCCCCTCTGCTGCCCAGTGGCACAAAACTTCACCGGGAGGTAATCCATCCACGGGAGAGCCGGGTCTCAAGCGTGCCAAAACCCGATCACCATCTTCGACACCACTGCGGAATCCGGGATCGATCCACACTTCTCGGACACTTTCATGTCGGGCTGGTTCGACCCATCCGGCCCCTCCCTCAGCTTCGGTGAAGATGCCAGGAAACACCCGCGGGCTTCGCTCGATGACTTCCAATATCTTTCCTGAGCGGCCCTCTTCACTGATCTTGGGGCGGCCCTTGCGAGCTTTTTCGAGGGCGACCAGAACTCGATCCCCATGATGGGCATCTCTGAGTCGTCGAATCGGAATGAAGACATCTCCTCGCGGATCTTCTACCAGTGCTCGAACAAATCCAAACCCACGGCGAGCAATCGACAGAGTGCCGACAAACCAATTCTCACGACTGGTCGCAAACCAACCTCTGGCGAACAAGAAGACCATTTCGCCACGATTTTCCAACTCCAACAGCGCCGCTTCAAACTCTGCCGAATCGAGCTTCCCCCAGCCGGGTAACTCAGACATTTCAGCGAGCTTGAATGACTGATACTGATCGCTCCTGTACCAGGAGCGGATCGCCTTCAGCAGGTCCTTCTGCGGATCCAAGGGATACCTGTTTCAAAACGGGAAAAAAATGGGCCGTGTCAGGATCATACCCGACACGGCCCATTTTCAGTCAAATAGGTCGACGAACTTATCCGACCTTCTCAATGATCGANAGCAACGGCATGAACAGGGCGACCACGATAAATCCAACCGCCCCTCCCATTCCAACAATCAAAACTGGCTCGAGAAGACTCGAAAGTGAGTCCACAAGAACATCGACATCGAGGTCGTAGTTGTCGGAAATCTTGTTCAGCATCTTATCCAACTCACCCGTTTCCTCACCAATGTCGATCATGTTGACCAACAGAGGATCGAAAACTCCAGAGTTCCCCAGCGGCTCGGCGATAGTTTCACCCTCACGGATCGATCCACAGACCGATTCGATGGCGTCAGAGATCACACGGTTTCCAACTGCGGCACGAACGATTTCCAATGCTTCAAGAATCGGAACACCGGAACTGATCAAAGTTCCAAGGGTTCTGCAGAAGCGCGAAACCGTCGATTTCTTGACGATCTGGCCGAAAATCGGCGCGCTCAACTTCGACTTGTCGATCATCAACTCGCCCGCATTGGTCCTGCCCAGTGCCTTCAGAGAAGCCACCATGGCCATGATGACCAGCGGAGCAGCCCACCAGTATCCCTGCACCGCCTCAGCGAAGCCGAGTAGCGCCTGTGTCGGGCCGGGAAGGGCGGTATTCATGTCGGCGAACATTTTTTGGAACTGGGGAATCACCTGAGTCATGATGAATCCGAGAATCAGTGCAGCCACACAGATCACGGCGACCGGATACACCATGGCACCCTGCACCTTTTTGCGCAGCTTCATCGACTTCTCCTGGAAGTCGGAAAGACGCTGAAGAATCGTATCGAGAACACCACCGGCCTCACCGGCCTTGACCATCGCCACAAACAGGGTGTCGAAAGTTTTTGGATATTTCTCGAGAGCCTCGGAGAGGGTTGAACCCCCTTCGACATCCTCGGTGACTTGATTCAGCTGATTCTGGAAAGTTCCAGGATTCATCTGCTCAGCGAGAATCTTCAGAGAGCGAACAATCGGCAAACCTGCGTCTTGCAGAGTGGCCAACTGCTGAGTGAACTGGACAAGATCAGCCTGAGAGACTTTTCCGCCGAAAATTCCCCCACCTTTTTTCTTCTTGGCTCCACCACCTGCTCCGCCGGCGGCTTTGTTGCTCTCTCGCATCTTGGTCGGCTTCAATCCCCGAGAACGCAGCTGCTTGATCGCTTCAGCCTGATTGGCCGCCTCGATCGTGCTACGTTTTTTCTGTCCTCCGGGACCGATGGCTTCGTATTCGAATACCGCCATTTGGGCTGCTCCTTCTTATGAACCGGCTACTAAACCGGAGATCTTGCTCCAGCGGGTGTCATCCTAGTCGATGATCCCTTAGCCAGCGATGGTCTCCTTGACGACTTCTTCAATGGTGGTCACACCATCGTAAATGTGAATCAGTCCAGCATCGCGAAGGGTCTGCATCCCCTCTTCACGTGCTATATTTTGCAATTCCTGAGTACTGGCTCCGTCCATGATCATGTCACGGATACGATCCGACATCAGCATGATCTCAAAGAGTGCAATACGACCCTTGTATCCGGATCCATTACAAACCTTGCACCCCTTGCCATAGAAGAAGGTACGGCCCTGAACATCCGATCGGGTCAATTCGAGTTCCATCAGGACCTCGTCAGTGGGCTCGAACTCTTCCTTACAAGCGGAGCAAACCCTGCGTACCAGACGCTGGGCAATCACCGCTTCGACGGTTGCTGTCAGAAGGAATGCCTCAACCCCAAGGTCGACCAGTCGAATCACCGAAGAAGGTGCATCGTTGGTGTGAAGGGTAGAAAACACGATGTGACCGGTGAGGCTCGCCTCAACAGCAATCTGCGCAGTTTCCAAGTCACGAATCTCACCGACGAGAATCTTGTCCGGGTCCTGACGAAGAATCGCTCGCAGACATGCTGCATAGGTCACGCCAATATCTTCGTTAATGGGGATCTGGACGATTCCATCGATGTTGTATTCCACCGGATCCTCAGTGGTGATGATTTTCGTTTCTGGATCGTTCGCCTCATTCAGGCACGAGTACAAGGTCGTCGTTTTTCCAGAACCGGTCGGCCCAGTCACGAGAATAATTCCGTTCGGCTTCATGATCAGCTTACGGATGATTTCGAGATCCTTCGTGCGCAATCCGATGTTTTCGAGATCGAGCGATACTTGACCTCGGTCAAGAACCCTCATCACCACCGACTCGCCATACATCGTCGGCAACGTAGAAACACGCAGGTCGACAGGGCGCCCAGCGATGTTTAACTCAATACGGCCATCCTGAGGAAGGCGGGTCTCAGCGATGTCCAGGTTGGCCATCACTTTCACCCTTGAAATGACAGCGCGAGCCAACTGGATTGGCGGTGGCATCATTTCGTACAGCACACCGTCGACCCGGTAGCGAATCTTGAACTCTTTCTCAAAAGGCTCAAGGTGAATATCAGAAGCGCGATCCTTAATGGCGGAGAGGAGCACCATATTGAGCAATTTGACGACCGGAGCAGCGTTGACGTCTTTCTCCAACTGATCCATGTCCATCATGTCATGACGATTATCGTCCATGACTTCCATATCTCCGCCGTCCATCGATCCAAGAAGACTTTCCATCGACTCGGCACGATCGGAGTAATACTTCTCCAATGCCGCTGAAACTGCCTCCGGATCACTGAGTGCCCCTTTCACTTCGACATTGAGCATGAATTTCATGTCGTCGAGCGCGCTGACGTTTTGGGGATCCGCAAGAGCAAGGGTCAGAACACTGCCATCGAAATCGACGGGGATCACCTGATAGGTTTCAGCCACATGGGCAGGAACCATATCAAGAAGATCTGCGGTCATCACGACCTCCGCAAGATCGACAGG
>NZJA01000131.1 GCA_002691835.1 Planctomycetota bacterium
CGAGCCAGACGGAAGACGGCACCCTCGAGATCATCGAGGTCAGAGTCGAAAACGGTGTGGCGGAACAGATCGGTGAAGGCATCAGCCTCGCCGGGATTGAAGATCCGGGAGGGATCGTCATTGAAGGCGGTTCGATTACGGTCACCGGAAACAGTGACGGTACCGTTTACGAAGTGCAGGCGACCGGGGTCTTCACCCGGGGGGACGCCAATGTGGATTTCCTGATCGATATCGGCGATGTGATCACGATTCTTGGCTACCTCTTCTCAGGGGAAGTCGGTCCCGAGTGTGAGGCGCGGATGGATGTCAACGACGACAACGCTCTCGATATTGGTGACGGTATTTACTTGCTGAATTCGTTGTTCCTCAGCGGATCGCCAAATCCGCCGGAGCCTTTTGGCAGTTTTGCCGATCTGATCACCGGACCGGATCCCACTCCGTCTTCCAACACGCCGTGCCCTTGATCCAAACGAAGTGAGAGAATTGATGAGTGTTCGAAATGGCTGTTACGGTTTTCATCTGACCTTCCGCGTCCCCAATGATGAGGTGTCGCGGGTCGATGAATTCTTTGAAACTCATCAGAGTTTCATGCGAGAGACGCACCATCTCGATGGAGATATCGAGCCGGTGGTCTTGACCTATGCCGTGATGCGAGGCCCAGAGATGAATGATCCTCTCAACCCGGAGTCGGGAGAGACGGGTCATACCCTCTTTGGCATTACAGAAATTTACCGTGGCTCCGAAGGTTGTCAGGCCCATATGGCCCTTGGGCAGTCTCGGGAAGCGATGTTCTCCGACCTCATGGGGCTGACCCAGGATTACATGGTTGGCGGACTGTTAGGTGCACGAGTCGAATACTCGATGCAGGCTTAGATAAAATTAGAGTGACTTTGAGATTCCCGGCGTGATTCGTTCCCGGGACAGAATCTGGAGCAGTGCTGATGAATAACTCAATCCGAATCACCTTGGCCCTTTTCATGGGTGCTTTTCTGCTGTTGACCTCACCGATGCTGCACGCTCAGGACTCGGTATGGGATCTGACGTCGGCAGCTCCCGCAGAGGTTTACTACAACCCGGCTTCTCCGGAACTGACCGGCTTCACTGGCGCAGTCCTCTTGCAGGAAGTGCAGACATCCGGTGGAGGAGCAGATCCATTGTCGCAGGTCCAGGGGTACTCCTTCGGGGTTTCCCACGATCCGTCCCTGTTGTCGTTGAGCGCTGCGACAGTGACGACCACTTCGTCGACAGGGTTGGAGCCGGACTTTATCGATGTTGGAGTCTTCAGCGATGGATTTACAGTGGGTGTGGTTTTCAGCTTTGTTGGAAACTGGACGCTGACTTACGGAACACAAGCCGAGTTGGCACAAGGTGATTATCAGTTGGTTGCCGGTCCTCTGAGTGGCGCGGATACCCCCACTGCCGCCAGTATCAGCAAGTCTGACAGCTTGGGAAACCCGGCGGTTGTCAGTGTTGTTGTCGTCGATGGTGGATCGATCCCGGTGAACGGCGTTTCCGCAGAGATTTCGCTGATTCCTTTCACTCCTGAGTTTCAAATGTCTCTCGATGCACCGGCAACGATTTACTACCCGGAAGCTTCTCCGGCGTCGGAAACCTTTTCTGCTGTGGTCAATCTGCAGGAAGTGTTACTTCCAGGGGGTGGCGGAACGGGAGAATATTCGGCGGTTCAGGGGGGATCGTTTGCAGTGGGTCATGACTCCAGTCTTCTCGAGGCGACGGCCGTGAATACGATCGTCGCTTCTACGGGTGGAGTGGCTCCAGACTTTGCCGAAGTGAATCTGTATCCGGACGGTGCGACTCAGGGATTGGTCTTCAGCTTTGTGGGTGACTGGACCTTGACCTTTGAAACGCCTTCTCCTCTGAGCAGTATCGATTATCAACTTCTACCCGGCGTGCTTGCCGGAAACGTCACTCCGACCGTCGCAACACTGGCCTTCAGCAATTCTCTGGGAGTTCCTGCGGTCGATAATGTAGTGGTCGTCGATGGTGCTTCTGTGGCAGCGACTCTGTTGGATGCGACTCTCGAGTTGGTGCCCTTTACGGGCTCTCGCTTTATCCGGGGTGACAGTACCCAGGATGGAAATCTCAATCTGGCGGATGGGATTGGCGTTTTCGCATACCTGTTCCAGGGAGCGGCTAACACGTGCCTGAAGGCGATGGATATGGATCAGTCCAATCACGTCTCGATCTCTGACGGCGTTCAGGTTCTCTGCAGTCTGTTTTGTGCTGGAAGCCCTGCACCAGCAGGCCCCTTCCCTGACTGTGGAGTCGATCTGGAGAGCACTCTGACTTGTGAGAGCTTTACGGCCTGCCCCTGATCAGATCTGAAACAAAAAGTACCCCGGGTGGAATTGTCTCTGACAGCTCCATTCGGGGTACTGATCTGCCTGCCTTGTTGTTCCTCCGTCGTGATTCCTTATGCTAGAGCAAGCTTCAGTCGCCACTTTTCGTGAAGTGCGACTTCGGTCACTGGTTTCTGGGAAGAGGAGATACTGTGGACGCACCTCGCTTTGAGAGATATTCCTCTGTGCCTCTTTTTGTTGGACTCCAGCCCGAAGAGATCGGCGCCCTTTTGGGTTATTCCGAGCAGGTCGATGTCGAGCCCGGAACGATCGTCATTCAGGAGGGTGAGAAGCCGACGGCTTTCTACGTGATTGCGGAAGGGGTCCTCGATGTGATTCTCACCGATCGTGTCGATGAGGCGAAAGTTCTCGCACGTCTTTCGGACCTTAGTTGTTTCGGTGAAATGGGTCTCGTCTGTGAAGATGCCCATAGTGCCAGCGTGATTGCGGTCGAGCCATGCCGTCTGCGCAAGTTTGATATTGCGCGTATGAAGCAACTCCTCGAGATGGAAGACCGGACGGTCTACCGCATGGTCTTGGGACTGGCTCGCCTGATAGCACAGCGTCTTCAAATGAGTGACGAGAGAAGGGTTAGCTAGTTTGAAAGTCCAGCTTTTGCCCTCGACCGTCAGTGGTTCCGCAGAGCATCAACTTCTGAGTTCTTATCTGATCGATGATTGCATCTGTCTCGATGCCGGATCGATTGGTTTTCACAGTGATCTCGATTTGCAACTGGGGATCAAGCATCTGTTGATCACTCACTGTCATAGCGATCATCTGGCCAGTTTGCCGATTTTCCTCGATGCCCATTTTGGCGAGGGTGCAGAAGATCCTGTACCGGTCGTGATCCACGCTGAGGCTTCGACGGCGAAGGCGATAAGAGATGACATCCTCAATGATCGTCATTGGCCCGACTTTTTTCGGATCAATGAGGAGCAGGGGATGGGATTGCTGGAGATGAACATCATCGAAGCAGAGAAGCCGATCTGTATCGGGGAATATCAGATTACCCCTGTGCGGGTTGACCACATCGTTGACACGCTGGCATTTGTTGTCGAGAAAGATGGCGCCTCATTCGCTCTCGTGACTGATACAGGGCCATCCGACAAGATTTGGGAAGTTTGTGAACAGACTCCGGGTCTTTCTCTGGTGATTCTTGAGCTCTCCTTTCCAGATCGCTTGCAGTGGCTTGCAGAAGTCTCGAAACACCTGAGTACTTCCGATTTTGTGAATGAGCGTAGCAAGCTTGCGAAAGCTGAAGACTGTCGTTTCCTTGCGGTGCATTTGAAGGCAAACCAGTTTTCTGAAATCAAAACACAGTTGGAAAGCCATCAATTGCCGGGTGTCGAGGTGATGGTTCCCGGCCACGACTACGAAGTTTAAAAGTTTCAAGATCAGCAGGAGGTCTCTGTGGATCATCAGCGACGTCAGTTCATGCTTACCGCCGCCCTTGGGGCTGCAGCGGCTTCTACCTCTGCTTTACATGCGAGTCAGGAGGCGGATGATTCTGCTTCTTTGTCTTGGGGCAAAACACGCTTCGCCGTCAATATCGAGATGTGGGGACTGGGTGGAGGCCCTGCCCAAGATCGGATTCGAGCGGCTGCCAAGCTGGGTTATCCCGCCGTCGAATTTTGGCCCTGGCGTAACAAAGACCTCGATCAGATTCGTATCGCCTGTGATGAAACCGGGATCGAAGTTGCACAGTTCACAGCATGGCCCTTCAACCCGGGAATGAACGATCCGAAGAACCATGACCGCATCGGCAAAGAGATTGCTGAGTCGATTCAGGCGGCGAAGAAGATCGGTGCGCGCAAGATGACGGTCATCGCTGGAAACGATCAGCCCGGGATGACCCAGGAGCAGATGCATGAAAACGTCATCACCGGGCTCAAAAAATGGGCACCGATGGCGGAGGATGCCGGAGTGATGCTGATCCTTGAACCGATGAACATTCGGGTCGATCACAAGGGACACTGTCTCTACGGCAGCCCTGAGGCGGTCCGTATCTGCCGCGAGGTCGGTTCACCGATGGTCAAGATCAACTGGGATCTGTATCACATGCAGATTACCGAGGGGGATCTTTGCCGGCGGATGCGTGAGGGTTGGGATCAGGTCGGCTATCTGCAGCTGGCGGACAACCCGGGGCGTCGTGAACCGGGAACCGGAGAGATCGATTATTCCCGTGTCTTCAAGGAAGCCTGGGATCTGGGTTATCGCGACTTCATCGGACTCGAATGCTCTCCCACCGATGGCAACGCAGAACGGGCGACCGAAAGAGTCAAGGCCGCCGACGTCTGGTAGGCCTTTTAGTTTTTCGTCACCTCTTCGATAAAGGACTTGAGCGCCTCAAGAGCGAGCCCTTTTCGTCGCGAGTCATTATGACGACCTTCGGGAATTTCGACGAGGGTTGCCTTTGGAAATGATTTTTCCGCGAGCTTTTTGCCGTGACTGATGGGGACGATGCGATCTGCCTCACCGTGGATGATGAGGGTCGGGCCAGAGGTTAGAAGAATCCAAAACTCGTTATCAAGTTCTTGAGTGATGAAAAGTGAAAGCCAACCTAATCCCATCTGCTCTGCCATCGCTTTGGCCGACAACAGAGGGGAATCAAGAATTAAGCCACAAGTTTCAAATGAAAATTTTGTGCTATTTTGGATGGCGGGGACAGAGCCCAGGCTTCTTCCATAAAAGATGACCTTATCAGACTTACTGAGACGAAGAGCTTCCTTCGTCGCCAACTGGGTATCAAGGATTATCTTTTCTTCGCTGGGGGGGCCTCCTGTAGATTTTCCATAACCGCGATAATCAAAGAGCAGGGTTGGCCATCCCATCTGCTGAAAATGCCGGGCGAGAGCAAATCGATGCGATATGTTTCCCGCATTGCCATGGCAGTAAACGATCACGAAATTCGCTCCTGGAACTGGAAACCATGCGGCGGAGAGTTCTTTGCCGATGGTCAGTTCCACAGCGCTTTCAGGAAGCTCTGCATCCCATTGGCTTTTGGGGGCGAAGATCAAACGTTGTTCGATGGATAGACAAAGTTGATAAACAAGAACTACGAAACCGAGCAGGAGGAGGAGCCGAATTCGTTTGTCTTTCAGATATTGAAGCAAATGACCCCCTGATTCGTCACAGCATGTCTATTTTTGGTAACCCTGTTGAAGGAAACGGAGCGGGAATCTGTTAATTTCGACAGTTGAGTTTGCCGCACCCGAAAGGAATTCCAGTATGTCTGCGATCGGAATCGGTGAGACACCAAAATACCTCTTCAGCGTTCTAATCTATGCTCTCATTTTGTTCCCCAATGTAGCAGAAGGACAGGGGGGGCTTCTCGATGAACTCGAAGAGGATGTTCCTTGTACTGCAGAGTTGATTGCTGAAGTCTCTGCATTCCAACCCGGTCTTCCTTTTGAGGTGGGGGTTTGGGTGAAACCAATACCCGGGTGGCATGGTTACTGGCATTCGCCGCGGGATGGAGGCGATCCTCCAGAGGTCTTTTGGAATCTTCCTGACGGTTGGAAGATCTCGGAGCCGCTCTTCCCTGCACCTGAGCGGAT
The DNA here is from genome assembly GCA_002691835.1 of Planctomycetota bacterium. The sequence goes on from NZJA01000131.1 coordinate 5,918, forward strand.
GGTCGAGCCGGGGGGGCTGATCGCCTACGGTTACAAGAAACCGTTTATGCTTCTCTTTACGGCGACTCCTCCGCAAGAATCTGCAGAGAAAGAAGTGAAACAGGTTTTTTTAGAAGCGAATGTGACCTGGCAAGTATGCAAGACCACCTGCATTTATGGGGAATCAGCAGTAAAGCTTCCGTTGAAGTCGGCAGCGATCGCAGAGGTCAATCCTGAATCACGAAAGAGTCTTCGGGGGTGGCAAAGGTCGGTCCCAATGAAAAAAGCTCCAAAGGGATTCATCATCGAACAGGAATGGGTCCCGGAGGAGGGTAAAGGTGCCATCGCCGGTCGCTGGACCATCCGCTGGGCGAGGAAGGGAAATGACTACCGGCCTGCGATTCCAGTGAGATGGCAAGTCTATCCCCACGCTCTGGTTGCAGGTCTTCTGGATGAAGCTGCCCCTGAACGCTGGAATCCAGACCCAAAGGTTCACAATGGGGTTTTGTCTGGAAATCAGGTCACATTTATCGTCCGGGACGTCGGTCAGGGCTTCCATCCGGGGCTCTTGGGTGCAACGATGGTTCCTAATCCAGGGAAGGCCAAAGGCCCGGTCTCTGGATACCCGGCCTTTGAATGCCGGGGAGAGAAGCCGGCCGAGCGAACGGGATCTGACTGAGAAGTCTTGTAACAACCCGGATTCAAGAGCAACAGTTGGCAAGGAAATGTTCATCACTTAAAGGAGGCACCATGAAGCCATTTTTGACACTCATCGTTTTATCACTCGCACTTTGTTCTCCCTTTGCGCTTGCTGACGAAAAGAAAGCCGCTGAGGGAGAGGGCAACATTGAGTTCTCCCTCAAGGACCTGGATGGCAAGCTGCACAAGTCAGCCGACATGAAGGACAAGATCATCGTCCTCGAGTGGACCGAGAATGGCTGCCCTGCCGTCAAGCCTCTCTACAAGGCGAAAAAAGTTCAGGAGGCTGCTGCCGCTCTCAAGAAAAAGGGTGTTCAGTGGTTTTCCGTATGCTCCACCCATTACAACACCGTAGCGGGTCTGAAAAAGTTCAAAGAGTCCTACAAAGTTGATCATAAGATCCTTCAGGACTTCGATGGCAAGTTCGGCAAGAAAATCGGTGCCAAGAGAACCCCTCACGTCTTTGTCATCAAGAACGGCGAGATTCTCTACCAGGGTGCGTTCGACGATCGTCGCTCCGGTGAAAACTATGTCGTCAAGGCCGTCGACGAAATCCTCGCCGGCAAAGAGGTCTCGACCCCCAGAACCCGGGCGTATGGCTGAAGCATCAAATTCAAGAAGTCGTAGTTGACGACTTCATACACAGGACCGGAGCTCGGAAGGCAAAGACCTTCCGAGCTCCGGTTTTTTTGTGGAGACCGGCAATTCGGGAAGAGTTGCTGAATCACTTCCGACTCAGGGAGGCGAAAAGGTACTAATACGGCATACGGTGTGGAAATATGCCATTTACCTGTAAAATCGTAGTCAGCTGTCTGTTCATAGGAGTTTCCGTGAATCCAAGAAATCTTGTGATCGTCGCCCTGATCCTGGTCGGCGTTGTTTCTGTTGCGTCTCTGATGCTTCCTTCAGGCCCTGGTTTAACCGGGGTTGAGGGAGATTTTGTCGGAGAGGGAAGCGGTACAGATTTCTCAGGAAGTGGGTCGAGCTCACGAAAAGGAAATGGAACCAGTGGTAGTGGAGGAGATTCCTCCGGTTCGGGTCAGCGTGGAGAAAGCAGCCGAGGATCTTCTTCGGCGAAGGATGATCGCTCCGGAACAGATGGTCTCGATGACCGACCAGATTCTGGCGACCGTAATCGGCGAGGTGGAGACTTTTCATCCAATAGGGGTTCATCCGGTTTTGGTGACGGTCGAGATTCCAACGATTCGAATGGCTCAGGCAATTCATCCCAACGTCAAAGCAATCGCAGTCCGTCTTCCAGTCGAGATGAAAGTCGTTCCGGATCAGAATCGGGAGAACGCGTTCGTGTGGGTGGAATGATCTGGGAAGAATCGGAAAACTCAGCCCTCACAGAAGTGAATGGCCAACTGGAAATTGGCATCGACAGTCGAACGAGAACGGTCAGCGTCACCAATGGTGCCTTTTCGTTTGAAGCCCCGGCAAAGTCGATGATCCGTTTTTTCAGTACCGTCTTGGGCGATCGTTCGGCAAGGGTGATTGCCCCGTCGACTCCTGTTCTTGCACAGTCTTCAGGTGCCGTCCGTGTTTATGTTCGTTACGACGCACTCGCGACCTTAAAGGTACTCTCGGCGGAAACCGGTGAACTTCTGAATGGAATCGAAGTCATTCGATTGCAGGACTTTCATCGCAGCACCCTTGAGCATCCGGGTTGGCCTCTTGCCAGCGATTACTCTCTTCAAGAAAGCGAGTCTCCGGTTTCCCTAGACGGCCGCCTGGGAATGATTGGATCTGCTGTGGTTCTGCATGTCCGTGCAGAGGGTTATGAGTGGAAACGCATCACGGTGGATCTGGTGAATGGAGGAGAACGCGAAGTCTTGCTTTTTCCTGCCGCAGATCTGAATCTGATCCTTGATGGAGAAACAGAGCGAGCTGACATGCGTCTGCGCCTCAGGCCGCCAGAAGGTATGGGAATGCCTTATATGGAGATGCCGACTCTCGGAGTGACCTCCAATTTGATTCGTGGATTACCAAGCGGTACCTGGAAAGCTTCTCTGGAGTCGGGGCATTGGAACCTGAATCCTACGGTTTACGCAGAAACCATCATTGAAGTTCAGCTCAATGAAGAAAATATTCTGACGATGACAGTGCCCAATGATGATGAGGAACGCTCTGATCTGGCGGGAACGGTTTATGTGCCGGATGGGTGGTATCTCGACAATTTTTCGATTCGCATACGTCCGACTGGGGCCGGAAGTGATCCGGTTAATGACACCGTTAATCTGCCCAGTACGGAGATGGCGATGGAAGAGGTGGGCGGCGGAGTTCTGTATTCATGGGGCCCCGTGAGTGTGAAGTTTGGATCCTATGGGATTCTGATTTTGCCAGTTGGATATGGCGATCTGTTTGAGGTGGGTGAAGAAGGTTTCCTGGATGCCAATCTGGAGCTGCCTGACCCTGTCGATATTCAGGTCACGACTCTGATTCAAGGTGGGGGCGGAGAACTCGCCACTCCAGGATTGATCCGCTGGGCTCCAGTTCGACCCCAAGGAGTCCCGGGTGCAGGAGCGGTCCCGATTCCTGCTGTCGAAGATGGCATCTTTGAATTTCAAGTTCCAGTCGGAGATGTGATTGTTTCGGTATCTGATCAAGCCTATGTCCCGAAGCACATGCAGGTTTCAGTTAATTTTGATGGCGGGAATCAATTCGAGATGGAATTGGAACCGGCAATGGGACTGTTTCTTCTTCTGGATGATGACGGCACATCGATCCCCTGGGATATCACATGGAATCCCATCGTGGAGGCTGTCGGTCACAGCGGCAGAATTTTAACTCGGGGGAGATATGGGAGCGGGTATCGGATTCTCGTCGGCGAACCTGGACTCTATTCGCTGGAGCTCCCTTATATGGACGGTTTCCTCCCGGTCGACCCCTTTGAAGTGATGAGTGCCCCAGGTGAGATTGTTGAAGTGTTAATTCCCCTTGAGGCTGAATAACGGCCCCAAGGGGAATCTAGACTTTCTCAGGAGTGGGAACCGTCGCAGAAGGGTGCTCCACCTGTTTTCTTGCAGGCACACAAGGCGACTTTCTTTTTCTCTGTGACCTCAAAAACCATAGGTGTCATTCCACTTCCTGAATGACTCCCATCACAAAAAGGGTGCTTGGCGGAATGGCCGCAAGAGCACCAGGCGTATTTACCGGGCTCGAGTTCAATGACGTCTGGACTGTTCTTGACGGATTTTTTTTCCATGTGCCTATTTTCTATTTTGTGAGTCATGCCTGAAGATCGTTGAAAAGCAAAAGTCGATACTCTTTCAATCTCAGCACCCTGTTTTCTGCTTTCCGGTGAGTCTGCAGAAGTTGAAGATTAACGATCCTGCCAGAAGCAGGATTTGGTGATGCCTGTGAAGGGCTTCCCGTTAATTTCTGCATAAGGATTCACGAAGAAATTAATCGGTCCCGCTTTTTGTGCAGGTGTCAGAGTCAAATCCCGGCCGGTGCTGAGAGTTACTCGGTTAGCAGTTTGTGATCCAAAGTATTTGTCTTTGTTGGCGATATCCTTGTCGGCTTCTGAGATGTCGACCGGCACCCATCCTTTTCCTGGAACATGAAATTCTGCCCAGCAGTGGTATCCACCAGTTTTGTAGCGTTCGGCCTCAGGGCTGTATTTTCCCCACATACCGATTTGGAATCTGGATTCGATTCCCACAGCCATGCACAGTGCGCTGAAGTAAGTGTGGAAATCGGTGCAATTTCCTTCTCCGACTTCACAGGCATGGTAAATGTCTCCGCGACCCCAACCCTGACCGGCTTTGCTGTAGGACATCTGATTCAGGATGTGATCATAGAAACGGCGAGCCTTGCCGACGGTTGTCGGGCTCAGTGCGGAGAGGGCCTCGGCTTCATTTTTAATTTGCGGAGTCACAAAGCAGAGGGTTGATGGCTTTAGGTATATGGAGTCGCTGTCAGCTCCGACTTCGTCTGTCTTCGAGTAGTCCATGAGATCGACCGTATTAACGAATCTTTCTGCTGAGTATTTAAGGGTGATCTTGCCGGTGGGCTTTTCAACAGTGCCGGTCACATGAACCATACGGTTGCCGCGGGTTTCCCCATGCATTGTGATCGTCACGTCTTTCAGTCCGCTATCTTCGATATAGCCGAAGTCTGACAATAATTGGTGATCATCATTACCCGGGCGTGGAATCCAGATTTCAATCTTTTCTCCCACAGGGGCGTCTGCGATTTCAACGACGTACTCAATATCGAATTTTCTGGAATCCCTGTCGCGATCGATGGCTTTGCCAGCAGTGGCGCATCCGGATAGAACGCAAACCGAAGTCAGTAGTAAAAATAATGTTNTCATTTTTCTCCCAATCCACGCCATCGGNGAGGCTGTAATCCCTGCTGGATGGTAACTCCAGCCACTCCAAAAATGTCTGCCGGGGAAGCAGACTTCGGAAAAAGAAAAGTAGAGCACGACTCAAGTCGGGGATAGGGAAAGATNGATAATTTTGATGAGTCGGGGCAGGTTCCGTGTTTCACCTGATTTGCGGTGAGGGGTTTGTTTCGAGATTCAGCTCGGGAGAGGAAGGGGACTCGTTTTCTCGATCGGGACGCATCTCGCCGATGATGTTTTCCAGATCCAGAATTTCCTGCATGAGTGCCTGCGTTCGATCTTCAGTCCATTCGGGCTTTCCTCGCAGGTGTGAACCGACGATGAGTGCATCCTCGACTCGTGAAAGGATCTTCGAGAAGATTCCGCGAACAATTGCAATGATCGGTGCGACCAGGATTCTTTTCATCTTCGACAGTTTCATATTCTCGATTCCGGTCTTGAAAAGTTGCTCTGTTCCATCTTTCAGGCCCTTTTTGGTGGAGAGAGCGATCCCGTAATCTGGAAAGCCAGGAGGGTGAGGATTCGGGGTTTCCAGCAAACCGGGAAGCACCATGGGAAAGGTTTCTTGCAGCTTTGAACCTATTTTCGATTCTTTTTGAATTCCCTGTGAGCCTGAAAAGTCCATTGCCCGGTTTTTCATATTCCAAAGTTTGGAGGAGTTTTGAAAGGCTCTCGAATGGAGCTCTTGTCTTTGGGGGTGGTCCAGGTCGATGGCGAAATACACCATTGGAACCGGTTTCTCGCCGGATTTTTTNTCTAACAAGCGCTCTGCCTGGTCGACCCGAGTGGCGATGTCTCGGGCAGCAGTGGTATTGCGGGCATAGACGAGAATGCCTTCAGAATCGAAGAGCTCAAAGCCTTCATAGTTGAGAGGGAGTTGGCCGATGGACTGCTGAGATCCTGAATCATGAACTCGGTCAACGGACCGACAGCCGGCAGAAGAGAACAATAGCACCAGAGAGATCCATGGGACGAGGGCGAGTCGGCGTGAGAACTCTTGCATAGATACTCCAGACTGACGACGAAGCACTTATTTTCAACGATCGGCACGCCAGGTCAATCAGCGGGCCGGCCAGTGAAACGAAGAGTCCACCTGTCCATATGATTAATGGAAGTCGAGGATTTTATCGAGTCGTTCGGAGACGGAAGAGATCTGAAAGATATCGTATTTGTCTTTCGGAGAGATTTTCGAAATCATGATCAACAGATCCACCATCTGGACGGGGGAGGTGCCCTCAGGAACTTCGATCTGCCCTTCGATGTCTCTTAGAACCGATTGCAGATTCATGAGATCGATATCGGGGATTTGGAGATCGGTCTCTTCGATTGGTTGGTAGCGGGCTTCTGGATAAGCTTTGCCACGATCGATCGGTTCGATTTCGACACGTTTTTCACCCAAGACAACGATCANGAATCGTCCGTCTTCCAAGGTTTGATACCTTTGGATTCTGCCGAGACCGGCAACCGGTTGAACCGGGGCTACTTCACCCAGCTGATCACGATCTTCGCCGAGAACGGTTCCGAGGATAATCTCACCACTGTTATCGAGGAGGTCGCGAGTCATCTGCCGATATCGAGGTTCAAAGACGTGAAGCGGGACCACCTGCCCCGGAAACAGAATCAGATCTGACAAGGGGAAGAGGGGACAGGTTCCGGAGGTGTTTTCGGAGCTGAAACCGGAGTCATCGGATGAGTCATCGTAAGAGTCTTCAAAGGAAAATTCCAAATCAAGCCTTTCAATCACCAAAGGTGACAGGGCAAGATCATTCAAGCACCCTGCAAGTCCTCCGGAAGTTTCTAACTTATACCTGAATCATGGAGAAGTCATGAAGCGCATTGAAAAGGCTCAGAAGATCGGCGGGATCTTGGGAGAGTTATATCCTGATCCTCCGATCCCTCTGGATCACTCCAATTCATTCACTCTTCTGGTGGCGGTGCTATTGTCAGCCCAAACCACCGACGCACGAGTGAATCTGGTGACGCCTGCACTCTTTAAAAAAGCGGATACCGCAAAAAAAATGTGCAAGCTGTCAGAGAAGCAGATTCATGAGCATATCCGTACTTGTGGGCTTGCTCCCCGCAAAGCGAAAGCGATCTATCAGCTGTGCAGGATCTTGGAGAATGAGCATGGCGGAGAGGTTCCCGCAGACTTCGACAGCCTGGAGGCTCTTCCTGGAGTGGGCCATAAAACTGCCAGTGTGGTGATGGCGCAATCCTTTGGGGTCCCAGCATTTCCGGTGGATACCCACATTCACCGTCTTGCTACTCGCTGGGGGTTGACCAATGGGAAATCGGTGGAGAAGACAGAGGAAGATCTGAAAAAAGTTTTCCCTGAGGAGAATTGGAATGATCTCCACCTCCAGATCATTTTCTTTGGCAGAGAATATTGTCCCGCTCTTCGTCACGATTTGTCTGAATGCCCGATTTGCTCGTGGGCTGCGACGGCAAAAAGGATTCGCGAGGAAGCGATGAAAAACGGCCGTTAGTCAGAAGCAAACGGAAACAAAAAGAGGGGCCGACTCCAACAGGAGTCGGCCCCTCTTTAAAAGGTCACAGATTCAGAACTAGCAACCGTTGTAGATATTGCAGTCCTGGGGGTCGCCAATCTCACCACAGTTCGGGAACGGAGCTGGCGGAGCAGCACCATTTTGGAAGATGTAGCTGATCAGCCAGATGGGGTCAGCAACGTCAAAGATCCCATCTCCGTTGGCATTTTTTGAATCGTTGCAGGTACCGACAGGCCCATTGTTAAAGATCTCCTGAAGGCTCCAGACCACGTCAGCAACGTTGACGATTCCATCGCCATTGATATCGCCGCGAACGTAATCGAGGTTCGTCTGGGGGTTCAGGGTCAAGGATCCGTCTTGTGTGGTGGCGAGGACGCTGGAATCGCTAGAGGTCACCACATTGAAGATTTGAGGATTACCAATCGGAGTCCACTGCAGAGGAATCGTCAGACCCGTATCGTCACCAGTAAGGGCACTACTGACAGTTTCGCCTGTGATTTCGACCACATCGGTCGCAGTCGGGAACTGCAGGAATATCGGCACCTGGAATGAGTAAACGACTCCAACGGTCCAGCCATTTGCAAGGATCTGTGACTGAGCAAATGCCGGTTGAATGGCATTCACCGCTGAGGAGATCTCTGCTGACAACGGAGTCATGTAAGAGGTATCCGTGGTGACGCTCATGGAGAAACCCTGAGTATTGGTCGGGTAGGTTGCGTTAGAAGGATCCTCTGAAATGCTCAATGAAGCGCTGAAGTCTCCGATACCGGTTGCCGGATCGTAATTGACGTTTTTATCAGGAGCGATGTAGCTGAAGACGATCGGAGGAACGTCGAGAACCTCGACAGATCCATCCACCGTGGTCATTGGCAGAGAGGCCCCCCCCACGACGGCCACTGCGCTGACCGGAGGAGTGCCAAGGGTGCTGCAAAGTCCTACGGATCCGGTTGCACCCACGGCACCATTTACACGGTAGTAAGCGGTCCCGAACTCGTAAGTTCCAGGGGCAAGCACGTCACAGGAGGTGAAACAGATCACGCATCCGACGGTCCAGCCGCCCGATTCAAGATTCTGTTGGAAGAAATCTGGAGCTCCACCCTGCTTGAGGGTTTCAACGGCAGGGGCCCAGTCGACGACTTCATCGAAGTCACCAGACGTACCCACTGGCTCAAGAGTCAAGACATCTGTGTCATGGCAGACACCAAAAGAGAATCCTTGAACACCATTGGGATCAGCATGAGTAAAGCTGAAGTCCACGGCGGCTTGACCACCCTGAACTACGGAACTGCTGCTGAAGGACATGGTGAAGGGAGAACCTCCTGCAAAGACATTTGCAGGCAACGCAAAAAGCACCAGCAGGATCATTGCTGCACGAAAATTCATTGGTATTACTCCTACAATTTTGATACCCGGAATAGCTAGCCCGGATCACACCACCACTCAAAACCAAGGTTGCAACTTTTCCCGGCAAACCTTGCATAATATTCCTGTTCACAAATACTATTACTAATGAGCCCTGATGGATAGTTTTTGATTCGAAGGGTCACGAGAGTCCTGAATAAGTTTTGAAGGAATGTCACGTATTGTCATTAAAGGCATGAATACAAAAATAGTCTTTTATAAGGATGTAATGAATGACAAGTTCACAAGGCTTTGACAGTGCTGCCTCTGAAGGTGGTTCACTGAACTTTATTGAGAAGATCATTCAGTCCGATATCGACGGTGGGCGGAAGGCTTCTGATTTGCAGTTCCGATTCCCACCGGAGCCCAATGGCTTTTTGCATATTGGTCACGCCAAAGCCATCTGCCTGAACTTCGGTCTCGTCAAGGATCATGGTGGTCGATGCAATCTCCGCTTTGATGATACGAATCCTGCGAAGGAAGAGCAGAAGTTTGTCGATGCGATTCAAGATGATATCCGCTGGTTGGGTTTTGATTGGGACGGCTTGTTCTACGCCAGTGACTATTTCGAGCAACTCTACCGCTGGGCTGTTCAGCTGATTCAGCAGGGTGACGCGTACGTCTGCGATCTCAGTGCTGAAGAAGTGAGAGAATACCGTGGATCACTCAATGAACCCGGAAAAAACAGCCCATTCAGGGATCGATCGGTGGAGGAAAACCTTCAATTGTTTGAGGGCATGAGAGCAGGAGAATTTTCTGAAGGGGAAAAAACCCTTCGGGCTCGAATCGATATGGGCTCTGCCCACATCGTCATGCGTGATCCTGTGATGTACCGAATCCAAAAAACTACTCATCACCGAACCGGTGACGAGTGGTGTATCTATCCGACCTATGACTGGGCTCATGGTCAAAGCGATGCTATCGAAAAAGTGACTCATTCACTGTGTTCACTCGAGTTTCGGAATCATCGACCTCTGTATGAGTGGTATCTCGAAAAGGTGGGCCTCGAACAGGTTCCTTCGCAGACAGAATTTGCCCGTCTCAATCTTCAGTACACAGTGATGAGCAAGCGTCTGCTGAGGCAGTTGGTCGAAGAGGGGCATGTTGAAGGTTGGGATGACCCCAGAATGCCAACGATCGCTGGATTGCGCAGGAGGGGAGTGACCCCTGAGGCCATTCGTGAGTTTATGAACACCATCGGGGTGGCCAAATTCAACTCTATGATCGAACTGACGGTTTTTGAAAACAGTATTCGAAATCATCTGAACAAGGTTGCTCCGCGAAGAATGGCCGTTTTTGATCCCATCAAATTGGTGATCGAAAACTTCCCAGAGGATCTGCAAGAGTTGATCGAGGTTGAGAATAATCCCGAAGATGAATCTGCCGGGACCCGATCGCTTCCCTTCGAGAGGGAAGTTTGGGTGGAGAAAGATGATTTCCGAATGGAGCCTCCCAGAAAATGGAGAAGGTTGGCTCCTGGTGCGGAAGTTCGGTTGCGCTATGGATACTGTGTCACCGTCAAGGAAGTCATCACCGATCCTGAGAGTGGTGAGGTTTGTGAGCTGCGCTGCGATTACGATCCAGAAACTTCCAAAGGAAGGCAGCCTGAAGGGCGAAAGGTCCGAGGCATCATCCATTGGGCTCCGGCTTCCTGTGCAGTTCAGATTCCAGTCTCTCTGTATTCTCCTCTCTTTAGCTCTGAGACTCCTGACCAGCCTCCCGAAGGTCAAACATTCCTTGATCTGATCGACCCAGATTCAAAGGCTGAGGTGACTGCTCTTGGAGAGCCCAGCTTGGCGGATGCCGTTTCCGGAGAGCGATTCCAGTTTGAGAGAGTTGGTTATTTTCACGTCGATCCCGTCAGGAGCGAAGATGGCCCCCCCCATTTCAACCGTATTGCCGCTCTGCGTGATTCTTGGGCGAAGCAGGAGAAATCCAAGCCCTGAAGCGATCGAGCTCCTGCAGGCTTGACCTTGCCCGGATACCCTGAGAACCTGAGGACTTGCTTCAGCCCTGAATCTGGAAATTGGATCAATTTCCAATCGCAGGAAGAACCTCGTCGAAAGGACTCCTCATGAGGACATTGTTTTGGGCTTTGACGTTTAGTCTATGCCTGACGACCGCCACCGATGCTGCCGATCTTGAAAAGCTGAACCTTGAAGGTCAGCAGAAGATTATTGAAATCGGCAAAAATGACAATCAGGTCGTCGACACCCTTGATCATCTGGTGAACGGAATCGGTCCACGTCTTACGGGGAGCTTTCAGGATCATATTGCCTGTAATTGGGCCAAGGATCTTTTTGAAAGCTATGGGCTCGAGAATGTGGTGATGGAAGAGGCCGGAGAATTTCCGGTGGGTTTCCAAAGGGGTCCTTGGCGCGGGCAAATGATTGCCCCGGAAGTGATGAATCTTGAGTTTGGAACTCCTGCATGGTCTGCCGGAACCCGGGGGGCACAGGAGGGTCGAGCGATGACCTTCCCCTCAGGCGGTGAAGAAATTGATTCCGCTGATTTCAAGGGAGCATGGATTTTCATGCCTTCTCAGCGTGGACGCAGAAGTCGGGAAGACCGCCAGCGTGAACGTGAATTTCGCACTCAACTGGAGGAAGTGGGAATCGGCGGTTGGATTTATCCTTCACGGGGTGAGACCATCACGATCCTTGGTAATCACCGGGTTTCCTGGGATGACCTGCCAAAAACTCCACGAGTGACTCTTCGTCGAGATCAATACGACTCTATTCTCGAGCGCATCGAGGCTGGCGAAGAAGTGACTCTGCGGATGGATATCCGTAACCATTTCCAGCCGGGTCCCGTGAAGTACTACAACGTCATCGGCGACATCGTCGGCACTGAGTTCCCAGATGAGTATGTCATCATCGGTGGTCACATCGATTCTTGGGATGGGGCCACCGGAACGTCAGATAATGGCATGGGAACTGCGACGACCATCGAAGCCGCACGTATTCTTGCCGCTTCCGGAATCAAGCCTCGCAGAACTATCCGGTTCATGCTTTGGAGTGGTGAAGAACAAGGACTTCTCGGTTCGAAGGCATGGGTTGCCAATAACCCGGATGCCATGGACAAGATCTCAGCGGTCTTTGTTTATGACGGAGGTCCGAATGCTATCGCCAGTAGTTGGGCGACGGCTGCCATGAAAGCGGATATGGAAAAAGTCCTCGCCCCGGTGATGGACCTTAACTCTGACCTGCCCTTCACCCTCAAGGATGTCGATTCGATTCCTCGTGGGATTGGATCAGATCATGAATCCTTCATCGCCAAGGGAGTTCCAGGCTTCTTCTGGGATCAGGAAGGCCGCGCGGATACCTGGTACGGAATCCACACACAGAAAGACACTTTTGATCTGGTGATTCCCGAGTATCTGGAACACTCCACGACCATTATCGCTCTGACTGCTTTTGGTCTGGCCAATCTGGATAATCTGCTTTCTCGCGAAGGTCTCTTTGGCAATGCCAATGACGAAGAGGAAGAGCCTCGTCGTCGTATGGGTGGGCGTATGCTTGGAGTCTTCCTTGATGAAAATGTGATCGAAGAAGTTCTTCCTGATACTGCTGCTTCAAGAGCAGGCTTTAAAGCCGGCGACAAGGTGATCGAAGTTGGCGGAGCAGAAGTTTCCGATCGGATGTCCCTCGTACGTGCGATTCGAGCAGAGGGCGAAAAAAAGAAGGTCATCGTTCTCAGGGATGGAAAGCGCGTTGAGATGATGGTCGATTGGCAGCCTCGTGGTCGTAATCGGGCCCGGCAGGGAGGTGGCGCAGCCACTCCGCCAGTGGAAGAGAAAAAAGAACCTGAGCCAGCAAAGCCTCTGGAACTTAGGTAGTTACCTGATTCAGACGGATAGCCACCGATCGGGGAGTCTCTGCACTCCCCGGTCGGTGGTTTTTTGTTACCATATCTTCCAAGTCTTCTTGTATTACGGACCTTTCTCTACCGTTGGAGAGTTCTCATGATTCCCGGGTTTCACAAAGTGCTTCTGGCGCTGTGCTTGATATCCCTGCCGAGCACAGCTGCGGCTGCGGAGCATGTTCCCGGGCCTCTGAATGTGGAGGTCACAGTCAGTGAGAGCGAGACGGAAGTCTACCTGCTGATCGATGAGCTGCTCTTTAGGCACTGGTTCAATCTTGAACCCACTGAGATTCCTGATCTCGATCCCGAATCTTCAGGAGATTGGGGAGAGTTTGGAGATCGGGTTGTCCATTGGCTGGAGCTCAATGCTCCTCTTCAGGTCGATGGGGTTCAGGTGATCCCGGTCATCGATGACTTGGAGTGGCAGGAAGGGTTTGATCTCAACGATTTCCTGAACTACGTGGGAATCACTCTGAAGTATCCGACGAAGTCTCTGCCTCAAGAACTGGAGTTTCTCTGGAGTCGTTACGACACAGAAGATGGTTTCCCCCTGGAGTCAGTTTTTATGATTCTCACAGGGGTCGATGACTTTCAGATTCTCCGATTTAGAGAAGATGATCCGATTCAAATCTGGAATCCGCCTAAGGCGCGACCGGTCCTCGATCCCGAATCAGTCGCTCCAGGTTTGTCACCGCCGCTACAGTTTTACCCGGGGTGGATATTGGCATTGTGGGCCTTGGTAAAATTGATGCTGGGTCGCTTCGATTCGATGAAGAGAAGAACTCCCTGGTTAGTGTTACTGTTATTGGGACTCATCCTGCCGTACTCAATATCCGTGACAGATCCATTCAGGCCTCGGATTCAGTTACCGAGTGCCACTGATTCCGCTGCTCTTTTCGAAACCTTGCACAGGAATATCTATCGAGCTTTTGATTATGAGGATGAAAGCCAGATCTATGACATTCTGGCTCGTAGCGTCAACGAAGCGATTCTCCCGGATCTTTATGATGATGTTCATGAGAGCTTGATGATGAAGATTGAGGAGCAGGCCATTTCCAAGGTCGAGACTGTGCGGAATATCGAATCACGGGTTGAGGTGCCCGAGAATCCTCAAGATCCAGCCTACGAAGTTTTTGCTACATGGGAAGTGATCGGCACAGTCAAGCACTTTGGTCACGGTCATTGGCGAAAGAATGTTTCCCGTGCTCGCTATACTGTGAAGTGGATTGATGGATTGGGCTGGCGTATTGCGGATTGTGAACTGATCGATCAAAGACGTGTCGACGATGGACAGGAGTCTGTGAAATGAGCAGTGGATTTTCAGTTCAGATCAGTGATTTTCTGCATCGCCATCCGGGACAAGAGCAACCAGTGGCTATCGATCAGCTGAAGATCGTTGCTGGAGAAAAGTCTGCGATCATCGGCCCTTCAGGCTGCGGGAAAACAACTCTTCTCTCCGCCATCTCCGGGATTCTGGTTCCCACCTCCGGATCGGTCGTAGTCGGAGATACCGAGATTTCAAAATTGGGAGAGAAGAAGCGGCGAGCGTTTCGTTGTGACCGCATCGGATTGGTGTTTCAGGAGTTTGAATTACTGGAGCACCTCGACATTCGCGAAAACGCTTTCCTTCCGCGCTGGCTCGCCGGACGGGAAGCAACTGCGGAAGATCATCAACGATTGCTGGAGCGGGCACAGCGTTGCGGGATCGCCGATCTGCTTCACCGTAAGCCTCATGCGCTCTCTCAGGGGGAGCGCCAGAGAGCAGCAGTGTGTCGTGCTTTGGTCACATCTCCACCGCTGATTCTCGCAGACGAACCCACGGGCAGTCTCGACCAGGGATCGGGGGAAGCGGTCCTCGACCTGCTTTTCGACGAAGCGAAGTTGACAGGGTCGACTGTCATTGTGGTGACCCACGATCGCTCTCTGCTTGACCGTTTTGACAAAGTTTATGAGCTCAACGGGCGGGAGGTCGCATGAGTGGTCCCCTGCTTCGACTGGCTTGGAAATCACTCGTTCACCACAAGGTTCGCAGTTTCGTTTTGGTGCTTTGCATCGGACTACTGGGGGTCTTGCCATTGGCTGTCGAGGGATTGATCGACCTGTATCGCACTCAGTTGGAAGCGCGTGCTCTGACGACACCTTTGGTGGTGGGGGCACCCGGAAGTCGGTCAGACCTTCTGATTCATGCGCTGTATTTCCGGGGGAGTGTGGAATCTTCGATCCCGATGAGGTTTGCCAGATCAGTCGCAGATGAGGGACGAGCGATCCCGATTCCTCTGCACATTGCCGGGACAGTTCGAAAATTCCCGTTGGTCGGAACCACTCCTGATTACGCGCCCTTTCGAAATCTCAGGTTTGCCACAGGTGGACCCTGGCCCCAGCGATTATCAGAAGCGGTGATTGGCAGCGAGATCGCTCACAGTGAAGGACTTGCAGTCGGAGATACCGTTCCGACAGATGCAGAGGAACTCTACGATCTGGGTGGAGGATACCCTTTGGTTCTTAAGATCCGGGGAGTCCTTGAGCCGACTGGAACTCCGGATGATGCCGCTATTTTTGTCAGTCTTCAGACTTCGTGGGTGGTTGCCGGAGAGGGACATGGGCACGTTGCCGTCAATCCGGATATTGATTTCAATCTGATTCTCGAAAACAAGAGTGACAATGTGACGATGAACGCTGCCATCGTCGAAGCAGTCGAGGTGACTCCAGAAAATGAGGACAGTTTTCATTTTCACGGGGATCCGGATGATCTGCCGGTCACTGCCTTGCTGATCAATGCGGCGACTAATAAAGAGAGAACTCTGTCTCGTTCGAAGCTTCGCCGAGATGAAGAATTGTTGGTTCTCGACAGCGAGGCCGAACTCAAATCACTTCTGGGCATCGTCTTGCAGGCAAAAGCGATCCTCGATGCCAACTCACTGCTGGTCCTGCTGGCAGCACTGTTGATGCTCGGGTTGATCGTCACCCTCGATATCAAGGTTCGAGAACGGGAAGTTCGGACCCTGGAGCGTATCGGCGCACCGAGAGGTTTTGTGGCGCGTCTGCTCTTCACTGAAGTGGCCATCGTGGTCGGCACAGGCGCTGTTCTGTCTTTCCTCACTGCCAGAGCTTTGGTCGCCGGTTTCACCGGCGGACTCATATCTTTCTGAGAAATTGAGGTGATCACGATGCGGACTTTCATTCTCCGAATTGGGATCCTGTTTGCTTTGGCATCGATTGTCGGGGGCTGCCAATCACAAAACCTGGACATGTCTTCGGCCAAGGTTGAGAAGAAAGGTCCTCCAATAGTGGTGGCGTCTCTTTCTCCTCATGTGTGGCTGGCAAATATGATTGGTGGAGATCAGGTAGAGGTGATTCCGCTGATGCCCGCCGGCGAAAATCCTGAAACGTGGAATCCTGACGATGCCCAACTTCAACAACTGGCTGTTGCCGATCTGATCATCGTCAATGGTTCGATGTTGGAGAAGTGGATCCAGCGGGTGTCCTTGCCTTTTTCCACTCTCGACCTGTCCCGTAGTGTGAAGGATTACTGGCAAGAGTATCCCGGGGTCGTCACCCACAGCCATGGACCGGAAGGTGAGAGATCCTGGGAAGGCACCGATGGGCACTTCTGGATCGACCCGGCCCTGCTGCATCTGCAGGGGGAAACCATCCTCAAGCGTATGGTTCGATTGGTCCCCGGTGCAGAAACCGAGATGAGAAAGAATTGGCAACCGGTCAGCGAAAAACTTCGTGGCTGGGAGAAACGGATCGCTGCAATTCAGCTTCCAGAAGGCTTTTCTCTGGTCGCGACGGAACCGTCATGGGGTTATCTCGCCCATCGACTTCCGGCCTCTCTGGTCACGATTTCCCCTGCCGTGGATGCTGATTCGTCGGTCCTCTCTGAAATGAAATCGGGTGGAGTTCTTTGGCGAAATGAACCCGGTGACGAGCAGGTCGCTGCCGTCACCCGTCTCGGATTTGACAATGTGATCTGGCCCCCTGCAGAGAACCTGGGCGACCTTTGGGTCGATTACCCGCAGTATCAGGAACAGGGAATCACGGCTCTGGAAGAAGCCGCAGCACAGCGTCCTTGACCATCGTCATTGGGGGGGAGACGATGCAGCGAGACGTTCCATCTCCCAGGAGGCTTTTCATGTTGTCCCGCATCCTTCCAGTGATTCTCTGCCTGTTCTTCGTGCCTATTTCCAACGCTAAAGCGGCGATCGATTTGCCCGCGGTGATCGGCAATCACGCGGTACTGCAAATGCAAGCCGAGGTGCCCATTTGGGGCAGTGCAGATCCGAAGACCGAAATCACCGTGACCTTTGCCGATCAAACCGTGACGGCAATCACGGACGAGTCGGGGAATTGGCAAGCCACTCTGATGCCGATGGCAGCCAGTGCCGTAGGTCGCAAAATGGTGATCGCCGGGGGTGGTCAGAGGATCGTGCTCAACGACATTCTTGTCGGTGTGGTGTGGCTGTGTGGGGGGCAATCCAACATGGAGTGGACCGTTCGACAGTCGATGAACGCCAAAGAAGAGATGGCTGCCGGAGATCTGCCCTGGCTCCGCTGTATCAAGGCTCCCCATTTGCTCTCCCGTCAACCCGAGAAAGATATCGATGCGCGCTGGCGTATCTCGACAACCCAGACTGCCGGCAGTTTTACCGCAGTTGGAACCTACATGGCTCGCCGTCTTCATGAGGAGTTGGGGGTTCCGGTGGGATTGCTCGATGTCAATTGGGGTGGAACCCGTGCCGAGCCGTGGACGGAAATGGGTGCCTTGAAGAGGCACCCCCGGTTCCGCCAGCGCATTCTCGATCTGGAATCGGAGATCCAACGTTGGGGCAACCGATCCAAAGAAGAGATCGCTTCGCTGTTCGAGGAACAGAAACAGCAGTTCGAAAGTCGCGCCGCTTCCTGGTGGGAACAGAAAATGGCTGATGACCCCGGCCGCAAAGAAAACTGGGCCACTGCGGATCTGGACGACAGCGGTTGGGAGACGATGACGGTGCCAGGTCTCTGGCAAGGAAAGAACAGTGACTGGGATGGATTCATCTGGTATCGCAAAGAGGTGGAGGTTCCCGCAGATTGGCAAGGGAAAGATCTGATCCTTGAACCGGGTGCCATCGACGACGCCGACATCACGTTCTGGCAGGGTCAGGAAGTGGGCCGCACCACCAATCAGCACGCCTTGCGTCGCAGTTACATCATTCCCGGCGATCAGGTGAAGGCTGGGCGCGCGGTGATCACCATTGCAGCCCTCGATACGGGGGGAGCCGGTGGCATCACCGGAGCTGCTGAAAGAGCGCTTCTCAAATTGAAGGAAGGACCGCGGGGGGCGACCCTCTCCATTTCCGGAGATTGGAAAGCGCGCCGGGGCGTTGCGTTCAGCGGTGATCGTGGACCTTACCCCCCGGCTCCGCCCAGTGCACCAGGGATGACCACCGTCGATCCTGCGGTCATGTTCAATGCCATGCTTTCACCCTTCATTCCGTATGCCATCGAGGGAGCGGTTTGGTATCAGGGTGAATCGAATGACGGACAACCGGATGAGTATCGCGAGTTGTTGCCATTGATGATCGGCTCATGGCGAAATGCCTGGGGTGACAACTTTCCCTTTGGCATCGTCCAGCTGGCCGCCTTCAAGGCAGTCAGCGACAATCCGGTACAGGGCGGCTGGGCCACCCTTCGGGATGCTCAGGATTTTACCCATCGGATGGTGCGCAACACGGGCATGGCGGTCCTGACCGACATCGGAGACGCACGGGATATCCATCCCCTCAACAAACAGGACGTCGGTCGAAGGCTGGCAGACTGGGCTCTGAACCGCTGCCATGGCCGCAGTGATCTGCCCGAATCGGGACCCTTTTATCTGCGATCCAAAGTGGATGGCAAT
>NZJA01000132.1 GCA_002691835.1 Planctomycetota bacterium
GATTTTCTGTCGAGCCTCTTCAGAAGTGAGACTGACATCGACGAAAAGTTGCGGGACCGTCGGCATCTTTTTGCGATCTTCGGGGGTCATGATGTGAATCGGCTTGCAGCCAATCATTCCGGTGATTTGCTCACCGTCACTGGTGTTGATCACCACCCGCTTGGCAATCAGGGTTTTGGGGTCAAAGCCTCCCAAGGGTGACAGACGCAGGAATCCGTGATCGTCGATGTGCTTGACGACGAAACCGATCTCGTCGAGGTGACCCGCCAACATCACTTTTGGGCTTCCGGGCTTGCCCTCTTTGACGGCGATACAGTTCCCAATCCCATCGACCTCGATCCGATCGACGAACGGTTCAATCTCACGCCTGAAAATCGCGCGAATATTATCTTCAAAACCTGGAGCTCCATGAGCTTCGCAGAGTTCCTTAAGAAGTTCCATGTTGTCCTCATTTCAGGAAAGCCGGCAAATCTGGTACCTCGACATCTTGTCATTCATTCGACACCAGAGAATGGGCCATGGTCGCCCCGTCACCCTATCCGGGTCAAGGGAAAGAACCGGGAGGCTCACCATCTCTTCCCTTGAGGCGACTCAGATTGACAGATCCCGCCCTTTCGAGTGCGTCTTCCTGTATCCGGTAACACCACCGCTCTGCAACCAGGTGGTGCTGCTTTGAAAACGGATGAGGGCGAGGGTGACGAAGAATCTGAAATACAAATGCCGTTAACTCGTCACCTGTCGTATCCAGCTCAATAATGTCACAGCGCCCCCTGTGATGAGGCTTCAGGGACGTTCCACGCAGCAACTTTTCGGATTCAAAGATCTCACACAGAATCTTTTTTGCCTGCCGACGAAACCTGCGGTCCCTGAAGTACTGACCCAGCGAAGAAAACAAGGTCAAGAATTGTCCCTGCGCTTCTCGCCGATACGAATCAAGTCAGCCCGTTCCTCTTCCGTCAGGGAATCGATTCCGGAGCGACTGACTTTGGTCAGAAGTTCATCGAGACGCGACTCTTCTTCGAAGTCACGCTCCTGTGGAGCACTCGGCTGGGGATAGTAATCGGCAGGAGCTCGACCCGTCGCTGAAGTCATTCGGCGGACAGTCGTGTTGGTACGGCTACCCCTGGGCAACAGATTCCCTGCCAGGAGGCCAATGATGATCAGGGCAAAGACGGTTCCTCCGAGGTGAGCCGCGTGGCCAATATTGCCGCCTCCGCCACCCGCCTGATCGACCAGCCCCTTGATATCGAACAGGGCGAATCCCCCTACCAGTACCCAGGCCGGAATCGGCAGGATGCCCCACAGATAGATCACCGCTTTGGGATAGTAAATCGCGAAAGCCGTCGTCATGGCACAGACCGCTCCGGACGCCCCCAAAGCAGGAGCATCCCTGAATCCAAAAAAGGCCATGCTGCAGTGAAGGATCGAAGAGAAAAGAGCCGCTCCCAAGTAAAAGAGCAGGTACCTTTTCTTCCCCCAACGGGCCTCAAGAGGAGCTGAGAAGGAATACAGTACGAGCATGTTGATCAGAAAGTGCCAAAGGTCGAAGTGGGAGAATGCAGCGGTGATCAAGGTCCAGAGATAGAACTGTTTGACGTGAGCCATACTCGTCATGAAGTGGTAGGCCATGAACTCACGCGGCAGAACATGCCAAGCGACAAATATGATGACATTGATTCCCAGAACCAATTGCAGACCTGTGAACCGACTCAGGAGGCCACGGCCGGCTTGACTGTCTCGCATGTAATCACGATCAAAGATTCCCACTCAAACCTGCCCTCAATTGACGATAACTGCCTGGTAAGCAGCTTCATTGAATCCAACCAGCATCTTCTTGCCCACCACCAGGGTCGGCGCACGCAGATTACCGCTGGGACCCATGATGCCCTTTGCTAACTCTTCATCGGATGGACGATCTTTTTTCATATCGTGTTCCACCAACTTTTTACCTCTGGCGACGATGACCATGCTGGCTTTTCCCGCCAACTCAAGAGCTTCATCCTGTCCCAGTCTTACCTTTTTTGCATCCACCTGCTCTTTGACTTTTACTTCTTCACCCAGGAACTCCTGAGCTTTCTTGCAAGAAGTTCAGCCGTTCCGGTGGTACCACCAATCAATTTTCTTCATGCGTCTTCTCCTGTTTGCGCTTTTCCCGGAATACCGGGGGGGGGCCTGACTTCATTATGCCCGGTGATCGTAATTTTCCCACCAAGGGTTACCCAGATCCCTCAGAAGCCGAACAGATAACTTCTCGCAATTTCCGAACCCCCTCGACGATACGTGGACCCGGCCTCCCTAAATAGGCTTCAGAGATCCCTGAAACCTGGCCTCGCTGAATCGCCTCTACCGATTCCCAGCCTTTTCGGGCGATCACCTTGTCTGTTTTGTAGTTATGAAAATCAACCCCACACCAAGAGATCACGATTGCAGCAGGATTTTGATCGAGAGCTTCCTGAGCACTCACTTCCAAGCTGTGACCCTCTTCTTCCGCCCAAGGGTTGTACCCACCCGCAAGCTGCAACATTTCATTTACCCAGGAATACCGGGCTGGCACGTAAACAGGTTTCGGCCACCACTCCACCAATACCGGAATTGGCGATAAAGATCGACTTCGGGGCTCCAAGCCCTTCTGCATCCAACCGATCAGGGCTTCTCCCCGCTGAGGAACCTTCAGAAGGGAAGCGATCTGACGGATATCTCTAAAGATATCTGCGATACAACGTGGGTCAGGAGCGATGTACTCAAGATCTCGCTGACGAATCCCCTCGACCACCTTTTCATGACCAGGAACCGTCAATGACGCCAGCGTGAGATCAGGCTTTAAATCCGCCAGGGTATCGAGATCGATGGAAAGATCTGGCCCCAACCGAGTAACCCGCTGAAGAGCTGTTGGCGGATGATCGGAATGATCATCGACTCCGACGAGAAGATGAGACATGCCGAGGGCACAGACGATTTCAGTATTCGAACAGGTCAGGGATGCGACTCTCATAAGCTCAGGATACCCCCTGAAGCTGCAGAGGTCAGGAATTCGTTGGAACTGCCTGAGTCCTCGGCAGCAATAATCCCAATAGCCCACAATGGGCGTCAAGCACCGCTTTGCTCTGAACAGAGCCGATTCGACTCCCCTCCGGGTCAGCGATGTACACCAAGGCGCGAATCGTGCCTTCAGATCGAAGAGGCATCACGCAGAGACTGCTGACTCCATTTCGATACAGGCATTCCAAGGTTTGCGTTCGAGGTTCATCGACAATTCTTCGGGCTGTCAGCCCTTTACCGCTGTTCCAGATTTCCTCAACCAGTGGCAATGCGATTCGCTCCTGAAAACCTTTCAGGCTTTGCCCTTGCCCATCCACACCGCAGGCCACATGTATCGAATCGCCCTTACGGGTCAAAATCCAACCTTGCTGTCCTCCGAGTGCCCTCACGAGAGCTGAGAGAGATTTCGGGATTAAGACCCTCGGCATCGGCATCGCTGCCGCCTCTGCCAAAAGTCGACTGACCCTGACCAGTTCAGCTGATAAAAACTCTTCTTCAGGTTCAGGGGCTTGCCTTGGATTTTCAGAATCGCTGAAGCCCTGAGACTCCTGCAGATTCTCCAGCTCCGTCTCTTCAGCCGAAAAGACCTCGGGGACCTCATGCCCCCCCTCCAGCGGCGTCACCACTTTTTGGCTAGAGAGGTATCGTGGCCTTAAGGGCCCTGGCAGAGATTCAGAAAAAGCCTGATGTAATCGATCGCAACGACGATAGCTTTGTCGTGCATCTTCCAACTGGCGCATCTCGACTTGCCATTCAGCCAAGCAATTCAGCAGACGTATCCGCAGTTCAAGAGCAGAGCGATCTCGAGCCTCTTTTTCCAGAGTTTTCAATCCATCGAGCAAGCTCTCAAGATCTTTACCTAATAACTGGTCGATGCAGATCCTTAGATAGCGGACTTCCAAAGCCAACAATCGATTCGATTCATAGCCTTCCAGCCGGAAAATATTTTCAATGATCTCTGCAGCTTTATCCGCTTCTTTTCGATCAATGTGGAGCCAGGACAGCTCCATCATGCATTCCAGCAACCAACTTCCTTTACCCCCTCTGGAATAGACTCCAAATGCACGATAAAGATCACTTTCAGCGCCCTCCATATCGCCTTTGCGACGGCGAATTTTTCCACGCAGGAAATGATTCCTGTTTTTAAGAAAACGCATGTTCATCTGACCGCTGATCACGACCGACGATTCCACTTTCTCAAGCGAGTTTTCAAGATCTCCACAGCGGAGTAATGCTGCTGAGTGCAAATGCATGCACATCGCATGGCCTGCTCGATCACCATTATCACTCGTCGACTGTTCAACTTGATCCAACAGCTCCAATGCTTCATCCACATACCCTGCGGCCAATTTTGCTCCACTGAGCGCATTGAGAGTCCGAATGATTCCTGCGGAGTCTTCCAGACCCTCGTAGATTTCCAAAGCTCTATCCTGATAGTCGATGGCTTGATCGAACTCGCCCCTGCAATGTGAAGCATGACCAATCGTTGTTAAAAACTGAGCCTTCTCAGCACTAGAGTCCGATTCACCAAGAAGTGAGAGCCCCTCCGCGCTAATACTCAGGGCTTTCTCATGGTCACCCGTACAATGCTGGATCCATGCAAGAGCTCCCAGGACCCGAAGCTGCTCACAACTGCTATCGTCAGTATCTTGCAGGCGTATCACCATATCTGCGGATTCTCTTAACCAACGCAAAGCCGCTGGATAATCTCCTGCGATCTCTTCAATCTTGCCAAGCTTGCGAAGTGCACGAATACGATAGAGATCAGTTTCGGCACAGCGGGCTTCACGTTCGATCGGCTGTGATTCCATTCTCTGGAAAAAATCTCTCGCCAAATCCAGTTGCCCCAAAGCAATCGCCACATCACCGATCTTTTCACGTATCGCAAGATGTTCATGGGGCTGCTCCTCAATCGAGCCCAAACGAGCATATGCCTGCTGGAAATGCTCCAATGCTTTCTCATGAGCATGGATCACCTGCATCGCTTCTCCTGCGGCAAGAAGATGAGTTAACGCTTTTTCAGGACAATCCGATCTCTGAANATGAAACGCCAACTCTTCATGTACCGGGGACAAATCTTTTTCATGGAATGACTCCAGGCTCTCNGCAAGCAATCCGTGAAGTCTTCGTCCCTCTGCAGGCGGGATATCCCGAAGAATAATCTCGCGTAATTTAGGCTGGGGGATCGCATAGGTAGGTCTTCCGGTTTCAAGACTTCTCGAAACCATTCCTCGAGCATCGAGTTCACGAAGATCATTCCTAAGATTCTCCTCGAACCCCTCTACTGATTCGAGCAACTTGATCGGAGCAGGGCGGCCATGAAGTGCGAGTAACCGAAGCAGGCTTCGAGTCTCTCCCGACAGGACACGGATCCTACGGTGNAGAACCTGGTGAATACCGACAGGCAGCTCCACCCTGGACAACTCTCCACCTCCACGAATACTCCAGCCTTCTGAATCACGATGAATGATTCCTTCCTCCTGGAGAACCTTGAGCATCTCAACGATGAACAATGGATTTCCAGCAGTCCTTTCCTCAAGGCGATCCAGAAAGTTCGAAGGCACAGCATCGATCTGCAAGACATGCTGAATCAACTCAGCAATCTGAGGTCTGCCAAATCTCTTTAAACAAAGCTCATCGATAAAGCCCTGGTCAAAGTTATGCTGGAGGAAATCTTCCAGAGAAGTCGATTTCCTGTCATCGTCACGCATTGTCAGAACCAGAGAGAGTCGGCTCTTCGATTCTTTCTGAAGAACCCGATCCACCAGTCGTTGTAACAATGTGATGGTCTGGTCATCTGCCCAATGCAGGTTGTTCAAAACGAGAACACATGGGTGATCGTAGGAATACTCCTCCATGAACCGAGCGAGTTGATCAATAAATTGATACCCCACAGGGGCATGAGCTTTAGACTCTGCACGATCGGGATCGGAGTCTGCCTCCTGAAGTCGTTGGCATACTCTACGAAGTAAAAGTGCGTGCTCTTGATACAACTCAGAATCGAGTCCTATCGAGAGTGACATTTGTTCAAGAATTGTTCGAAATGGCTGATAGGCTTCTTGGCATGCTTCAATGCAATGACCGGTGAAAACCGGAATCTCCCGAAGCTTCAAATGATGAGAAAACTCATCCAATAGACGACTTTTACCGATGCCGATCTCACCAGATACCAACATGATCGGTCGATCGTGATCGACAGTGTGAACTTCCGCACCTTCGCGAAGAGCCAGTCCTGTTGCTCTCTCAACTCCATCCCGAAGATGTTCCAACTCAAATCTGCGACCGATCAGGCGATTGCTATGAAGATACGAAATCTGCGTTTCTTCAGTCTCTACTTGCCAATGCCGACCTGCGCCCGCACTGACTGCCTGGATGATTTCACGAGCCGTAGCAAATCGCTGCTCAGGATCTTTCTCAAGAAGTCGAATGATGATTTCAATCAGCCAAGTCGGCTCTCCGGTCAGATCTTTCCTTACCTCTTCCCGCCAGCGCCCATCTTTTCTTCCAATCGCCGTTCCTTCTGGCGAAACAAACGGCAAGCGTCCAGTCATGAGCTGGTAGAGAGAGACTCCGAAAGAATAGAGATCCGCACGACGATCAGGAGTTCCGCCATCAATGATTTCAGGGGCCACATAATGCATCGTTCCTTTGATTGCAAAATCGAAGGTACCGCTGATTTTCTCAGCAAGCCCGAAATCGATCAACTTGGCAACAGGAGGGCCAAAACAGCGATCAGTCGATGCGTTTCCTTTGACGTCTTGCACGACCTTCGAGGAATTCTCAGCCCCCATCTGCCTTGAGCGCGTCACGAGAATATTTTCAGGCTTGATATCGAAGTGTACGTATCCTTGGGAATGGATGTATTCCAGAGCACGACAAATCTGCACGACCACATCTAGAAACTCCGCTTCTTCGAATGAAGTGGAGGCCGAAAGCAGATCATCCCCACGGATGAACTCACTGACGATAAACCAATCATGGCTTTCCTGAACACGACCAAAGTCATGAACTCTGGCAAGGTTGGGATGACGCAGCCGGGTGAGGGCTTCGTATTCGACCTTTGACCATTCTTCGGAATCTTCTAGATGATCTGAACGAAGGACTTTCAGTGCGACTTTACGTCTCACACGGGTGAGATCTTCACACAGAAACACTGTCCCCATCGCACCCGCTCCGAGTTGTCGGAGGATACGATAACGTCCATTGATGCATTCGCCGGCTTGTACCGAGCCCATCGTAACTTCCCCGGGAACGGGGCTCACTTGCGCTATGAAATGCGTCTACCGCTCCCGAATAAGAATACGACGTGGATCAAATATTGACCTCAGGGGGAAGCGGAAGGGCTGTTCAGGGGGTGTAAGCGGGGATTTACGGAATATGGAAAAAAATACCGCTACCGAACTTGCCGGAATGGGTCTTCCTGCTGAATCTGTACCTGCATGGTGTCGACCTGGGAGAGGAACTGCTGTGCACTGTCGAGAATGGCCACCGTTGCATCCGGATTTTTCCGCAGGTCATTTTGGATTCGCTTCAAATCGGCTTCGGCGACCCCCAGCACCTTCTTCGCAACCTCTTGCCAATACCGCTTTATGGCATTGTCGGAAGTAGCTCTTGATCGCTTCATGTAGTCCTTGGCTCGATCGTCAATCCAGAACTTCACTCTGTTGAGAATAATCACAGCCTCGGCATCCGTCATATTGGGGACAATCTTTTCGAGGCCCCGATAAGTGTCTGCTTGTTGACTGTTCATTTCACTGGTTCCGCCAAATGGCATTCCGATGAATGAAAGAACTACCAACGTGACAACGGGCAATCCCACAAGTGCAACCAGCCCGACCATCAGATCACCCATGTCAATATCGTCATCCTCAGCACGAACGATATTGGGATTCTGTTTAGTGGGAGGCGCCACCTTTCCCACAGGCTTATTTGATCGAGGGGTTTTTCTTTGGGACAAGTTTAATCCTCATCCTCGGTAAACATCGGTGCGACTTTCGCAAGATCACCGATAATCGTCTGCATGGTGGTGAAATCTGAATTATAGCCAGAATACTCAGGAGGAAGTGTGCCATCTTCGCTGCGAACTTCTGCCAACATCATGCGCAACTTTTGTTGAGTTTGGCTGGAGAAATCCATCGCGGTTTGCCATTTCCTCGCAAAAACCTTGGAGTCTCCATCGCTTCGCATGCGCACGACTTCCATAGCAAGAGTCCTGGACTTGCCAATGTCTTTTTGAATCGCCCTGTATTCCTTGTCGTTGGTCGTCTCTTCAACCACTACATTCGGCTGGGTAGGACGATTGATGAAGCTGTAGGCAAACATTGAGACGGTCCCGATCAGCAACAGCAGAGTCACGACGACTACGGCCGGGTGAGCTCCTTTTTTAGGCTGAGGGCGGTATGGCTGTTTTTCTTCATTATTCTGATCATTGCCATTTCCGGTGCGCCCCCTTTGGGGACGACGACGTGCTCTGTTCATCGGATTTCTCCTCCTTGGGCTTGCCTCTCTTCATGAACCCGTGGCTGGACTGGCCGACAGGTTCTTCCCCGTGAAGAGCAAGGCAGAGGCTGATGGTAGCCACTCTCCGGACAGTGGTCAACTTGGCCCGAGAACAGGAGCGAAGATGGCAAACCAGCCCTTCTCCAACGTCTCCAGAGTGATTTCGCCCTCTCCAGGCAATACCAGTCGAACTTCCCCGGGCTGCAATATTTCTGCTGATGGCCCGTCCTCGCAAGAAATCTCAGCCCTTCCCGCCAGGCAGGTCAGGATGGAGCAGCGATCTGAAGGTAACGGCACTGGACCTTCCCAAGAACCTCTCAGGTCGGTGATCTCATAGGAAGTCGCAGAAATGCGCTTTTCCCAGACATTTTCGACAAAGCCGTCTGATCGAAGAACCAGCGGCATCCCTGCTGATTCAATCCTTGCCGCCTCATTCAGATGCAACTCCCGCGGTTGGCCATCCGCTCCCAGAGTTTCCCCATCATGTATTCGAAATGTGATGTCACTCGGCTGCTGAATCTCTGCCAGCAAAATTCCAGACCCGATGGAATGAACTGTACCCGGTGGAACATGCACCAAATCTCCGGGGCCAACAGGGAACCTGTGAAGAGCATCTTCAATATCAGCGCCTGCAGAGACTGCTTCGAGAAGACGAGCCAAGCTCCAACCTTCTGTAAAACCAGCACGAACTGTGGCTCCAGGTTCAGAATCGATGATCAGCCAGGTTTCTTCCTTACCCGTTTCTCCGATACCCATTTCTTGAACTAAGGCATCATCCGGATGAACTTGAACCGACAGGTCATGACGAGCATCAATCCATTTAAACAGCAGAGGGAAATCACCATGTTTGCCGATTTCTACAAAATCAACGCCAAGAGTTAACCCTGGATCTGAAGAGATGAGATCCCTCAGAGTTCGGCCAGCTTCATTTCCAGAAAGGATACGGGAGTGTCGGACGTCTTCGCCAACTGTCGATACGAGCCAAACCTCTCCGATCGAATCATGGGAAAGTTGCTCGGGTTTACCAAAGAAAGGCCAGAGGCGTGAACCTCCCCAAGGTTTTTCAACTACGGCAGCAGACAGACTCAGCATTGACCTGAACTTGCCGTTCAAGCGCTCTCCAGGTTTTCCGCCTCGGAAAGCATTTCGCGGGCCTCCTCCAGGGAACGAGCCGTCGCCCGATCACCGCGTAACATCGAGGCGATCTCCTCCACTCGCTGATCTTCGGTCAACTCTTCCAATGAAGTACGTGTCACTCCTGAATCGACTTGCTTGATGACTCTGAGTTGCCGGGTTCCATGGCATGCCACCTGTGGTAAATGAGTCACACACAACACCTGATGGCTTTCGCCGATCTCCCGAAGTTTTCGGCCAATCGCAAATCCCATTCGCCCGCCAACATTGCTATCGATTTCATCGAAAACGAGCGTTCCCGTTCCCGAGACCGAGGCGAGGGTTTTCTCCAATGCGAGCATGACTCTTGAAAGCTCTCCGCCACTGGCCACTTGGGAAAGCGGCTGCACCGGCTCTCCAGGATTTGCGCTGAAGCAAATCTGGAAGCGATCGATACCCGTTTCATTCATGCCATTCCAACTGTCTTTTTCGGACAGTGGTTCAAGAACTCCCGACAGGATCGCTTTTTCAAGACCAAGATCAGAGAGTTCTCTCGCACAATCACGGGCCAATCTCTTGACGACAGACCGTCTCTCATCGCTCAACTCACGGGCTCCTGAAGTCAATCCTTCAATGCAACGCTTCAGACCTTCGTGAAGTTGCGGCAGTTCTTCTGTATCTCCAGAGAGTTCTTCCAGCTCTTTACGACATTCGTCCAGAAACAAAATCAGGCTCTCTTCGGGACGACGGAATTTTTCTTCAAGGCTGACAATTGCATCCAATCGCCTGCGCTTGAGATCGAGAGCCACGGGATCAATATCAAGATCTGATTCAAGAGCTGAAATCTCCCTCATCGATTCTTCCAGCAGTGTTCGGGCGTGAAGACTGGCTTCCCTAAGACTGGCGATTCCTGGATGAAGCGCGTCGTAACCCTGAAGTTCCCGTTCTGTGGAACCAAGGGTGTCGAGGACTCCACCCTCATTTTCGAGAATGCTGTTCCGTGCTTTTGAAATTACCGCCAGAACCTGATCTCGCTCTTCCAATAATTCCAATTCCTGTTCAAGCGCAGATCTCTGACCACTTTCAAGTTGAGCTTCTTCCAACTCAACAATGACGTGCTCGAGAAAGACTGCCCGATCTCTTCTTTCACGCTGGTTCTCTTCCAGCGAAAGAATACGCTTCTCTAATTCTCTAGCTTGCTGCCATGAATCGGCATGAGCCTGACGCTTTTCCAGCAACCCGCCGAAACGATCGAGGAGATCCAACTGCGTATCTGCCTTGAGAAGCGTCAGGGCTTGACCTTGGCTCACCACTTCGATTAACAGGGGAGCAAGAGCACGGAGAACTCTGGCAGTCGACTCACGACCATCAATTCTGCAACGGCTTCGACCTTCTCTGGAAATCTCTCTCTCAATGATCAACTCTTCATCTTCGACAGGGCTTCCCAATATCTCGCCCACTTTTTCGGAGAGTTCACCGGTCAGTTGGAAAATCCCTCGGACCACGGCTTTGTCTGCCCCCCGGCGAATCATATCAGTTCGTGTACGTTCTCCCCGGAGCATTTGCATCGACGTCAGAAGCATCGACTTGCCGACCCCGGTCTCGCCTGTCAAGACATGGAGGCCCTGCCCCGGATCAAATTCGACCCGTTCAATCAGCCCCAAATCCTCTACCGAAAGATGTACCAGCACCTTGATGATCTCCCTATCCCACTCGACAACCAGGAGCGACTTTTCCATCCGGCCCCATCAGGCGGACTACTTCACCATCCTGAACTGCGAGCAACATTCCTCTTGATTCGACGCCACGAATCTTCGCAGGCTGCAGATTCCAGACCACGATAATGGTCTTCCCCAAAAGCTCATCCGCTGTGTAATGAGAACGAACTCCGGCAACGATTTGACGCTGCTCATCGCCCCCATCAATCTTTAACAACCACAGTCGATCTGCTTTCGGGTGAGGCTCCACCTCAAGAACACGGGCAGTTCTCAACTCGACCTTGGTAAAATCTTCAAACGAGATGAGAGCCGTGGATTCTACGGACTCTCCTTCTTGGGTTTCTGTTTCTTCGGACACGACAACCTCCCCCAGGCAGGATTTTTTGTGAATTGAAAACACATCTAATACTCCCGGGATGGGACGTGCAATGCTCCACCACCTTTCATGGTGACAAAAAAAAGACCCCGTTCAGAAGAACGGGGTCTGATTTCGTTAAAATCACAAGCTCAATGAAAGAAGGCGGCTAAATGCCCTCGTTAAGGAGTTTCTCGACCATGGCTCTCAAAGGAGCCTCATCGCCGGCCTTGAATCCCTGGGACATTTCGGCAATCCGCTCCTCAGATTGGCCTTTCAAGGGAGAACCCTCTTCTGGCAGATTGCGAATATTCTCCACATGCTTCGCCTCGGCTGAAGGAAGCTCGATCGCATCCTGAGGCCGCTGGCTCACTTGATCTGTCGAACCGGGATCCTCTGAATTGGAATTCCCTTCAGATTTACCCGCTCCCCCGGTTTCCTCAGGCTTCTCCGGCCCTTCAAAACGATCTCCTTTTTCAGGACCGCTTGGCCCTTCAGGGCCATCAAATCCCTCTACGCCACCGATCTGATCGATGTTCATCCATCCCTGCTTCCCTCCGAGACTGCGCTAATGACAACGAACAGGGTGTCTCGAGATCCTGTTGCTGACGCTCCCGCTATCGGGAATGAATCCTGGTGAGAGATTCATGCGTACTTTCGTCATCGGCTGTAACTGGAGTCTACTTGAGGATTTTTTTGAAAAAATCCCTGATCTTCGGGAATCCTGATCAAACCACCACTCCCCACTCGCCGAGAACCACCCTTAAACCTATACATATAATAGACTTATAATAAAAATGCCTCCCCCGGACCTTCCGAGGGAGGCGACAAGTGCAATCTGGAAAACCCGTATGGGACCCGCTTCTCATACGATTCCCCGTCGATGAGATTGCACTCCAAAATTCTGCGATTTGAAGAAAACCGGTCTAAAACACCGGAACACCTAAGCTCGACAGCTCACGGACGCGAATTTCCATGGAACTGCCGGTATCCGATTTCCTGACCGCTCCACCGCTTCTCTTCTTCTTGTCAGCGTTCTTCTTGTCAGCGTTCTTCTTGCCAGGGTTCTTCTTGTCAGCGTTCT
>NZJA01000133.1 GCA_002691835.1 Planctomycetota bacterium
GGGTGATACCCGCAGATTCTGATTGCTGACTGGTTGTTACGTTAATGTTCGTACTACTGGAAGTTGTGTAGAAGATCTCATTCGTTACCGAGATCGAGTTTTCCTGATTGTCGTCCGCAAGGATGAAGGGTGTCGCAAGAATATTGCTGTCCTCATCCGATTTAAGCGCATTGATAATCAGCGGGAATTGGCCGTCCTGCTGGAGGATTGCACCGAGTCCGGTGGGAACCCCTGGAGTTCGTGTGAGTCCTGTAATCACGCCGCTCGGATCGAGGGCAGGAGTGACCGTACTGGCACCAAAAGAACTGAGCAGAATACCTGCGAGATTTTGATCATCGAGGTTTCCGGCAAGGAACTCGATCGTGTAGTTAAGGCTCGATGAATCTTTCACCTGAACCAGGGCCACCTCAAGGAAGACTTGACGGCGACGCTTGTCAATCTGCTTAAGGATGTTCTCGATCTCTTCGTATTCCTCAGGTTCTGCCTGGATGATGAGAGAGTTCGTTTGCTCGTGTGGGACAATTCTTGTCGGTGTGAACTGTTGCTGGCTCTGAACTCCACCGGTATTTCCAGTGCCTGATCTACCTGTGGTTCTACCCGTCGTTCTACTGGTATTTGTCCGTCGGAGAGATCCTTCCGATCCTTCAACCAGCTGACGGATGTTGTCGGCCAATTCCTCTGCTTTGAGGTAGTTGACCTTGTAGATCCAAGTCGTATTTCTGACATTTCGGACCTTGGTATCGAGCTCGTCGATTAACTCGTGCACGAGGTCGAGTTCATCTTTGTCGGTCGACTGAATGATGATTTTTTGAGTTCGGTCGTCTGGGATCAGGCGGGTAGATTCTCCAGCCTGGCTTCCTGCCGCTGAGCTCCGAGCTGTGTTGCCCCTGCCAGCCTGGCCAGGAGTAGGGGTGGTCCTTCTCCCTGTCGATCCCGTGGGACTGAAATCACTGAGAGCATCCGAGACGATGGAAACGATGCTTTGGGCATCTGCGTAAAAGAGCTCACGGATAGTCAGTGACTGATCCGGCCCAGTGACTTCAACGTCGATGTATTTCACGACTCGTTGAATGTGCTCAAGGACACGCATCTTGGCGCGAATGAGCATCGTCTCATTTTCGGGGACAGTCACAATTTTGACACTTCCCGAAGCATTTCCGGCACCTGCAATCCCGAGCAACTCCTGCAGTGCAGTCCGGACGACCTGGGCGGTCGTGTGGTTCAGCTGCAGAACCAGTGTTGCAAGTTCCTCTCCGGGAGCCTTGATGGCGTCTTCTTCATCCGCCACATAAATTGGGCTAACCGGATCGACGGGTGCGGTTTGTCCACCACGGGGAGAAGCCGATCGAACATTGATGACAACGGTGCCATCCTCGAGTTGACTTTCCCAAAGCTCGTAGCCGTTGGTTTCCAGAATCGCCTTGATGACCGGATAGGTCAGCGGATCCACATCGCCGATGACATCGACCGTGGTGTCCTCAGCGAATGCCACATCATTCGCGGCGGATGGGTAGTTGACGAACTTCCCAGTGGTGCGCTGGATGAATCGCAAGAGGCTGAGAACCGGAAAGGAACCCTCCTCCATGCGGTAAACATCCGCTTCATCCCCATCCTCGCTGGAGGCTGGGGTTCCTTCCTCTTCCACAGGAACGGTGTTGTCACCATCCTGGGCAAAGGAGATTCCACCGAATCCGGGACCCGCCACAAGGAGGGCCAGAATCAGCAGCAACAGACCAAATGGACTGTGCTGTTGATGCCGGAACGGCAACTGAACGATTGGGGTCTCAACAGGGGAGACCGCGGGACTTTTCTGAGGCATTGCTGTGCACCCTCTCAACATGGGGTTCATGGCATTTCCTCTCTCTTCATCGGCCGGAGGACAGTTGGCCTTGGGGCTTTTCGGGACATTTTTCCTAATTTTACGAAAACGGCACTCTTCAAGGCCGTTCGTCACAGATGAATCGGCGGGCCAGTGGTTTCCGCAGCGGAAGTTGCTGGCGGCTTGACCTGAGCCGATCACCCTTATTTTAAGCAAATGAAATGCCCGTCCATGGCAACTGAGGAAGTTCTCCAACTTTATTTAAATAAAGGGGTTACAGTGATTCCGGTAACGTATTCCTGGTGCCTTTTGAGCTGATCTGGGGTGGGGTGTGTTGTGAAATCGAACAGTCCGGGCCCAATAGAGGACCTTTAAGGCTGGATGATTATCGGAGAGTGGGGCGGTCAAGAGGTCGAGATGACGGGGTGTGATCCATCCAGGAGGGAGTCCCGTGGTTAGAAATTTTCCTGCTGATCGAGTTCCTCGAGAATCTTTTGAGCCTCTGGCCAGAGGTGCCGGGGAATACGGATCATCAATGAATTGGTCGGTTCATTGACGACGATGTGAATCGGTTGCCCTCCTCTATCCTCCCAACGCTGGTTGAGGAGCTCTTCCAGCATTGGCGCGCGGAGGAATCGGGCTTTCCAGATTTTTAAGGCGGGCCCATCTTCGCGTCGAGGGGGGACTCGGTCTGAACGCTGCAAGACCTTGAGATAATGATGGAGTCGTTCATTCGAAGCACAGGTGAGGACAACGCTTCGAGTGCGAGGCGAGGCAACAAAGTTGCTGTAACGGTCGAGGAGATCGAGATTTTTCTCCTTCATGTTCGCTTCCGCTCGAAGAATTTTGACACCCTCTTCCGGTTCGAGGTGGTCAAGTCGGACGACCTGCACGACCGGTTTGGGTCGCGGGGGTTCTGCCAGTCGATGGTGGGTCACCCAATAAGCTCGCGGCTGGCGGATAGCCCCAACAGGTTTCAGGAAAAGACCCGACTGATTCAGAATAGCTTCGAGCAACCGCTGATTTTTTGGAAGTAGCTGAAAAGGGCTGAGCAGCTGAACAGGGGTGTGCCCCATCGTTGGATTTTCATGAACGAGAGGAACACCTGAAAGGAGACTCCAGCCTTTGAGAACACAGGCCGCTGGCAGTGTTCCCTTTGGAAGAACATCTCCTTCGTTAGAAGGCATGGGGAGCAACAGGCAAACAGAGAGGCAAAACCCAAGAGGACTCACAGGATTTCTCCTTTCCTGGCCAGAAGCAGATTCTCCTGAATCAGGAGCAGAATTAGACCATACCAGATTCGATGCAGACGATGGGTGAACTGAAGGGGTTCCCGATCAACCAAGAATGTTTTTTAGGCGGGAATAGAGAGTGGATCTCTCGATCCCCAGAATCTCGGCCGCTTTTTTCTTGTTGCCGCCGACATACTCAAGGACCCGCAGAATGTGTTTTTCCTCAAGTTCCTTGAGCGAGATCGGCTTCCATGGAGAGTCCCCGGTCGGTTTTTTGTGAACCCTTGGCAGGAGTCGCAAATCTTCATCCGTAATATGTAAACCGTCAGAGAGAATCGCTGCACTCTCAAGGATATTACGCAGCTCTCGAACATTTCCCTGAAAAGGGTGAGCTTCGAGGAGTGCCACGGCTTGTTCTGAGAGAGTTTTTCGAGGCCTTTTTTTGTCGGCGAATTGATCAAGGAAATGATCGGAGAGAAGTGAGATGTCACTGACTCTTTCTCGAAGTGGTGGTACCTGAACTTCAAGAACTGCGAGGCGATAGAACAGGTCTTCCCGGAAGTTTCCTTTTTCAACCTCTTGCTGAAGATTTCGGTGGGTTGCTGCAATCAGTCGTATATCGACTTCGATAGAAGTATTACTGCCAACTCTTTCGAGGCAGCGTGTCTCCAAAAGTCGCAGCATTTTTGACTGAGCGGCTTCGGGGAGTTCGCCGATTTCATCGAGGAAAACGGTCCCTCCATTCGCAGCTTCGAACTTACCGATTTTTGTTTGATCAGCTCCGGTAAAGGCTCCTTTTTCATGACCAAAGAGTTCACTCTCCACCAGGTGCGGGGGTATTGCTGCGCAATTGATGGTGATAAATGGCGCAGCTGCTCGGGTTCCCTGAAAGTGCAACCCTCTCGCAACCAGTTCTTTACCAGTTCCTGTTTCGCCCATGATCAGCACAGTCCCCTGGGTGGGGGCGACTTTTTGAATGAACTTTCTGACTTCGTCGATGGCTGGAGAGGTTCCAATGATCGGGTGGGTATCGAGGACTGATCGGACCAGATCGACTTTTTCCTGCTGGAGTTCATCGAGTTCTGCATTGAGGGAAAGCCCTGCTCCCATCGTCGCTGCGGCGATTCCCCCTGCCCACAGCTCAGATTCGCCAAGAGGATGAGAATCCCCATCGATGCGATCGAGGTAGAGAATCCCGCGCAGAGATCTTTCGATGAAGATGGGGGCCGCAATCACGCTGCGAATCTCGTCTCCAGTGACACTTCGACGATCTTCAAATCGTGGATCCAGAGAAGTATCTCTGGATAGGATTGCTCGACGGTTCCTGAGTAGTTCTCCGAGGATTGTTTGGCTGAGCACAAATCCCTGCAGAGGTACTC
The DNA here is from genome assembly GCA_002691835.1 of Planctomycetota bacterium. Next base: position 4,431 of record NZJA01000133.1, read on the forward strand.
CGATTCGTGACCATGCCGTTCGGCAGAGCCACTGTCCGTTTTCTTCAATCAGGATCGCTCCACGATCAGCCTCAAGCCCTGATACCAACTTTTGAAGTCCTTGGTCGAGGCAACCGGTATCTGAAAATCCTTGCCCTAAAAGGGGAGCCGCTTGATCCAGAGTTTTAAGAATCCTTTTTACCTGATGATCGGTAAATTTCCCGGGCTCTTGAGCTGTGGAATCGAGGATTTGAGTTCGCTCATGGGCTTCGGGAACGGTCTGAATTAAAGCTTCAACGATGATTTCGGTGTCACCAATACCAATGTGTTGACCGGGATGAAGCAGCTGTTCTCGAATGGGATCACCCGAAACATATGTACCATTGGACGAGTTGAGATCTGAAACTTTCCAACCATTGGGAGTCAGTTGAAGGCGAGCGTGCACTCTGCTGGTTGCCGGGTCGTCCAAGCGGATATCGACGGAATCATCTCTACCAATTAGAACTCCATCGTCTTGCGCCTTTTGATTACTGATGTCGTATCTTCTGGAGCTCTTATCAGGAGCGATGACATGTATTCGGGTTTTCATGGTGATCCCGCCAGTTGCCAACTCCGAAGAATCCGCTCCCGATTGAGGGCGCCTTGAATGCGCACGCCATCAATCTTTGCATTCCACCCGGTGAGATCTCCTTCGAGTCGCAGACCCGGTGCTCCATTGGGAACAGCAGCAGCAGGAATTTGAAACGTCATACTCATTATTGGAGAATTCGACCCTGACGATTGAATACTGAGACGAAATCGATCTCGGGTGCGATCGTTCGGTTCGAGTCGTGAGAGAATCAAATTGTGATCGACTCCCTCTCGAAGAATCCCATTGCGTTGAAGGTCTTCGATTTCTATCGGGACTGGAGATCCATGTTGGAGAACCTCGATCTGCGGGATCGAAGATTTGCCAACGGACATGCCGATGCGCCATCGATTCCCGGGCTGATCCGGGTCTCCGGCGACCTGCAATTCCACATCAGGTTTCCCCAGGATTCGCAATCCTTCGATCTCCCAGCGGTCGATTCTGGACAGGTATGGAAAGCGGACAGTTCGTGGATCGTTCGCCCAGCGAAGCTGTCCTTCTCGAACCAGCGGGGCAATCCGGTTTCTTTGACCGCGGGAATTTTCCGCAACGTCTGAGCGGAAGAATCGCTCCATATCGTTGCTGTTGAAGTCAAAAGCGAGTTGGTCGAATGATTTTTCTTCATTCAAAAGCTCACCAAAGGCTTCGCTAACGCGGATTTTATCTTGTTGAAGCGAAGGCCAAAGTACAGCGGCAAATGGAGCCCAGCCGAAGAAAGCGAGGGCGACGATGCCAACAGCAGAGATGATCAGTCGCCTGCGACTACTTTGTCTTTGTACCGGATCGATTCTTTTGGAGATGGCCTCGAGATCGGTGAGTAATGCTTCGTGATTTTCAGGGCGGTCATCCGGATTCTTCGCCAGCATTCGTTGAATCAGATCTGCAAATTGTGAATCCAGTGAGGGGGACTCTTCAGCAAGATTCGGAACTGCGGCGTTGACGTGCGCGATGAGAAGATCCATTCGGGATTCTCGCTCGTAAGGGGGCTTTCCGCTGAGCAGGTGGAAAAGAGTTGCCCCCAGACTGTAAATGTCTGAACGTTCATCGGTCGTCAAACTCTGCACCTGTTCAGGTGAGCAGTATTGAGGGGTTCCAATCACCTCTGTTTGATCTTCGGAACTTTCTCCTATCGCTCCTGCAAGTCCGAAGTCGACCAACTTGATATTATCGAGACCGTCGAGAATCAGATTGGACGGTTTAACATCACGATGAATGATCCCCTGATTTCGCGCTTCTTTGAGGGCAAGGGTTGCCGAGATGGCCACCTTTAAGACCTCTGCCACGGGTAGCTTTTTACGTTTCTGTAACAGTTCTTCGAAGCTGGGACCGGGGAGAAATTCCATGACGAGATAGGGAAGCTCATCTTCGTCATGGATGGCGTGAATCTGACCGATATTCGGATGATTGACCGCAGCGATGGCACGTGCCTCAGCGAGGAAATTCTCGCGGACATCCTCGTGATCTTTGAGACGAGGATGGACTCTTTTGATGGCGACAGTTCTTTGAAGAGACGGATCATGAGCCCGGTAAACGATGCCCATGCCGCCCTCGCCGATTTTTTCCTCGATCATGAATTGACCAATGTGGTCAAAACGTGGGGTTTGCATCGGTTGGGTGTCGTCTGGAGATAGGCCGTCTGAATCCGGAGGACTGGGCGAGAAGAGAAGATTAGATTTCAATGGTTCTCCTCCGTTTCAGTGCTCTGGAAGCAGGATTCAATTTCATGGGCGGTCGATCCACCCCGCCGTCTGTCGTGCTATCCTGACCCTCGACAGGGCAGGTTTCTGAACCTGCCTGCTGCAGGAAAAGATCAGACTCGCAAGGATAGTCTCACGATGACGGACAAATTCGACAACATACTTCGCTCAGTTCCTGGGGAAGATCCGAGATCTTTGCTCAGGGGAGTCCAGCTGACCTGTTCTGGGAATGAAGAATTTGAGGTCTTACGACTCACAGATACCGAGTTACATATCGGAATTGCCGCTGATTCTGCAAATCTGGGGTCTCTATTGGCTCTTGGATTTGAGCAGGATCAAGTGATGGAGCCGAATTGGGAACCTGCTCCGGCAGCTGGGGTTGCTCCCGGAAATTTTTACAGCACCACCCATCATCGAACCCAAGTGTGGTTTGAGGGACAGTGGACCGAGGTTTCAGATCAGCGGATGGACGGTTGCTTGACCTATGAATCGGGGCAACCCCGTTGTGTCAAGCTTCGGGACCTCGTGGCCGGATCTCCCGTCCTGGTCGGTTTTGATGGGGTTCGCGTGGTTCACGCGGATTCAGATGATTCTTCCCATGAGTTTGCATTCATGGCGAATGACGTTTCATCGGAGAGAAGGGCAGAAGTTCAGACCGCACGGGTCGTAGAGTTGGCGAAGCAGGCCCGCGATCGTGGCGAAAAGATCGTCTGGGTTCCCGGCCCGGTGATTGTTCATACCGGAGCTTCTCGAGATCTTGAAATCTTGGTACGTGAAGGTTGGGTCGACTCGGTACTCAGTGGAAATGCTTTGGCAGTTCATGATATTGAATCGCAGTGGCTCGGAACCAGTTTGGGTGTGTCTGTTGACGACGGCCGAGTGATTCCTCACGGTCACTCGCATCATATGCGGGCGATCAACCGTATTCGGGCTCATGGTTCAATTGAGGCTGCGGTAGAGGCGGGTGATTTGCAATCAGGCCTGATGCATGCCCTCGTCGAGAAACAGGTCCCTTGGATCCTGGCAGGATCTATTCGAGATGACGGTCCCTTGCCGGATACAGAGATGGATCTCTTTGCGGCTCAGGACCAATATGCTGAACAGTTGAAGGGGGCAGGGCTGGTGATCGTCCTGTCGACGATGCTCCACGGCATCGGGGTTGGGAACATGCTCTCCGGAGAAGTTCCTTTGGTCTGTGTGGATATTCATCCAGCTGTGGCGACCAAGTTGGCAGACCGTGGATCCGCCCAAGCGATTGGAATCGTCACAGATGTGGGACTATTCGTTCGCCGATTGCGCGAAGAGCTGGTCAGCTAAGATCGGAAAACCCGATGGATCTTGAAACTCACCTTCCCTTCTTTTTAAACCTTTTCAGGGATCGTTGCTCGACACATCAGGAAGATCTTGAGCTCTATGGTCGCGATGAAACGGAAGATCTCTGTTTCCCTCCCCATATCGTTGTCAAACCTGAAACGGTTGAAGAGGTCTCTGCGGTTCTTCGATATTGCCATGAGCACAGAATTCCGGTGACTCCGGGAGGGGCTCGGACCGGATTAAGTGGGGGAGCGCTTCCAGTTCATGGGGGGGTGTTGCTGTCCCTCGAATTGCTGAATCGCATTCTGAAGATCGATGAAGAAAATCATCAGGTGACTGTCGAGCCGGGTGTGATTACTCAGGTCTTGCAGGAGGCGGTCAAAGAGAAGGGGCTCTTTTATCCTCCGGATCCCGCGAGCAAAGGCAGTTGCTTTATCGGTGGCAATATCGCTGAAAACTCTGGTGGGCCAAAGGCGGTGAAGTACGGCGTGACCCGCGACTACGTTCTCAATCTTGAGGTGGTCCTGCCAGGAGGAGAGGTGATCTGGACCGGTGCAAACGTTCTCAAGAATGCCACCGGATACGATCTCACCCACTTGTTGGTAGGCTCAGAGGGAACCCTTGGTGTGGTCACCAAAATTGTCCTCAAACTGATTCCCCATCCGACTCGAGATCTGCTGATGCTGGTGCCTTTCAGGGAGGCAAGGGCCGCCTGCGAGGCCGTGGCCGCGATTTTCCATGCAGGAATCACACCGAGCGGACTTGAGTTCATGGAGCGGGATGCGCTGGTCGCCACCCGGGATTTTACCGGCGACACCACCCTGAAGATCCGGGATGACCATGCGGCGCATCTGTTGATTGAGGTGGATGGAAACGATGCGGATCTGCTCATGCAGGAGTGTGAGAAGATCGTCGAAGTTCTGGAGTCTTTTCCCACGGATGACATTCTCTTCGCCGAATCAGTGCAGCAGAAAGAGGGCCTCTGGTCTTTACGGCGCAAGGTCAGCGAGGCGGTGAAGGCTCGATCGGTTTACAAGGAAGAGGATACGGTGGTTCCCCGTTACCAGCTTCCTGAACTCCTTGATCATGTCAAAAGGATCGGCAGAGAGTACGGCTTTGAGTCGATCTGCTATGGGCATGCCGGGGATGGAAATCTCCACGTCAACATCTTGCGTGGCGATCTCTCTGATCAGCAGTGGCTGGAAGAGATTCCCAAAGCGATCCGCGAACTGTTCACAGAAGTGCGCGAGTTGGGTGGCACCATTTCCGGTGAACACGGCATTGGTGTGGTGCAACAACCGTACATGGACATCATGTTTCCTGAAGTGACCCTCGATCTGATGCGGTCAATCAAATCGGTCTTCGACCCACGGGGAATTCTCAATCCGGGCAAGATCTTTGACGAGGTGAAGTTGGAACAGCGGCTCTAGAGCTGGACCGGGTCCTTCGCAGGCTTGTCTTTGGGTTTGTCATTGGATTTGTCATTGGATTTGTCTTTGGGCTTGTCCTTGGGTTTTTCTTCTTTGGCTTCCTGTTCTTTCTTGGGTGACACTTTTTTCAGATTGCCCCACTGCTTGAGCTCTTCCTCAGTGACCTTCGCTGGCAATGGAATCTTTGGGGAGTTGAGAGCCATCAGGGTCATCGCGGTTCCGTAAGCGGCGCTCCGTGGAAATACCCGGTCATTCCATGTGCCTTCCTTGTCGCGCACCTGCCACATCAATTCGAGAAGGCGGATACGTGCCATCTTCTGCTCTGCTTCTGGCAAGACCCGAATCGCTCTGGCCGTGTGCAAGTGCGCATAGAAGAAGTAATAGGGAGCAATGTAGTAGGGGGGATTGTGGGTACCGGTTTGAGCACGGCGGCGTTCCAGCCACTTCCAGTGATCGAAGAAGGCTTTGATTGCAAATCGGACCTGATCGATGTCGTTCATTTCTGCGTGATAGAGAGCCAGTTCACTGACGGCCATCCGCGCACAAGCACCTTCGAGGGCTTCGAATCCTTCACCGGTGGCCCGCTCGGGCTGTGTCGAGTACTGGATCGCTCCACTTTCGATGCGGGCTTCCTCGATGGTTTTAAGGGCGCGGACGACCACGTTTCCATCGAACGGATATCCCATCTCTCTGGCACGCAGCAGTGCCATCACCGCTGGTCCGGTCATGAAGGGAGAAGCGGGGCTGGAGGTATTGCGACGGCGGGAACGAGAGTAATTCCAGCCTCCACCTTTGATTTCATTATCGACTAAAATGTCGATCAGCTCACGGGTTCGTGTCTGGACATCTGCGAGGAGGCTTTCAGGAATGAGATTCATTTGTTGAAGTCGCAGCAGGGTTTCCAGAGCTTCGATGTGTCCCCAGTCACGAACGTCGTAGCCACGATTGAATCCGACTCCCATCGCCGGAGCTTTGCACGATTCCACCAACAGGAAATTTAACCCCCTGCGCAGGGCGAGGTTGATGGGGTCCTCGGCTTCGAGGCGAATGCGTTTGGAAGGAATGGATTCTGCGAGGGCTCGTAAAACGATGGCAGTGCCACCGACCCGGTACCCCGGAGGAATTTGACCTCTCTCCCGGTAGACCCCCTCGTAGGGCCATTCACCGATGACCGTCTCCTCGTCGATGCCTTCCTGAGATTGCAGCAGAAACTGCACTGCATTCTGAGCTGCCTGGCTCCAGCGATCTTCAAGATCGAGGGGAGCTGAAGGAGCCGCTGAAAGGGGCAGGCAAAGGAGGAATATTGAGATCATGGTGAGTCTCATTTCATCTTGGGTGACAGAGGCAATTCTTTAGGAGGAAGAGAGGTATCTTGCCACTTTCTGCAGAATGCAGGTATTGAAAACCGCCCTTGAGAATGCATGAATACGCTACAGAAATACCCCAAATGAAGCCCCATATGGGGTATTATGAATGTGTCAGAACCTCTGCATGAATCAGGCCAGGAACTTTAAGTGCCTATAAATGAATGATTTAGGGAGATTCCGCCGAGGCTGCAAGAGAGTCGATCTCTTTTGTGAGGCAGGTACACGATTTGCAGTCTTTCTACCAGCGACCCGCTGATTCATCGCGTGCCCGCGGTGCCGTGAGAGAGGATGGAATCCATGAGTTCCGAAACGGGATTCTGGAACTTCAGGTTCAAACTGATTCTGCTGATTGCCCTGTTGATGGCCGGCACCCTCTCGGTGCAGGCGGTCATTCGCCATCACAGCATCCAGGTGATCCTCGATGGCACGGAAGAGGTGGCTGCAGAGATCGCCAATGAGGCCGCGGAAAAGATGCTGATCGCCACCTCAAGCAGTGATCCTGCGGAGTGGGCGAGCGGAGGGGTGGAAGCCGGTTCCGAATTCTTTGAGAACTCCAGCCAGAGACAGAATGTGCTGGCTTTCAATACCGAGCGAATCATTCGACTTTCCAANGACTTGANAGCCGGNTTGNTGGCTCGCAGGNCTNTGGAGNNGGAAGTTCNGTCNCAAAAGGGTGAATANNCTCAAGCCGTCAANATGAATGAGTTNCTTCTCGACCTGCTCGTNGCNNTTCAGCCCGACCTCAACAGCGGGGTTCTTGAAGGAGTCAGGAAAAAGCTGCCATACTACGACAGTTCTTCAGGACTTGTTTCCTATCGAGAAGAGCTCAAGGCAAAAGATGTTCCTGCGTCAGTGAAAATACCTGGCGGAGCTTATCTGGCAGAATTTTCCGTGAGTTTTGCACCCCCTGAAGGTCAGGTAAAACTTCACTCTTCAGACTCATCGCATCAGCAAGTGTCAGCCTCTGACAGCTCTGACCGCAAGGTGCCAGCCACTGAGGAATTTGCTGGTCTTGGGGATTTTCCAGTGATCGCTACTGAGTTCCGGGGAGATCCGGATTCTCTTTCCATCGATCTGGCGGCTCCTCTCGAAGAGTTGGCAGAGCTGGTCCGGGAAACCAATGAAAGGGATCTTCTTGCCACTCTGTCCGTCTTCATGATTGGTTTGGCGCTGGCCTGGATTCTTGGAAGCCGGCTCGTCAAACCGGTGACAGAGGTGGTGGAGGGAATGCAAAAAGTGGCCTCCGGGGACATGAGCGTGCGGCTCTCCAGTCAGCGCGATGCGGAGTTCGCTCTCATCAATGGCCAGTTCAATGAAATGGTTCAGCAGTTGGACAATGCCCGTTCTCTGGAACGGGGTCTGGAGCACCGTGAACGATTGCAGACGATGGGAGATCTCGCTGCGGGAGTCGCCCATGATATTCGTAATCCCCTGAGTGCCATCTCGATGATCGTCGGTCGTCTGGGGCATGACTACGCTCCAACCGAAGCCCGTGAGCGCGAAGAATTTCTGACACACACCAAAGACATCAAGGATGAAATCGAACGACTCAACAATCTGGTTTCAGACTTCCTCCAGTTGGCTCAGCCCACTTCTCAGGAGGCGATTCCCTGCCAAGTGGGAGGAATTCTTCAAGAACTTGCCCGTCTCCTCGACAAGGAGGCGGAAGGACAAAACGTGTCCATCGAATTGGATGTGCAAGAGGATCTGGCTGAAACACTTTGGAATCCTGTTGAAGGCAAGAGTGCATTTCTGAATGTGGCGATGAATGCGATCCAGGCGATGCAATCGACTGGAGGTTCGCTGAATATTCAGGCTCGCAGTAACGATCATTGGATCGTGGTGGCCTTCAAGGACAATGGTCCGGGAATCGCCTGTGAGGATCTCGAACAGGTCATGCTGCCTTATGTCACTCTTCGGCCAGGTGGGACCGGATTGGGCCTCGCCATCGCCCGCAGGGTGGCGGAGCGTTACGGGGGTCGCCTCGAGTTGTCTTCCCAGATTGCGGTGGGCACTGAGGTTCGATTCCTGTTGCCGGCTGGCACAACGGAAGGGCGGGCGTAATGCGTAAGTCCGGACGAATCCTCGTGGCCGACGATGAAAAAGCTCAGCGTGAAATCCTCGTCTCCTCTTTAGAGAAGCGGGGATATGAGGTTTCGGGTGCTGGTGATCTCAAGGCTGCCCTGAAGATGTATGACCAGGGTCTTCAGGAACAGAACCCTTTCCATACCGTCGTCACTGATCTTCGTATGCCCACCGACAAGGAAGGCCTCGAGCTGTTGAAGCATGTCCGTGAGGAGGACCCTCTCTGTGAGGTCATCCTCGTGACCGCTTTCGCATCGAGTGAAGTCGCTTTTCAATCGGGTGAGGCCCGTGCCTTCTCCTTCCTGGAAAAGCCTCTCGATTTCGACAAGACGATCTTCACCATCGATTCGGCTGTGGAGAAGTCGAAGCTGGCTCACGAAAACGCCAGTCTCCGACAGATGATTCACGGACAGAACAGTTTCTTTGGACTGGTGGGACGTGATGGGCGAATGCAGCAGCTATATCAGTTGATTGAACGTGTCTCTGTCACCGATGCGGTGTGCCTGATTCGGGGTGAGAGTGGTACCGGCAAGGAGCTGGTGGCACGGGCGATCCACGAATGCAGTAACAGAAAGAGTCAGCCCTTCGTGGCCATTAACTGTGCGGCGATCCCTCCCAACCTGATCGAAAGTGAACTCTTTGGTCATGAGAAGGGCGCATTTACCGGTGCCTCGGGTCGCCGATCTGGCCGCTTTGAGGATGCGGGAGAAGGAAGTCTTTTTCTCGATGAGATCGGAGCTATGGCCCTTGAGCTTCAGCCAAAATTGTTACGGGCTCTGCAGGAGATGGAGTTTTCCAGAGTCGGCTCGGTGGAGTCGATTCCGTTTCAGGGGAGGATCATTTCTGCAACTGCCCTCGATCTTGAAGAGGCCGTAAAGCAAGAGGAATTTCGTGAGGATCTTTTCTTCCGTTTGAACGTTGTTGTTCTAGATATTCCTCCCTTAAGGGATCGAATGAGCGACCTGTCGCTGTTGGTGGATCACTTTCTTGCACGTGGCAGATTACGTCACGATCGAGAATTCGAAGGAGTGACCACAGAGGTGATGGATGCCTTCGAGAGGCATTCATGGCCCGGTAATGTCAGGGAGCTTGAAAATTGTCTTGAGCGCATGATGGTTCTCAGCGAGCAACCACTCCTTGGACTGGATCTGTTGCCTCCAGGATTAAAAAACACTGTTGAGGGAACAGCTTCCGTTGAAGACAGCATACTGTCATTACCCAACGAGGGCCTAGTACTGGAGGATTTGGAAAGAGACCTGATTCTGCAGGCTTTGCTCAGATCCGAAGGAAAGTTGGAGCCCGCGGCCAAAATGCTCGGGATCACTTATAAGACCCTTCAATATCGGATCAAGAAGTACCGACTTCGGGAAACTTCTGAAGGGTCGGGTTATGAAAATGAATAAAATTTCCCTGCAAGTCAGCCGAGTGGCCCGGATGCAGGATTGCGAATCGAGTATAAGTAATATGAAAACGACCCTGGAAATCAGGCGTGTTGAAAAAATGCAGACCACCATCCGGGAGAGATGGATCTGCGAAGGAGATTCAGAATGAATACGGTAACCAAAGCGGGAGTCATCACGCTCCTGATCGCAGGACTGCTTATCATCGTCATCCAGTTCATGGGGCCGTCTGATCCGACATTGGATCCGGATAATCGGTCGGCAGTGAATGAGCAAATAGTTCAAGAGAAGAATTCTGAACCGAAACTTCCTCCCCGTCCGAAGGCTCTCGTCTCGGTCGAGGGAATCGTTCGGGATGAGAATGGTACTCCGTTGCCACAGGCACGGGTGATGGTCTCTCGATACAAGGGAGGAGAAGGCGTCGGCCTTTCCCGTGTGGATGAGACCAACACTGGAAATGATGGACGCTTCTCCTTTGTAGACTTGACCCCGGGAATGTACCGATTCCAGGCTGAGTTGAGAGGTTTTCAGGGTGGTAGAAAAGAAACCACCCTTGTCGCTCTGTCCGGAGAATCCCAGGAAGAAATCGTTCTCGTGATGTCTTCAGGGATGAGCATCAGCGGGCGAATTCTGGATTCATTGGGAGCTCCGATTGCTGGAGCTCAGATTGCGGCATTCAAGGAACGAGTCGAACAGGATGCACCTCTTCAAACTCGTCTTCAGGTACTGTTGAACCTGGAGGACATGCAACAAGAGAATGGCATTGTCGCAGAATCCGATGCCAATGGTCGCTATGAAGTGGTGGGATTGGAAAACATCTCCTATCGATTGCAGACCGTGGTGAGTGGATTCTCTCCTTCAGAGAAGCGCTACATTGCTGCAGGAAGCACTGGCGTAGATTTTAATCTGGAGCTCGGTGGAATCCTGTCAGGAGTTGTTTCTGATCCTGGAGGAGCGTCTGTTCCCGAGGCTCTGGTGGAGATCTACCGCCAGACTGGAACCATGGACATCATCGAAATCATTCAGGAGAGGGCATTCCCGCCTTTGGCCAGTCGATTGACCGATGCTTCAGGGCAGTTTGAGTTTAATGAGCTGGGAGGCTCGTCTGAATTCAGATTGGTGGTTCAGGCAGACGGATATCAGCCGCGCCAGTTCGAAAAACTTTCGGTTCTTCCCGGCGGATCAGAAAGAGTCGATGTCATCCTTGAACAGGGGATGGTGATCGAGGGAACGATTTATGATCCTGATGGCAATGCTCTCGCTGGTGCCCGTTGTAAAATCAATCCGATGGGATCCCGAGCTGAAGGCCCTCCGATTGAACTCACGGATGATGGACTCGAAACCGATGAAAGCGGACAGTTCCGCTTCGATACACTCGATGATCTTGATTATCGATTGGTGGTTAGTTTTCCTGATTTCGCCACTCATCAGCAACTTCGTATTCGCCCTTCTGGCGAACCGCTCAATATTCAGCTGACTGAAGGTGCAGCAATCAGTGGGGGTGTGTTCGACGCAGAGTCGAGCGCTCCGATTGCTGGTGCCGTCATCATGGTGAACGATGTTGCGGATGTCAAAAAGAGCGCGGTCACAGACTCTTCAGGCCTTTACTACGTTCGTGGAGTGACTGAGCAACGCAGGCCCATTGCATTCATGAACGTGGATGCAAAGGGATACATGCGCTCAGGCAATGTCGAAGCCAGTGTGACCGAAGGTGTAGAGACTACTGGGCAGGATTTTTATCTGCAGCGTAACGGGGTAGTTCGCGGCATCTGTCTCGATGCTGCTGGAAACCCACTGAGCGGTGTCTCTGTCAGTGCCAGGAAAATGCATTCAGAACAGAATCCGGTCGTCGTCAATGCAGCTCCACCGGTAACCAGTAAAGCGGATGGGTCATTTGAGGTTGTCGAGGTTTCCCCTGGAGCAGGGATGTTCGTCGAAGGGACTCATTCCCAGTATCTGACATCCCAGTCCGATTCCTTTGATCTATTGGCAGGTGGCTCGATCAATAGTCTGGTTCTCACCATGAAAATAGGTGGGGCGATAAGCGGCATTGTCATCGACGAATCTGGCGTTCCTCTCGAAGGAGCTGTCGTCGCTGTCCGTGATGAGTGGTTAGGCGATGTGAATCCTGAATCGTTGCCCAACAAGGCGATTTCGGATGCCGCAGGACAGTTCACGATTCGCAGTCTGCCTGCGGGCTATCACAATCTGATCTGCTCCAACGCAGGATATCTCACTGTTGAAATGAGTGAGATTGCAGTTGAAGAAGGAATGAACACGGCCAATGTCGAGTTGAGGCTGACACAGGGTGCATTGCTCGAAGGTATGGTGACAGATTTTGCAGGAGAACCGATTGAGGGAGCACGGGTCGTCGCAATCGATACCAGTGATGGTCTTCGAAAGATCTCCAAAAGCTCTGATCTGACTGGAAGGTTTGTCTTTGATAATCTGGGTAGATACCCCGTAGACATCGCCGTTGAAAAAAATGGATTTGCAGACGTACGCCTCTTTGAGGTCCCTGTGAACAGTCAGCAGATTACGATTCAATTGGAAGCTTTAGGTGGTCTCCGTGGAACTGTTCTTCAGGAAGATGGAACACCTTTGAGAGCATTTAGTGTCTCTCCAAGAATCTACGAAGGAGATCGTGAGCTGACCAAGGTTCCTGCTCGGACATTTCAGTCGGAAGATGGTTTTTTCCAGTTTGATGGACTGGAGCCAGGCCTCTACAACGTGATCATCGGCGCACCCGGATTTGCTCAGGCAACGATCGAGAGTGTTTCTGTTCAGTCGAATCAGTGGGCAGATTTGCAAACGGTTCGGTTGGGCCAGGGCGGTCGAGTTCTGGGTCAGGTTATCGATGCCAATACGAACGAGCCGGTGGCAGGTGCCAAAGTGACGGTTGTGGGTGGGAGTCGCAACTTCCTCGCCAGTACGATTCAAACGCGCGGAGGCGGCCGTAAAGGTCAGATGATGACAGGCCCCGATGGCTTCTTTGAGTTTATTGGTCTCTCCGTTCCAGAGGTGGATTTGAAAGTCGAGCACCGAGCCTTCATTACCGAAGTTGTCGACAATGTCCTCAGCGGTACCGCTGATTTGGTGGTCGCGATCGGGACTGGTGGAATCATCGAAGGTCGAGTCGTCGATGATCGTGGCGATTTTGTTGCTGGAGTTCAGGTACTGCTTTCGGGCGGGTCTAAAGGGACCGACTCGCGAACACAGACCGACCGCAAAGGTTTCTTTGTTTTTCCGGGATTGCCGACGGGGTCTTACACCGTTCGTGTCACGAATTTCGGGACGGCCTCGAAGAAGATTCCATTGTCGGATGCACCAACTTTCACCGTTGATCTTCGTGCTGGAACGACAGAATTCATTGAGTTCGAACTGTAGTTCAGGAAGTGATTTTCCCCATTTGGGGTAACGATGGGAGCATTCCGGGTATGACACCCGGAATGCTCTTTTCAATTTATCTGTCAGGAACGCTGGTTGGGTCTCTAAGGTCTTATTCTTAGGTCGTTTATGGAATTGCTTCTGAGTCGGAGTCCGCAGTGGGAATTGGACCGGCATTTGCAATAATCGGAGAAGTGTGATCGTTCCCTTGGTTCAAGGATAGTTTTGGGAGATCTGTCATGCCCAACAGAAGCCGCTGCTGTAGCCCAGATACGAATGAAAAGATTCAAGAAATGAAGAACTGTGCGCGGAATCCCGGTCTCCCACCTCAGAGCCCCCGCAGAAGCGGACCCCTTCAACATTTCCAGTCAGGTTGTGTTGTCGTTGTGGTCATCCTGTTTCTGCAATCCGGGATTCCGTCACTTTTTCTACATGCTTCCCAGGACCCTCCTCAGGTCAGGGATTCCGTCAAGCCTGCGAAACCTTTGAAGAAGCCGGTTGGCGACGACCCGGTCCCTGCGGATCAGGGGTCTGGTCTCGAGAGTGAATCAACCAAGGGTGGTCAGGCTGACAAGACGGATGCCTCTCAGACCGATTTGAAACTCGCGGACCAGTGGATAGATCAGTTGGGTTCAGATTCTTGGGAGGTCCGTGAAAAGGCGGCCCAAGAGCTCAAAAAAATGGGATCGGCAGCAAAAGAAGCATTGAAGAAAGCCCTACAGAATCCCGACCCTGAAGTGGCTTCGAAGGCAGAAGAAATTCTTTCCAACCTCAATAAACCCGTGATTCGCGAGATCGTTGATGGAAGAGATGCCCGGTCTGGTGAAGTGAGCGGTCGCCGCAGGATCATATCGGGTCCCGGCGGGATTGTGACCTTGGACTTGGGTGTCGATCAATTAGGGCGTCGCAGAGTGGAAATTGAATCTGGATCACTCGAACTCGACAAGCTGGAAGATCCTGCTCTTAAGAGGCTGCGCGAATTGGAAAAGCAGATGGAGCAAGAGTTTCAAAGAGGATTGCCGGGCAGGTTTTCGGGACGAGAGAGGTTTCCTTTCCCCGACTTGGAGAGAATCTTTGATCTGCCAGGCGGTGCAGTCCGTTGGGAAGGGTCTACCACCATGGGTGGGAAGGCCAGTAGGAGTGAATACAGAAATGGCCAGCTTTCCCTGAGTATTGAATCCACCGGTGACCGTTTCGTGATTGAACCGATGGGGTTGGTTTTGGAGTCGATTCATCCGGCCTTGAAATCTCATTTACCTCAAGCGAGTTCCGCGGGGTATGTCCTCAGAGAGGTCCGTCCAAAGAGTCCCGCTGAAAAGGTCGGATTTCGGCAATGGGATATTCTTCTGCGGGACGGAAACCGTCTGGTCCAAAATGAAAATGATCTGGCAACCGCATTTCGAATGCCCCGACCCGACCGACTCTTTGAAGTACTGAGACAGGGGCAGAAAGTTGTGATAACCGAAAATTCCAAAGCTCCTGCTGAGAGCGAAAAAAATGATTGAGAGAGCTTCCATGTCGATGACTAAAAACAAGAAGTTGCTGCTATTGCTGGCGGCATTGTTGTTGCCCGCCTGTATTCATATCCATCCTTCGGGGGTGGCCCTCGC
>NZJA01000134.1 GCA_002691835.1 Planctomycetota bacterium
AATGCGGTGTAATCGGAGACTCTTGCGGCCTGTTGCATGTTGTGGGTGACGATGACGATGGTGAGTTCTTCTTTTAACTCAATCATCAGATCTTCGATGTGACTTGTAGAAACAGGGTCAAGTGCAGAACAAGGTTCGTCCATGAGAAGAACTTCNGGCTTCATGGCCAAAGCCCGGGCGATGCACAATCTCTGTTGTTGACCGCCAGACAGACCCAATGCTGAATCGTGTAAACGGTCAGAAACTTCGTCCCAAAGCGCCGCACTTTTTAAGGAGGATTCAACAAGTTCGTCGATGTTCCCCTTGTAGCCATTGATCTGCGGAGCCCAGGCGATGTTTTTGTAGATGGTTTTTGGAAATGGATTAGGTTTCTGGAAAACCATTCCAATTCGCAGCCGAACCTCAACCGGATCGATGTCTTTGCCGTACAGGTTCATATCCCTGTAACTGAGAAGACCTTCGATCCTGGCACTCGGAATGAAGTCGTTCATTCTGTTGAACGCTCTTAGAAGAGTACTTTTCCCACAGCCTGAAGGACCGATGACTGCAGTGATCTTGTTTGTCGGGAAAACAATATCTACATTTTTAACCGCTTGATCATCGCCGTAACTGATCACAATGTTTTCACCCTTAAGCTGGGCGGTTTTGAAATCATTGTCTTTCGTGGAAGGCTCTAAAGAGTGCTTGGAGTTATCTGCGGCTGGACGCTTATTCATAAACTCATCCTCAGAAATCTTTTGAGTAGTATCTACAGAACTCATGATTGCGCCTTTTGCGTTTTATTTCGAATGAGAATAGCGACGCTGTTCATTGTGAACAACAACACAAGTAGCACGATAATACCACCTGCGGCTAATCCCTCAAATTCAGGCTTCGCTTCTCGCGCCCAATTGTAGATTTGTATGGGGAGAGCGGTAAAGCCATCGAGAATCCCTGACGGAGCTTTTCTGACGTATGCGACAGCTCCCACCATGAGGATCGGTGCCGTTTCACCAATCGCTCTCGAAAGAGCAAGGATCACTCCCGTCATGATTCCAGGCATTGCTGCCGGTAAGACATGATGAATCACCGTTTGAAATCGGGTCGCGCCCAAAGCGTAAGCCGAAAGACGAATAGTTGAGGGGACAGCTTTAATAGCTTCTCTGGAGGCGATGATGATGACGGGAAGAATCAAGAGGCTCAGAGTCAGTGAGCCAGTTAGAACGCTGGGCCCAAATTTCATTAGACGGACAAAAAGTGTGAGTCCGAGAATGCCGTACACAATCGAGGGGACCCCTGCAAGATTGGCAATATTGATCTCAATAAAAGAATTGAGCCTGTTTTTTCGAGCATATTCTTCCAGATAGAGAGCTGAGCAGACTCCTATCGGTATCGATATGCAGGCGGTGGTGACGATGATCCAAATCGTTCCCATTAATGCCGAGAAGAGTCCGGCCTTCTCCGGCATTCGTGATGGAGGGTTTTTCAGGAAATCAAAGCTGACCCATTCCCAACCTGCACTGACAATATGAACCAAAAGGAATCCAAGAATGCCAATACAGAGCCAAGAGAGCACCGCACAGGTGTTCTTAAACAAACTGGAGACGAATCTTCTGCGTCCCAGAGAGGATTTGAACTCATTAGGAGGTAAAGCAGAGGTGGTACTCATTCGTACTGCTCCCTGTACTTTTTGAGGATCTGATGGCTGAGTAGGTTCGCACCAAGGGTAATCAGGAAGAGCATTCCTCCNACGGCGTAAAGAGAATGGTATGAGACGGATCCATGTTCGATATCACCTGTTGCGACCTGAACAATATATGCCGTCATCGTCTGGATGCTCTCGAGGGGGTTCATCGTCAATTTCGGAGTCGCTCCTGCGGCCAGTGTTACAGCCATGGTTTCACCGATGGCTCTTGAGAATGCCAGAACGAATGACGCCACAATNCCNGAAAGAGCNGCNGGTACGACGATTTTGAGNGAGACTTCNGTTTTTGTNCTGCCNANAGCNAANCCGCCTTCNCGNAGNGCNCNAGGNACNGCNCTNAAGGCGTCATCNCANANNGANGCNACCATNGGCAGGATCATNACCGCAACGACGATGGANGCNGANAGGGCGTTGAANACTGAAATGTCGTCATTGANNAGNTTCAGNAGNGGGGTGATTCCCGTNAANGCNAANTATCCNTAGACCACTGTTGGGATNCCNGCNAGAATTTCCANNATNGGNTTNACGGTTTTTCGTGTTCTGTCATTGGCAAATTCACTGAGATAAATCGCACTGGCCAGCCCAATAGGGATCGCGATTAATCCGGATCCCAAAACGATCATCATCGTTCCCATAAAGAGGGGAATCACGCCGAAGGATCGAGGTTCAATTAATGCATTCCAGCGAGTACCGAAAAGAAAGTCCGTGACGGGGACGACCTGAAAGAATGGGATCGCCTCTCGAATGAGGACAAAAACGATTCCAAAAGTAGTAAAAACAGAGGCCACCGCGCAGAGGAAAAATCCACTGCGCGCGACCTCTTCTATCCACTTTGATTTCTTTCTAGAACTCTGGAAAGAAACCGTATTCGCTTCTGGCATAAAACCTCTATGGAGCTTTTTCAGCACTTTTTTCAGAATTCGACACAAAGGCACTGAAGTCTTTCAGGCTCTGCTCATAGTCAGAATCCGGAAGTGGTACATATCCTACCTCAGAAACGAGTTGGGGAGCATTCTTGAGGTAGAATTTTACAAACTCCTGAACTTCCTTGCGGACTGCTGCAGCACTGCTGACGTAAATGAAGATCGGTCTGGAAAGGGGCTTGTAAGTGCCGTTATTGATCGTCGTCTCATCAGGAGTGATGGCGCTCTCGCCCTTGTAGCTGACAGGAACAATCTTCAGTTTTTCGGCATTTTCCTTGTAGTAAACGTATCCGAAGAAGGCCAGAGAATCTTTGTCTCCGGAAACTCCTTTGACCAGAACATTGTCATCCTCACTCTGCATGTAATCGGATCTGCAAAGCTGCTCTTCGCCGTTGACGACTTTGGTGAAGTAGTCAAAGGTTCCGCTGTCAGAACCTGGTCCAAACAGCTCAATGTCACGATCGGGCCATCCAGCACGAACCTGACTCCAGTTGCTGACGGCGGATTCCGGGTGCCAGATCTTGTTCAGCTCTTCGACGGTAATGGCATCGACAAAGTCATTGTCGGGGTGGGTGACCACCGAAAGACCGTCGTAGGCCACCGCAATCTCGATGTAATCGATCCCGTACTCAACGCACTTGGCTTTTTCCTTGTCCTTGATCGGACGGGAGGCGTCATTGATGTCGATTTCGCCGATGGAGAACTTTTTGAATCCTCCACCGGTTCCCGAGACACCCACGGGTACATTCATGTTGGGGTGCAGGTTCTGAAACTCCTCGGCAACCGCCATGGTAATGGGGAAGACAGTGCTGGATCCGTCGACCCTGACGGTTCCAGAAAGTCCGTCATTGGAGCCCCCGCCATCGCTGGTACAACCGGCAAGGAGGAGTGTTGAAAGCAGCAGGGTTAAAAACTTTTTGTGATTCATTTTCATTTCCTTTCTAAGTTCTCGGCAAAATGCCAAGCGGTGATTTCAGTTGCAAACTGAAACCTCACAGAAACAACAATCTTAATCAGAAATTCACAGCGAAACGGGTGACGAAACTGGTGACGTCATTGCCATAGGCAGAGCCTTCTCCCGGCGATGCATTGGTCAGGTTGAACATGATTCGTGAGTTCGGGTTCAGGTACCAGTTGAGACCGACGGTGATCGCTTCCGCCTCTTCACCGGCGGTCATCTCTTCCAGATCGATCTCGGTGATACGCACTGCCAGTTCGAGAGCTCCCGATCCAGCGTCATCCTGATTGTTGGCCGGCTTGACGCGGCTGAAGACTCCTGAGGAAGCCTTGTAGGGGCGACTTTCACCGGTCAGGAAGTAACTGGCCATCAGGTACCAGGCGGTGGCCTCTGCAGTGTCGAGGGAGGACTGAACCATTTCGGCCTGCAGTGACAGAGGGCCCTGACTGTAGGCGGCTTCGAATCCCAGCAGGTCGACCTGCTCGCTGGCGATACTGGCGTCCACAATATCTTCACCAAGGCTGGAAAGAGCGTTGGCGTCGTAGGAGATCGTCGCTCCCGGGTTTTTCCTCGAACTGAAGCCGACTCCCAAATGAAGAACGGTTCCATCCTTTTCATTGATGGGAGCCAGGGTCAGTCGACCGGTGACTGCCTGCTCGTTGTCTCCCTGAGCATCACCATAGCCGTTGTCGTCCTTGAAAACACCGAGGGCAAAGGAGCTGTCCATGTTTTCGAAGGGGTTCATGAAAGCCAGGATTCCGGTGTTCCGGCTCGGGGAGAAGACGTCGGTGAAACTGCGCTCGGCGAAGGTGATGTATTTGCTGCTGATCAAGGTTTCCAGACCGAACGGCTCGTACTGCTGACCCACACGGATTTTGCTGATGACGCTGGGCATGGAACCCTTGTTGAGGAAGCCCATGTAGAAATCTTTGAAGTCCGCGTCTCCACCGGAAAAGCCGTATTGGGTCTTGAACTCAATGTTGCCATTGATCAGGACAGAGAGGGCAATTCTGGCGCGGCGCATCCGTACGCCGTCCTCTTCCGCATCGACTCCGTCTTCTTCAGAAAAGAAACCGGTATCGATCTGCAAACGACCTCCAAGGGAGATCTTGTTTTTGCCGTCTGCGGTAGAGAAGCCGAGTCCATTTTTCCAAATGGGGGACATGGCGTCCTGACCGGAGGCAGGCTGCTGAGTGAACAGCAGAGTTGAAGTAACAATCAGCATGAAAACAAAAAGTGATCGAAGTTGACACGGCATGTCGATTTCCCCCTATTTAGGTGCCTTGCTTTAAAAAATCCTCCAAAAAACGTCCAAGAAATGGTCGTTTGTGAAGATGGATTGAAGGGTAGGTAAGCGATATAAGGGTTGCGGCTTGATTTGCATAAAGATTTTGTAAAGAGGACGGGTTGGGCCATTGAGGGCCATTGAGGGCCATTTTGAGGTAATCTGGGAGCCTTGAAGGGAAAGAATCTTGTTCAAATCTGCAATCCATGAAGATTCCTGGCCGATCTGGATGGCTCCGCTGACCCGTTCGAGGGCTTCCCAGCCGGGCAATCTTCCGACTGAACTCCATGCGGAGTACTACGCCCAGAGGGCTCACCCCAAAAATGGTGCGGTGGTGATTCTCTCCGAGGCCACTCCGGTCACGCCCGCTGGGCATGGTTATTTTGCCACCCCCGGTATTCACACTCCGGAGCAGGTGAACGGTTGGAAAAAAGTGACCCAGGCCGTGCACGCTGTGGGTGGGAAGATTTTTTGCCAGCTGTGGCATGTGGGGAGAGTCAGCCACGTCAGCCTGCAACCGCATGATCAACAGCCCGTCTCGGCAACCGCAGTGAATGGTGGGGGAAAAACCTACATCGATGCGGATGGAAGACGGGAGGCGGTTTCAGATCCACGAGCTTTGCTGGAGTCAGAAATCCCCGCTGTCGTCGAGGAGTTCCGGTTGGCAGCGGCGCGTTGCATGGAGGCGGGTTTCGATGGCGTCGAAATTCATGGGGCCAACGGATATCTGCTGGAGCAATTTTTACGTTCAGGCATCAACGATCGAACCGACGGGTATGGCGGATCACTCGAAGGAAGAATGAGATTCTCCCTGGAAGTCGCCGAAGCAGTGGTCCGTGAAGTGGGTTCTGACAGAACCGGCTACCGGATCTCCCCGATTGGCGGAGAGGCGGACGGGCAGCGGCATGATCACAACATGCTGGAGACTTATGGAGCACTCGCAGATCGCCTCGCGGAGATGGGAATCGCATTCATCGACGTCGTCGAAAGTTTTTCGGTAGGTGTTCGTGAAGAGGGCCTTGAAGAAATTTGTGCCAAAATCCGCCAAGCTTTTTCCGGGGGGGACAAGGGACTCTATGTTGCTGGAGGTGGCTACACCCGGGAAACTGCCAGAGAGGCATTGGATTCCGGAAAATGTGATGCCGTCATGTTTGGCCGTGATTTCATTTCAAACCCGGATCTGCGAAAGCGTTTTCGAGAAGATCTTCCTTTGACACCCTGGAATCGAAGATCTTTCTATCTGGGAGGAGCCGAAGGATTGACGGACTGGCCCCTGTTTGAAGAAAGTTCTGAGGTCGATTGATGCAGGAGTTTTTTGCCTCTGCTATTAAGAACACTGAAAGTGCTCTCTGTGACGAATTGAGAGAGCTGGGCTTTAAAAGTGTTCGCCTGAATCGAGGGGGAATCCCTTTCCGGGGCGATTGGAGTGAGGGTTGGCGTGCGTGTCTGGAGAGTCGAATCGCCCAGCGTATATTGGTGCTGATGGGGCGGGGAAGGGCGACGACTGCTGAAGAGCTCTACAGCGAAATTCAGAAAGTCGACTGGGGTCAGCACATGACCCCGGAGAAAACTCTGTCGGTTCAGTGCGTGACCGTTGGAAGCCAGTTGAATCACAGCGGATTTGTGGCCCTTCGAGTGAAGGATGCCATCGTCGACCAGATTCGGGAGAAATGGGGGGATCGCCCCTCCGTCGACAGGGATGATGCGGACGTCAGGGTGTTTGTCTATCTCGCCAATGACAAACTCAACATCTATCTGGATCTGTCCGGCAATCCGCTGCATTTGCGGGGCTACCGGGCGGAATCGGGAGAGGCCCCGCTCAGGGAGAATTTGGCTGCGGCAATTCTGCGAATGTCAGGCTGGGATCGGCAATCACCATTGATCGATCCCATGTGTGGATCCGGCACCATCGCGATTGAAGCCGCACAGTGGGCTCAAGGCCTTGCACCGGGACTTTCGCGGCCCAGTTTTGGCTTTCAAAGGTGGGCCAGTTTCGATGCGGATTCGGAATCCCTGCTACGGACGATGAAGGGAGAGTTGCGGAGTACAGCCAGGGGGCAAAGACCTTCGGTGATCGCCCGTGACGTGGATGGAGAGATTCTGCAGATAGCCAAGGGTAATGCCCGCAAAGCAGGAGTTCGACTCGCCTTCAAGGAGCAATCAGTTTTTGATTTGCAAGCCGATGGACCGGTGATGACGGTCGTCTGTAATCCGCCTTATGGGAAACGCCTTGCCTCAAGTCCTGATTTTCTGGATCGGATGGGAGGCGTTTTTCGCAAGCTGCGCGGTTGGAGAATCGCTCTTTTGTCGGGGAGCCCAGCGATTGAGGCCGCTATGAAAATCAAGCCCACGTCAAAGATTCCGATTCCAAATGGAGATCTCGATTGCTATCTGCTGACCTACGACATGGCGTGACTCGACTTGTTGGAAGGCTCTATTTCTTCCGCCAAAGTTTGAGTGCATCTCTGGCCACTTCCTGAAGATATTTCCTTCCTTTGGCATTCAGTTGATCTAAACCGGGGATTTTCAGTTCCTTGGGTGACCGAGTGAGAGGGCTCTCTCCAGAAATTGTTGATTCGATGATTAAAAGTGAGAGGTACATCCCGGCAACGCTGGGATGTTCAGCATCTCGAACATACATGTTCAGGCTCGGTTGCCGATTTTTGGAAAGAGCCCATGAAAATCCCACCGGTGCGATTTCTACTTTCAGTTTACGGCTGACTTCGAGGTGAGCATTGGCAATCTCTTCCATGGAAATCCAGTTCAGGCGTTCGTAATCCCAGGCCATGAAGAGGATAGGGCGGGCTCCGCTCTCTCTCACTAGATCAACAAATTTCTTTGAGTAGGTTTTGAAAGAATCGATCGTGGTCTCAGGAATATCATCTTGAAGAATCACAATATCGTATTGACCTTTTTTGATCTCCTCGACAGCGGAGGTTTTTTTCCACATCACTTCCAGGGAGGCTCCTCCGCGTGTAACGGATTTTGTTTCATATCCGAGAGGGGGAGACATCGCTTCAGAAAGCATTTTCAGGTGTTGGTCCAGTCCACCCCGCCAAAATGTAAAGCTGTTACCGATGAACAAGATTTTCTTTGTGGCGGTCTTTTCCGGTTTTGAAATCGGTTTGGGAAGGGGTTCCTTCGGGGGGTCTTGCGATTTTACTTGGGCGAAAAGACCAGCAGGTATGATCAGGGCCAGAAACAGGGAGAGATGCAGAGGTCTCATTACCAAGGGTTTCAATGCTTGGGAAGCCGGAGAGCCGCTCATGGAATTCCTCTTATCTTTGGGGTGTGTAGAATAGTAGACCTTCACAACGCAATTTAAGGTCGGAATCGTGGACACTCGACCCCGAAGAACAGGTAAATCTTAAAATGAACCCGATAATGGACTCTATTGTCCTGAAGTGTTCAGTGAACATGCCCCGATTGGAGCACAAATGCCAAAGATACATAACTTGGAGAGATCGCTCACCTTGCCCACCGATCTCGATAATGCTTGGGAGTTCATCAGTACCCCCAAAAACCTCGATGCCATCACCCCGGATGACATGTCTTTCTCGATTCTGACGGATGTTCCCGAAGTCATGTACGAAGGCCTTCTCATTGAATACCGAGTAGGGATTCCTGTGATCGGTTCGCAGTGTTGGCTAACAGAGATCAAGCACATCAAAGATCGCCATTCATTTGTCGATGAACAACGGATTGGTCCTTACAGCCTTTGGTATCACTACCATGAGATCACTGAAGTCGATGGGGGAGTTCATTTCTTCGATCGCGTAACTTACACGCTGCCATTTGGTCCATTGGGATCGATCGCTCATGCTGTTTATGTGAAATCAGAACTGGCGCGAATCTTTGACTATCGAAAAGAAGCGATGACTCGAATCTTTGGCGAAGTTCCAAATGAAAAGGAAGTTCAGGAATCAGGTTCTACCGGTTCCTGAAATCTGGCAGATCTGAAAAAGGCCCCGTCGGTTAGATCCGACGGGGCCTTTTTTTCTGCTCAGGAGAGTTTAAATCTCGAAATCAAAGTTCAAATCCCAGCCTGCCTCGTCCATACGGAAGTTCTGATTGTAGTACTGGAAGAAGTCCTCAAGACCAAAGATGTTCTGTTGTTCCAGTTCAGGGTCGGGACCAACCTGATCGAATGGAGCTGCAGGGGCGGAGCCTCCACTGAATAGGTAACTCAGGGTGTAAACCACGTCACCAATATCATGATTCCCGTCTGCATTCGAATCTGCAGCATTTGCCGGAATCGAATCTGGCCCATTACTGAAGAGCTTCGACAAACTACCGATGGCATCGGCCACATTCACTTGCTGATCACGAGTGAAGTCACCGCGACGGAACCAATCCCAGGGGAATGGACCGACCACGATTCCTGGACAGATCTGTCTCTTGATCGTATCCGGGGTGACATCCACGACCTCATGAGGATTATTCAGATCAATGAGGACGGTTTCCCAGTTGGTATCGCGCATGGGGTCCTGTGCGACAGATTGTTCGATGTTCAGCGAGAGAACCGGACAGCCTGGAAGAGTTCCGTCATCTTTAGTCCTTACCAAGTATTCGTCAGCGGGACCCAGGCACCAAGTGGTTGTGACGCCACTGGAATATAGAGTTCCATCGTGAAGTTCATGTACGTCCGTAAGGAGTTCCACATGATTGGAGCCATATCCGTAGAAGAAGACAATGTTGCCATTGTTTTTTATACGTAGTACCGCTCCATCTTGATCAAATGCTCCGCGGCCGGCGAGAATGAACTCGCCATTATTGGTTTCCCGGATATCTCCATGGGAAACGAAACCGTGGTATCGGTTTTGCTGCACCAAGTTCAGGGTTGCGGGGGTCAGCGTGAAGATTTGTGTCGAAATGGGGGCTCCAGTGGGCTCCTTGATGTGGCTGACGACCTTCACCAGGCCTGTGGAAGCCAATTCAATCGCACGACCTTTGGAGTCGTTGAAGGTGGGGCCGTAAATCCCACTTTTGAGAACATTTCCACCGGGATCTGTACGGATCACAAGAGTTTCAGCAGTCCAGGGGACACCCAACTGTTTGGTTCCACCGGTGATCAAATATCCATCTGGCACGAATTCACCAGTCTGAGGGTCTTCCATGGCTGGGATGGCAACAATATCGTCAAAGTTTGCCATGGACCCGAAGCCGAATCCGTTCGTGAGATAACGCACATCATGGTAGAGGCGCATGTAGTTCAGATTCAAGTTGGTATCGGTATTGAGCAGAAAAGGAACGACTCCCACGTCTTGCGAAAAACGCAATGAACCGACGACGACGAGATTCCCTTGATGGTCCTGGATGATCTTGTTGCCGACTCCAGTAGTGGGGGTGAGGTTTGCTCCGGGAATGGGAAGATTTCCTCCATAGGTACGGGTTCCCGTGACATGACCGTTGGTATCGGTCGTAATCACGAAGATCGGATCTGGAATTCCAGATTGCAGGCTGACTCCTGTTACGGCATATCCGATGGAATTGCCGGCGGTGTCGATCATTTCGGTCACCGAAGTAGGAAACTGATTAATCGCGGGAAACTGTCCAATCCTCCGCGACCAAATAACATTGCTGTTTTCATCGATCTTGTTCAGGTAAATTTTGATTCCCAGTCCCGGACTCGTGAAACTGACGTTCATCATCGGGGAGACGGTGACGTAGTTGCCATCTGAAGTGGGGATCATCTCCATGGACATCTCAAAGTTGCTCGTACCCAAATTCGCCATATGTTCCTGGGCAGTGATCGGAACAGCGAAAAATATACCGATCAGTAACCAGCTGAGAAAACGTGCGGCGAGCACTTTGGTCATTGTAGGATTGAAGGACATCTTGTCCCCTTTCCAGAAGAATCCTCGGGAATCTCGGCCCGATCTCCGCCCGGTTGCTGACCAGGAAGAAGTAATCCGAAGAAACAGAGGCGCAGGACCGAATACCCTAAATACCTGCTGAAAAGCTTCTATTCAGTGATTGACGGATCTATTTGACAAAAAAATCATGATTCGATTACCGTATTGTTGTTCCGGCACGGTCGCCGCGGTGTCTCGGAATAGGGATTGAGGGAATCATGGGGAACTGGACCAACTCCGTTATTTGCGGACTCATCGGTGCCGTTGTAGGTTGTGTCGCCTACTTCTTGGTCAACAAAGTTGTGGCAGACTTGGATCTGTTCACTGCTGTCGGAATCGCTT
>NZJA01000135.1 GCA_002691835.1 Planctomycetota bacterium
TGTAGGAATTGGTCGTTGGATTGGTCAGTGCGACCAAAGCAGGAGCGTGATGAAGAATTCCGCCGATCGCGTGAAGTGCCATCTCGCTCATGCCTGCATATCCATCTCCGGCGAACAGGTTGGCACCGTTCTTCCAAATGGACAGATGAATATGCATTCCACTACCATTGTCGTTCCATACCGGCTTTGGCATGAAAGTAACGGTCTTGCCATTCTGGTGAGCCGTGTTCTTGACGATGTACTTGTAGGCCATCAACTGATCCGCGGCTGAAAGCAGGGTGTCATATTTAATGTCGATCTCAGCCTGACCAGCGGTCGCAACCTCATGGTGCTGACACTCGATTTCAAGGCCACAATCGATGAGATTCTTCATCATCTCATTGCGGAGATCATGATGCTTGTCAGTGGGAGGAACCGGGAAGTAGCCTTCTTTATAGCGGGGCTTATAGCCGAGGTTCGGTCCTTCATCCCGACCGGTATTCCAACGCCCCTCGATACTGTCGACGAAGTAGAAACCACTGTGCTCATTTTGGTCGAAGCGGATGTCATCGAAGATAAAGAATTCTGCCTCAGGGCCAAAGAACGCCTGATCACCCAGACCGGAATTCTGCAGGTAGGCTTCTGCCTTACGAGCAATGTTCCGTGGATCACGGGAGTAACTCTCGTGGGTGATGGGATCCTTGATGTCACAGACGAGAACGAGGGTCTTCATCTTCGGGAAGGGATCAATCCAAGCCGTCGACGGATCTGGCACGACGAGCATGTCGCTCTCCTCAATGCCTTTCCAGCCACGCATGCTCGAACCGTCAAATCCCAGACCGTCCGTGAAACTGCTTTCATCCAGTCCGGATGCAGGAATCGTAAAATGCTGCCAGAGTCCCGGGAAATCCAAGAAGCGGAAGTCCACCGCTTCAATCCCTTTGTTTCTGACCAGTTCCAGGATTTCGTTGACTGTCAAAGCCACTCCCTTCGCTTCGGCCCCCCTTGAGCCTTGATACCGTTAAATCTCAATATTTATCTCAACTCCGGCACTTCACAGGTGCCAGAAAATCGATGGCTACAAAAACTTTTCAATCCCTCGGATCTCGGTCGACAACGAATGCCCTGCTCGTGATCTGAGTTTTATTTCCATTTGTCTAAATCGCTTCCGGACCCGCTTCACCAGTCCGAATCCTGCGGGCATCTTTGAGAGCCCCGACGTGCACATGAATCTCATGACCCGCCGCTTGAAGATCATCCAAAACAGCAAGAGTCGGCGAGAGGAACTCATGATTGACAGCGACCTCCACGCGCATTGCATGGACCCCATCCGCATGGACACCATCCGCCGAGTCTGGATCACGACCGAATACTTCGACTTCTGCCGCAGTAAACCGGACGATTCCAACGTTCTCGAACTTCTCTCTGAGAAGATCGAGAACGTTGACCGGAAGTGTTGCCACAACCCAGTAAAGCAACCCAGTCCTCATTCCTGATCGGGCACTCTGATGAGTAGCCCTTCTATCCCTTGCTCCACTGAAATCTCACCGGCCAGAACTCTTGAAACGGTCTCAAGGATGGGCATTTCAATTCCCATCTCGCGAGCCATCTCTGCTGCTGCCCGGGAAGTATGAACTCCCTCTGCAACCTGCTTCATCCCCGCCAGCACCTCGGCAACGGACTGCCCCTTGCCGATGGATTCACCCACGACTCGATTACGAGAGTGAGAGCTGAAACAAGTCACGACGAGATCACCAATTCCAGAGAGCCCTGAAAAGGTTTCGCGCTGTCCTCCAAGAAGACAACCCATCCGCGAAATCTCGGCACTCCCCCGGGTCACCATCGCCGCTATGGTGTTGTCACCGAATCCGTGGCCCACTGCAATACCACACCCCAAAGCAACCACATTTTTCAGAACCCCTGCCCACTCGACACCCACCCGATCCGGACTTCTGTAGATCCTGAACTCAGGTGTCCGCAAAGACTTCTGAATATTGACCGAGATGTCCTCATCCGGATGAGCAAAAACCACAGCGGTCGGCAAATCTCGAAGAACCTCCTCGGCATGGCTTGGTCCCGACAAGACCCCAGGCTCCGTGGTTACCCCACATTGCCTGAGAATCTGCGTGGGCAGGCATTTCTGCCCTTTCTCAAGCCCTTTAGAGGCCGAAATCCAAGGGACGTGACGCGGCAGATCAGCTCCTGGCCCCTCAAGGTAGCCACGAATCATCTGCGTTGGGATGGCGCTGATCACAAGATCCACTTCTGGAACCGGATCTGTGCCGGCAACACACACTTGATAGCCAGAACCCAGAGGAATCTCCGGGAGAAATGAATGACGCCCAGCTGAGAGCTCTGCAGCCCTCTCCTGCCGGCGGCAATGGATGATCACATCCTGTCCTGCTTTTCTGGCGACATGGGCCAGAGCAGTTCCCCAAGTTCCCGATCCAGCGACAAGAACCTTCATTCGGAAGCCGCCGATCGAGCCTGCCGATACTCTCGGATATTTTGTTGATGTCGACTCACGATCAGCAGGCAGATCAGAACCAGAATGGCTCCTAACCAGCGCTGATCAGGGACAGAGGTCGCATGGATGAGTATTCCACTGAAAGAAAACGGTTGAAGCATCAACGTCGCACCGAGAGCCGCTCCGCCCAGCGCACCGATCACCGAAGCGATCCCGACACTGCCAATCCAACGAAGAGTGATCACCCAAAACAGGAGCAAAGAAAGCGCTAAGTAGGGTTCAAAAGCCAGCAAGACCCCTGCTGTTGTCGCAACCCCTTTGCCGCCTCGCCCCAAAAGGAATGGAGAGAAACAGTGACCCACAACAGCAGCCGCTCCGACTGCAATCGCATGAATGACTGAAAGTGAATCCTCCACGAATAGATCACGCATGATCAATATCGGGACAACTCCTTTGAGAACATCGAGAACGAGACCTAAGGCGCCCCAGTTTCGGCCAAGATTTCGGGTCAGGTTGGTCGCTCCGGGATTACCACTGCCAACCTTGAGCAGATCCACTCCACGGAATCGTCCAATGATGTAGCTAAACGGAATCGAGCCGATGAGAAAGGCCCCCAGAAGCGACACCAAAAAGGTTGAATCGGAAAAAAAATTCGGATTCATTCCCGCAACCTCGCCCCCCGGAAAATCGTCATTTTAGAGAATGGACCGGAATGATCTCCGGATTGCCCCCCATGATCAATCAGTCAGTACAAACCGCGGCCGACACGGGTGCAACCCTTCACACCGGCAACACTTCGATTTCCACCCCCGGGGTTCAGCTGGAGTCTCCACCTCCCCTCGGCTAAATTTGATGGTGGTCTCACTGTGCGGAGATCTCCTGAAATGAGGCTTCTTGGAACGCTACGATCGCCAGAGAAGGGTCCAGAGTGGAATCCCTCTAGACGAGACCTGGGCCAAGGCTTCCCTCCTCCTGGTCGGCATCGGAGGGGTTGGCTCCCCTCTCGCCCAGATTCTGCATCGAAGTGGTATTGGCGAATTGACCCTTGTCGATGGTGACCGGATTCACACCACCGACCTTCACAGGCAAGTCCTATACAGTGAACAAGACGTCAAAGATGGAACTCCGAAGGTGGTTTCAGCGGCAAAGAACCTGGAGCAGCTCGGGGGGCGAACCCACTTGCGCACCTACGAAGGGATGTTGACTCCCCGAAATGCCCTGGAACTCTTCGAGGGGCATGACTTTGTGATCGACGCCACCGATCACATTGCAGTTCGTTCACTGATCCAAAAAACTTCCCTGCAAACGGGCATCGGTTGGTTTCACTCTGCGGCAATTGCTGACCGTTGGGTCGCCGCCGATTTCAATCCCCCCGGTTCCCCCTGTTACCATTGCTGGGTATCCCCAGAGATGGACCAATATCCTCTGGGTACCTGTGAAACCGAAGGCGTTCTGCCTGCGACCTGCTTCGCAGCCGCTGCTGCAGTCATGCGGCTACTGACCACACGTCTTCTGAATGATGCCCAATCGGATCCGAAAACCGAAGCCGCACCCTCGACTCTCCGCAAATACCTTCGGGGCTCACTGACCGCTGGAGAACGCTGGGTCGAGCTGGAGGCCGATCCGAATTGCCCCACCTGCTCAGACCAAGGATTGCTGAAAATTCAGCCTCAGGATTCGAAATCTCAATGGGTGGTCCGTCGCCTGTGCGGGAGTGGAACACTGGAAGTCTGGATCCGGGAAAGCCTCGATGACCTCGAGGAAAAGTTGCGAAACTCGGGAATGAATCAGTGCATTCACAGGAAACCTTGGTCCCTTCGCATCGAAGAACCGAGCGGGGCGATTACCTGTTATCGAGATGGTCGAGCACTGATCACCGGAAAACTGGCGGACGATGCTGAGTTGGCAACAGAAAGGCTGGCACAGATCCTCAAGCTTTGAGGAGCCATGCCAGCCCAAGGTATCGATTTAAGTCTTCGAGGTATCAGCTGCTCAAACGCAGTTTACGGCGCTCTTCACCAATCTGATGGAAGAGATCTTCACGCTCTGTTTCCTGCTGCATCTGATTGTTGAACACGTTTTCGCGTGTTTCCGCAAGACGCTTGTGCAGTTTCTCAGCCCGATCCAGGCGTTCCTCAACAAGATTCAGAACATCCTGAAATTTGGTCTGCTTGAAAACATCGCTGAACAGCTGCTTGTAGAAAGGCAGAAGAATCGGAGCGAAGTCAGAAAACTCAAACAGATCGTAGTCTTCATCATTGAGGCAGATCAGCTCACCAAGAGCGGTCTTCAAGTTGCGCTCTGCACCCTCCAGCATTTCCTTGATTCGACCGATCAAGGAATGCTTGAACAGATCGACAAGGTAACCACTCTCCAACCACTGCTGAACGGAGTAGTGACTGCGTGCCTGAAGAACAAAGTTTCTTGCGGAAGCAAGATAGTCATTCGCTCTCTGAACACAGAAGAGGGCGTCATCGATGTTGGTCAGATCTTCAGTCAAAACATTCCAACGTGATTCAGTCTCTTCAAAAGTTTCAGAAATCTTCAGTACCGGCTCACCTTTTTCAAGGATGAAGCTACTCAGTGCCTGAGTTCTTTCTGACTGCAAACCTTCGATCTTGTCGTGGAAGACCCGGAAGGTTTGAAGCTTTTCGGTAGTATCAGTGATGTCTTGGTCCAAGAGATCCAGCTCGTTCGTGATCTCTGGACGCATGCCGATCGCAATGAATTCAAGGCGGATATCCTCAAATGCGAAAGAGGACTCCTCCTCCATCATCTTGCGAGAGATCTCCACAAAGGAAAGCCCCCCGAGCGAGTTCTGGGAACCGCTTTCAGACTCGGGATAACTACTCAGGGAATTCCGCATGTGATCTCTGTGCGCACGCAAAAAATGCACGCGCGTGGCAAGACGTTGTTCCTTTTCGAGTTTGATCTGGCAGTACCCCAGCTCCTTCTCGATTTTTTCGAGACGTCGAATCAAGGACAAATCCTTGCGCATCTTCAATCCTTTCCCGCGTGTTCCTGCCCCTCAGGCTTCCTGCCCGATGGGTCGAAACACGTCACTCCCACGATACGAATCGGAAAAACCTTGTTTCCGACTCGAACCGAGAAGCCCCTGGTGGGGCCTCTTCATCCCGAAAAAAGTTGGATCATTTAGCTTTCACGAAGCAAGAATATAGACGCATCGTGTCTTGCCAGATGTCCTCACTCCAACCAAGATGCGATCGTACCACAAACCACATCAAAATTGCACGGGTCCTCTTCGACAACTTTTCCTGTGTGTCACGAATGGGAATCAAACATGATTTCACCAATGATCTACCTTGCTCTTCTCGCATTACTGGTCGATGACCCCAAACCTGTCACCCCCGTTCCGGATAAGTACCCCCCTCCCCTCCCATATATGACAGACACGGAACTAAACTGGCGCTGGATTCACGCTGGAGCCCCAGTAGGCTCCATCCGAATCCGATTTTCTCCCATTCAGGATCAACAGCAAAACCTCTGGCGACTGGACTCCAGACTGTCATGGAAACGGGATGGACGAGCTCTCGACGTGCGCCAGAAAACAGATTTCTCTGGAAAGAATCTGAAACCCGTCTCCCTTCAGCGACAGCTTTCTGTTGAAGCGACGGCAGGAGGGCTCACCGACTTGATCACCGCAGCAGAATTCAAGGCTGAAGAGGTTCGAATCGTCGTCAGAGATCCGAGATCAGGAAATCAGGTCGATCGAGTGATTCCCCTGAAAGAAAACTGCCTACTCCTGGGCAACCAATCCTTCGAACATTGGTTACTGATCGGAAAAAGACTTGTCCTGTCGGAACCCAAAACAATTTCGGCCCTGATTCCGGGAGAGTACCGATTTATCGATCTGGAGTTCCGCAAGGAAAGGGCCGAGAAAATTGGAGACTTGACTGTCCAGCGCTGGAACGTCAGTTCCAACGCTTTTGAGGCCAAGGTCTGGATCGGCGAGAATGGTGAGGTTGAGAGGTATCGGCAAGGAGAGGTCGAAATTCAGCGGATCAGGAAACGTCCTGCGTCAGCCTCCGATTCGCCAAAGTCGCCCCCCGCTGGCAACGGTTCGTCAGCGGATGGCTTGGATGAGGCGGACTCACAAGAAGGCGAGAAGAAAGGCTAACCCTTCCTTCCTAGTCCTTTTCCAACTCTTCCAACTTCTCTCTGATCGCATCGATAAAATTCCGCAACTTACCCAGAGTCTGGGTTCTTTCAGTAGCCGGATCCCAGTCGAAATCAGCGACAAAATCATTGCGATGACGTTCTTTCCCGAGCGCCATGTAGATCACTGTACTCTCCAGTCTGCTGTACTTGGCAAGAGTATGAAACAGAAGCGGGATGTTGCGGGCAGGTCCGGGATAGCGATCGGGCCAAGGAATCGCCTGCGGCTCAACCCAAGGCTTCCACCGTAGCGGCAACTCTTCATCCAAAAGCTGACGCCAACGCTTTTCAGCGAACCCTTTTCCACGCCCGAGATCATCCAGCACCCCAGCCAAAGGATAAGTCAAAAGACGAGAATAGCGATCATCGTCACGAACCAGCCGGGCCCGTTTACCACGGGCATGCGCCCCTGCTACCAGCAAGAGGTCACGGCTCATCTCAACTTCTTCCAGCGCACGTCGATACCATCGGCGAATCTCCTCGCCCTGACGCTTGGCTTCAGCAGCCGTATCAACACTCAGGACTCCATTCCACACCCAATCCTTGCCGACAAACTCAGCCCCACGAAGGTCGAGAATTTGTTCCCTGCGATCATCGGTCGCCGCTTCCCAGGACCAAACAAACTGAACTTTTAGAAGACCTGCATACCACTGGCGCGGAACCATCGGTAATACCCAGGTCATCTCGGGCCCATCGACCTTGAGAATCCCGCCATCGAGAGTCCGCTGATCACCAACCACCTGAACTCTCAGGCGGCTGCCTGCTGGTGCACGTGTCATCGCCGGAACCACCAAGAGAGGCCGCTGTTCTGCAGATTGAGGACGCAGAAGCATCATGCGATCGATCTTGAGAAGATCGGAATCTCGCTTCTGAAGGGTACAATCAGCGATCCAACGCCCCTTAAAGACGGGAAGATCGACCGTAGCTGGAGATTCCGGCTTCAACGAAACCCCCCCTTCTTCATAGTTTCCAGCGATCAGTCTCTTCACCGATGCCGTCAGGACCGGGGTGACTGAGAGAAGAGGATCGCCTTCTCCTGTGAAAAAACCCGTGGGAGTTCCAGCTGCAGTAATCCCACCATCCGCATCCAACACCCGAATCTGGAGTTCCAGATCAGGGTTGGCCTCCTGCCCAATCGTCTTTTCTGAATCGCCTTGTTGGCGGTCCGGCTGCTGAGGATCCGACTGCTGTTCGTTCTGAGAACCGGAATCGCCAACGGGATCGTTTCTGGAAGCCGGATCCGTCGATTTCTCGGGTGTCACTTCACGAACGCCGGGAACAACCGTTCCTCTCCCCCGCTTCACTGGAGAATCATCTCGGGAAAGGGTGATCAGCGACAAGACTGAGACCAAGAGGCACAGAAAAACCAGAGACCCTCGGATACTTTTCAACGGCCCTCCTCGTCATTGGGAGTTAATCGTTGCATCACTTCGAGAGCGACTGATTCGAGATCGACTCCGGCAACCGGTGCCACGGCGAATCCCCAAGAGGAATCTCCCAGACGCGCTCGGAGCCAGCCCTCTTCAGTCCGACCACCCAAATAGACCGTTCTCAAAGGCAGGTCTCCCGCTTCGACAGGAAGCCAGTCGATTCGGACACGATAACGACTCTCGTCCGGGGCAATCTCGGCGGGATCAAACCAACGTCCCACCGCCAGCTGAAGCATGCGCTCTGCCAGTACTTTGAGTTCGAGCTGTACCGTCTCCATCGAAGAGGCCTCTTCACCTCCGCCCACCAATCTCCAGACCTGATTCGGGCAGACCAATTCCATGGGGCCCAAGCCGGGTGCCGAGAGACGCAGGCGAAGAACTTCGCCGGCAGAAGATCCCAATCGCAGGGATCTGACTGAAAATGGAGCTTGCCGCAAGGAGTCCAGAATCGGCAAGGGCACCAGCGCGCATGCCTCACGCCGTGGATTCCATACGTAATGGAGGCCCGGTTGATCGACCACTGCAGTTCCCACGATCAGATCCTCTGACTCTCCCGCTGGTGAATGGAGGCGGATCTCCAAAAGTGGCTGATCAAATCCCCACTTCTGCAGGGCCGTCCGATCGACCTTTTGCCAAGATTCCGATCGCAGGGTTCTCAGATCGGTGAGCCAAGCCTCGACCACAGATTCTGAGGCTTCCCTTTCGATCTTTTCTCCAGCCCACTTCAGTTTCCAGCCCCCGGACTCGCTGCGGCGAATTTCAACCGGGCCATAGGATCCCGATGAAAGGGAGAGGCGGTCGATTCGCGGGTCATTCAAGCGAACCAGATATGGACTCACCAGTCGAGCAGCTGAACGATTCACCAAATTCTCAGCAGTCGATCCTGCCGCGATCAGAACCGCCGACCGCTGGCTGGTCGAAACAGCGACTGCAGTCGATTGCCCCTCGACGGCGAAGACGGGGCCGACAGTCACCGTTTTTTCGCGATCTTCGGTCTTCAGCGTCAGAATCGCCCGCGGAGATGCCATCACTTCTGTTGAATCATCGAGATAGTCAATCACTGCCCACTGACTCAACTTCTGGAGCCATGCTTCGACAGCACTCGAATTTGCATCTCCCTGGTAGGGTTTCTCCATCCACCAGAAGGGGCCCTTTCTCTCAAGAATCAGATCCGCCTGCCCCGNACGCACCAGCTGAAGACTCTGAATTCTTTCCGGGGAGATGCCCACCACTGCATCCTCACGAAGTTCCGAGAGCTGAAATTGCTCCAGGACATCCCGAACTCCCCGATCGATCAGGAGCGACTGCCCATCGATCAAGGCGTGGACCCGGTTCAGGGACGCATGGTCATTTCCCAGATCCAGCTGATGGGTCGAGGATCCGGTTTCGATCGACACCGAGATCCGTGGATTGTCGAGCCCACAGAGACGGAGATCTTGCGGACCGGATCCATAGGATTCGACATCCCGAAGCAGCAGCAGTAAATCCTCGATCGAAGAATAGCGACCGGGGTCAACGACGGGTTCGACAATCTGCCAAGAGTTCATCTCCCCGGAGGTCTTCTGAACGATGCGGATCAAATCGCCCTGATTCCGACGAATCTCAAAAGACTGGACGGCAGGAACTGAAAAATTGA
This sequence comes from Planctomycetota bacterium, assembly GCA_002691835.1. The sequence continues at coordinate 9,689 of NZJA01000135.1, forward strand.
GCGGACTCTGCAATCCCACCACATAAGTCGGACGGGCATCCCGAATCGATCGGTAAGCAAAGAAGGTCAGGATGACCGCGAGAATCGCCAACAGTTGAGTCGTCCTCGGATTCATGCGTTCCTCCTTCGCAATGCAGCAACCAACAGTCCGCCAAAAAAGGCACATGCGGGAAGGACTGCAAGGCTCGTCCAAAAGAAGGAATTTCTAAAGTTGGCCGAGAGCTCGACTTTGCGGGTGACCGGCTCCCTTCCCGCGCCGAGAGGGCGAGAAGTTCCTGCCGCCCAATCGAAGCAGGACAGCAAGAAACGGCGACTGTCCCCTCTCCATAACTCAGAGAGAACCGGAGTCCAACTCGATACGACGACCAGACGTCCAGAATCGACTTCGCTGGCGGCTGCGAGAACTTGTGGTGCAGGAGCTTCATCAGGATCCCTGCGAGCCATGCGACCATCGCGCTCGACCCATGCTCCAGGTCCACTGAAGAGCAGTGGAGTCGCACCCTCTGAAACCTGAAGAACCCGGGCTGGTGAAAAGCGGGCCTGCAATCCCCGGCGGGCAAAAGGCGATGTCGCCGGATGATCGGGATTCGCATCTCGACCGATGCCCACAAANGCCGGGCGAACCATTCCCTGATCGAGGGGCAGCNCTTCAGCGACCAAACCCGGCCCGACACTGATCCCCCGACGGGCCATCAATCCTTCCAGACCGCTGACCCCGCTTCCGGGAAGCAAGACCACCACTCCACCACCCGCCTCCAGGTAGCGCTGAACAGCTCGTTCAACTGCCGCTCCCAAAGGCTCGTAAGATCCCACGCCTCCAGCGACGACCACCAATAAATCTGCATCCTCAGGAATCGCTTCGGTGATCGAAAGGCGCAATGGCTCGACGGTTGCTCCGCGTGATTCGAGATCTTTCCGCATGGCCTGCATCGAATTTCGCCCCGGGTCGGTGAGGCCTGGTTCTCCACTTCCCTGGCTGACGTAGATCTGGCTCCAGTCCTCATTCGCCAATCTCAATAACGCTGCTTCAATCCCCTCCCGGGTTCTGTCGACCAAGATCTGGGCAACACCTTCCGGTTCAAGAGGAGTCGGAAACCGGAAATCTGCCAACTCTTCAGCAGCGAGCGAAACCCTGCGGCCGTCGAGAAAGAAATGAATCCGATCGACATCCGACTCTTCGAGAGCAGGAACCCTCCGGGCTCGCTCCTGTTCCCACTTTTCACCGTCTTGATTGACCCTCACCAGGATCGGGCGAACCAGTCTCTCTTGATCGATATGACTCAGTTCCTCTAACCAGCGGGCGGACTTGAGCAGGACTCGGGTTCTTAACGAATCTTCGATGCCGGGTCCCATATTAAGAGGAATCACCACGTCGACACGGCCGGGCAATCCGCGGACCAATTCCCGGTCAGAATCGGTCACCGTCAACACTCCATCCGAGGTCCAGTCACTGCGAATCGATGTATGGAAAGCCCATGCATTGACGACAAACAGGCACCAAAGAGCCAACAGAATCTGCGCCGGGACATGAAAACGGGCCCGTTTCTTTCGATCTGCAATCACACTCATGACCAGC
>NZJA01000136.1 GCA_002691835.1 Planctomycetota bacterium
GCTGGTGTTCAACCAGAGATCAAAGCAAGAGACATGAGCGAGGATGAAGTCAGCCGCATTACGACAGTGATTCAGAACACCTTCGTTGTTGAAGGAGAACTGCGTCGTCAGGTGCAGCAAAACATCACCCGACTAAAAGACATCGCTTGCTATCGCGGCATGCGTCACCGTCGCGGTTTGCCTGTTCGTGGCCAGAATACCCGGAACAATGCCAGGACCCGTAAGGGACCTGCCCGGACCATGGCCAAGAAGAAGAAGTAATAATCCACCAGGATCGGAGACTTTGCGTTGGCGAAAGCAACGAAAAAGAAGGTTAAAAGAAACGTTTCCAGAGGAATCGTTCACATTAAATCAACCTTCAATAACACGATCGTTTCCATTTCTGACCCAGAGGGCAACGCCTTGATGAGTCAGAGTGGCGGCAGTGTCGGTTACAAGGGGAGTCGTAAGTCGACTCCGTTTGCTGCCCAGAGGGCTGCAGAAAATTGTGCCGCCATGGCTAAGAAGTTGGGAATGACCCAGGTGGACCTCAGGGTCAAGGGGCCTGGCCCCGGACGTGAGTCTGCGATTCGCGCGATCCAGTCCAGCGGACTGGAAATCATCGCCATCGAAGACGTGACCCCATTGCCCCATAACGGATGCCGGCCGCGCAAGCGCCGGAGAGTCTGAGGAGGAATTTCATGGCACGTACCCTCGGACCCAAATGCCGTCTCTGTCGTCGCGATGGCGAGCGCCTTTACCTTAAAGGCCAGCGCTGCCACACCGCGAAATGTGCTGTCGCGAAACGTGCATACCCACCGGGCATGCACGGCTTCCGCCGCGGCCGTCCTTCTGAATACGGAGTTCGTCTTCGTGAAAAGCAGAAGGCCAAGCGCATCTATGGCGTTCTTGAGCGCCAGTTCCGTAAATACTTTGCAGAAGCCGATCGTCTTCGCGGCAACACAGGTGCAAACCTGTTGATCCTTCTTGAAAGAAGGCTCGATAACGTGGTTTACCAGCTGGGCTTTGCTGACAGTCGTTCCCAGGCACGGCAGTTTGTTGCTCATGGTCACGTGACGGTCAACGGCAAGAAAATCGACGCTTCTTCCCACCTGATTAAAGTCGGTGACGTGATTGCACCGAAGACGCGGAAGAAAAGTGAATCCTTGGCCAGAGAGAGAATGGAAGCCCTTCAAGGCAGAAGTGCCCCGGAGTGGTTGACCCTTGAAGCCAAGGAGTTGAAGGGGACAGTCAATCGACTGCCCGCACGAGAAGACGTCTCGATTCCAATTAACGAGGCGTACATTGTCGAGTTCAGTTCTCGATAGGGAACTGAAGTTCTAAAAAGAATGACTTGCCGGTGGGGGACCCTCGTGTTCAGCCACCGTGTGAGAAGGGAGCCCTCTCCATGTCGATGCGCGTTCGCTGGCGTGAATTCGAATTGCCGAATCGGGTCGAGTGTGATGCTGAAACGAAGCATTCCGCATACGGAAACTTCGTCATCGAGCCCTTTGAAAAGGGTTACGGACACACCATCGGAAACAGCCTGCGCAGGGTGTTACTTTCCTCCATTGAGGGAGCAGCACTGGTCGAGGTTCAGATCGAAGGTGTGGATCACGAGTTTGCCACCAAAGATGGTGTCCTTGAGGACATTGCCCACGTCGTTCTGAATTTCAAGCAAGTCCTGGTCGAGCTTCGTGGCGTCCAGGAAGCTGAAATGACGATTCGCAAGTCCGGCAAAGGAACGATCACTGCTGGGGATATTGAACATGGCGATGATGTCGTCATTCATAACCCCGATCAGGTGATTGCCACGCTGACCTCCGATGTTGATTTCCGTGCGGTTATGAAGGCCCGGATCGGTCGCGGATACGTGACTGCTGCTGAGAATGCAGAAGGAAGATCTGAAATCGGCCACATTTGGCTTGATTCAACTTTCTCACCGGTCACCCGTGTTCGTTACCATGTGGAAGCGACCCGGGTTGGGCAGTTGACCAACTACGATAAATTGATTCTCGAAGTCTGGACCAATGGCACCATCGATCCCGAGAGTGTTTTGGTTGAGGCTGGTAAGATTCTCAGAAAGCATCTGACCCCGGTGGTCAAATACTTTGAACTCGGATCAGAAGTTCTTCAGCCCCGCTTGCCTGAGATCACCCTCCCCGATGCGGAGGATGAAGAGTTGCGGGCAATGTTGGATATGCCGATTTCCCAGTTGGAGCTCTCAGTCAGAGCCTCGAACTGCTTGGAGTCGATGAACATTTCCACACTGAGAGAGCTGATCCGGATGCGGGAAGACGATCTTCTGCGTATCCGCAACTTCGGCCAGACCTCTCTGGACGAGTTGAAAGTTAAATTGGTAGACATGAATCTTGAGCTGGGACAAGTCAACGGGTAAGTCCCAGGGAGTTGAGTGATGCGACATAGAGTTGCCGGAAAAAAATTAAACCGAAACAGCAGCCACCGCAAAGCGCTGAGTCGGAATCTGATGCGCGCCATGATCATTGAGTGGCAGGGCAAGGGTCACATTGTCACAACCCGAGCCAAAGCCAAGTTCATTCAGCCGAAGATTGAAAAGATGATCACTCTGTCAAAAGAGAAGACCGTCCACAATATTCGGCGGGCGATGGCTGAGCTCTGCGATCGGAAAGTGGTGCAGCTGCTCTTCGATGAGATTGGGCCCTACTACCAGCAGCGTCCAGGTGGGTACACCCGGATCCTGAGATTGGTGAAGCCCCGTTTGGGAGATGCTTCCGTCAGAGCCTATCTCGGCTTTGTTCGGGAAGATGATGAGTACCCAGAGGGCGATCGAAGAGCGAAAAGCTCTGAAGGAGCCGTCGAGGTGACGGAAGCTCCCGTTGCAGAGGTCTCAGAACCTGTGGCTGAAGAATCAGGATCAGAGAGCACTGAGTCTGAAGGAAGCCCCACAGAAGCTTCTGCAGAGGAATCTGAAGGTGATCAGCAGGCTGAGGATACGGCTGAAGAAGGTGGGGAAAGCTCTGAAGAGGCCCCCAAAAGCTGAATCCAGTCTTCAAATCGCGATATTGAACTGATCGGGTGCCCCTTTACCGGGGCGCCCGTTTTTTTGTGAATTGGAAATGTATGCCTTGGCCTCCCCGAAAAGCCACTCATTTTTTGGTGATGATTCGATGAGGAGATCGCTCTTTTTCATGTTTTGACAGGCTTATAAGGAGATATAGAGATATCTCTGAGTTGCATTGCTGACTTAACTGTCATACGCGATGATCTCGAATGTACTGAATAAGTAAACAAGTCGGATCATGCTTGACATATTGACATCCCGACTGTTTGATTACTTCAGGCTGACTGATTCAGAGGGGCTATGGGTCTCATGAAGCAGTTTACTTTTATGAGGTATTTAATTTTTATTCTGCCAAACGCCAGGCTTATCGGCAGGTAGACGAGGTGTGTTCCCCATGAGGACTTTATTCCAGAGGGAGGAGATTATGAATCTCTTCAAGTCGTGTGCTCCTCTGAGCACTTTCACCATGTTTGTATTGGCCTTCTTTGCAACTGGGATCACCCTTGCTGGTGGTGGTCAGTCGTTAAGTCTGAGTAATGCTTCAACTCAGGGGACTGCTCCTGCAAGTATGGGCCTGTCTCTTGACGCAACCGGTCAGACAGAAGGATTTGTTGCAGCAGTCGCATTTGACGGCTCGCTTTGCGCAGTCACCGACATCTCCAGTGGCTCAGCTACCGATAGCGCAGGGGCAGAACTCTTCATCTCGGAGATTTTTGCTGATGGATTCACAATCGGGTGTGTCGTAGATGCGAGTGCTCCTTTTGAGGGCAACACCATCTCTCCAGGGTCTGGCCTTGCACTGGCATCGATTGAGATTACTCCGACTGCCCTTGTCAATGCTGACACGGATGTGGACTTCAACTTCAGCGATGGAACTTTGAACTCGCCTCCATTGGACAACATCATTGTACAGGGCGGACTTTCAATCGGTGCTGCTGAAGGACTTGCTCTTTCCGGCGGAACCCTTTCTTTGCTTGAGCCTCCTCCGGCAACAATGATTGTAGAAAACGGTTCTGCACCTGCTGACGGAAATGGAACCACCGGTGATGCACGAATCCTTCTAGACAATAGTCTGGGTGGAGTTCAGGGGTTTGTTGTTGCAGTGACTCACGATCCTGCAGGAATCACCCTTGAAGGTATTTCACTGGGTGAAGCCACTCTTTCAGCTGGAGCTGAGTTTGAAATCACCAATGTCTATGCTGACGGAGGAACTCTTGGAGTCGTCATGGACTTCAACTCTCCTTTCGACGGTCAGACGATTGCTACTGGAACTGGTCTCCATATCGCTTCCTACACCTACTCCTGCAATGATTCGAACATTTACACTGAGGGCGAAGCTGCACCGCCAGCTGCTTCCAGTGCTCTGACTCTTGCTGACGGTGTTCTGGGTTCTCCCGCATTGAGCAACGTGATCGTTGTCGGTGGACTTTCCGTTTCTCCTCTGAAGACCGACGGAACCTTCACNTGTGAGCCNNTNGNNGTTCCNGCTGAGGACACCATCCTNTGGATGGAAACCNAGTTTGACNCCGANGANGGNAACTANGCCTACCTCGGNCAGACNGGNGANCTCTGCTTCTACTACAAAGACGACGANGATTACATTCAGGGTTTCACNCTNACCGTCTGTTACGACTGTGACCTGACGATTCATGAAGACTCTTGGGAGTTCAACGGCTCTATTCTTGACCAGGTGGGTATCGAGTACCTGGCAGTTCAGGTCGACGATGACTGCTCCGATGGAGAAACCGGCGAGCTGATTGTCGCACTGTTGATGGACGCACTGCCTCCTTTCGAGGGACAGACCCTTCCGCAAACTACTGACCTCAATGAGGGTCGCCTGCTGGTGGGTTCAATGCGCGTCACTGTCGACGAAACTGCTGAGTGTAACGAAGAGCAGCCGATTTACTGGTGCAATGGCATCGACGGTAACGGCGACGTCTCTCTCTACAACAACGTGGTTATTGACTTTGAGTCGATTCAGATCTACGAGCGTAACGACACCTTCGTCTACGTGGTCCCCGAGGAGATTTTCCAGCGCGGTGACTGCAACAGTGACGACAAGGTTGACCTTGCAGATTCTGCCACCATGTTGGCTAACCAATTCAATGGTCTGCCGATTCTGTGCCCGGATGCCTGTGACAGCAATGACGACGGAACCCTCAACATGGCGGATTCTGTGTACCTGCTAAACTGGCTCTTCAAGTTCGGTCCGATTCCTACGGCCCCTGGCCCGTACGAAGATGGTCCGGATCCTACGACAGACGACACGTTGCCGGTCTGTGATAGTGACGACACGAACTGCTAGGCAACCCTGAATTAGAATTGTTGGAATGAAGGGAAATCTTATGAATACGAACAAGTTGCTCTCCTTTGCCTTTGCGCTTCTCCTCAGTGGGGGAGTCAGTGCTCAGGAGGCGAGCTTTAACGCTGGCAGTGGAACTGCGCCTGAGGGCGGAAGCGGTACCCTGTCGATGACGATGGACAACACTGGTCAAGAGATCGCAGGCTGGTCTCTTGGAGTTTGCAATGACCCCGCTGTGGCGACGGTTAATGATGCCAACAGCGGAGCTGACACCGAGACCGCCAAGAACGGTTCTGCTCCAGATTTCAACCAGATTGGTATCTTCCCGGAAGGTGCCACCCAGGGAGTGGTGCTCTGCTTCACAGGTTGTGCTGTGGTGACTGACGTCAGCGGCTTTGAGATGCTGACCGTGGACTACCAGGGTGTGGCTGAGGGAACGACGGATATCGCCTTTTGCGATTCCTTGGGTTCTCCTCCGGTGGCAACCGTGATCGTGGTCAACGGCGCTTCTTTGGCACCGACTCAGAACACCGGTACGCTGAACGTGGTCGGAGTTCCTGATCCGGAGTACACCTACTCCGCCGGATCTGCCTCTGCGGGCTACAATCCTGCAGACGGAAATGCCAGTGCTTCGGTGGGGATCTCCATCACTGAGACTGACAACTCGGGTCTCGGAGCTCCGTTCCCGAACGCCACCCAGGGATTCTCCATGGGCCTTGCCAACTCTGCAGAGGTGGCACCGACGGCTGTGAACTTTGATCTTGGGTTTGATGCGGACTTCGCAGAAGTTGGATTGTTTGCCAATGGCTGGACTGCCGGTGTGGTTTACAGCTTCACGGGTGGAGTCACCGCGTCGTTCGAGACGGCAACCGAAGTGATCTCTGCTGACTACGAGACGGCTGGAAGCATGGCCGGAAATGAGACCGGTGCGACCGCCTCCCTGACATGGGATGACGGTCTGGGTTCTCCTCCGGTTGCCAACGTTGTTGTGGTGGACGGCGCTTCACTCATTGCAGTCTTCTCTGACGGAGCGATTGAACTGAACCCGGTGGTGACGGTCGACTTTATCCGTGGTGATGCCAATGCAGATGCCGTCGTGAATATTGCCGACGGGGTTTGGATTATTTACGAACTGTTTCTCAATGGTCCTTCCAGTACCTGCACAATTGGTAGCGATGCAAACGCAGATGGTTTGTCAGATATTGCAGATGCATCCTTTATCTTTATGTACCGCTTCATGAACGGATCGGCCCCAAGCGCACCATTCCCTGATTGTGGTCAAGTGGTGGATCAGACTCCTGAAGATTGCGTTTCTTCTGGTTGTACTGACGATGGTGGAACTGCTCCGGCAACCTTTGTGGCTGATATTCAGCCCATCCTCACGAGTTCCTGCGTACCCTGCCACTCTCCGGGTGGAGCACAGGGGAGTGGTCCCTCTTTTGGATTACAGCTAACAGAAAATGCTTATAACAACATCGTCGGAATGGCCGCTGGTCAGTGTGACGTGATGAATTTGGTGACTCCTGGTGACCGAAATGGGAGCTGGTTGTACCGCAAGATTCAGGGTTCTCATTTGGACCCGGATGTGCTCGACATGGGCTGCTGTCCTGACACCGACGGAGACCTTGTTCCTGATGGGTGTGGCCGAAAAATGCCCCGATTCTGCGAGAATACGAGTTCTTGTATGGATGAAGCAACCATTGAACTGATCGGTTCATGGATCGATGCTGGAGCTCTATAGGATTAGCGTTTAGATTAACTACCTAGGGTTGATTCAGGTGCCTCGCTTTTTATAGGGGCATTCTGACGTTTATTCAGTGGTGCGCTGAAATTTCGCAGAAGTTTCAGCGCACTGTTTTTTGAAACGAGGTAGGTGAAGATGCAGATGCAACGTGTTTGGTTATTTGTTTTGGCGTTTCTTTTTTGGGGATTCGTCAACTTATCCGGGACAGCTCTGGCACAGGACGCGAGTTTCAGTGCTGAAGGTGGATCGATTCCTGTTGGAGGCAGTGCCACTATTGCTTTGACATTGGACAACAGTGGACAAGAAATCCAAGGCTGGTCATTGGGAATCTGTAGTGACCCCGTGGTGATCGCAGTGAATGCCGCCAACAGTGGGGCCGACACTGAAACTTCAAAGAACGGTGGTCCACCAGATTTTAATCAGATTGCCAGTTTCGCGGATGGTGTGACTCAGGGAGTTGTGCTTTGCTTTACCGGGTGCGCTGTGATTGCGGATGTTTCCGGTTTCGAAATGCTGACGATTGATTATCAGGGCCTCTCCGAGGTATCCACGACGATTGATTTTTGCAATACGCTTGGAAGTCCTCCTGTTGAAACCGTGATTGTTGTGAATGGGGCTTCAGTGCCACCAACACAAAACTCAGGTTCTGTGAATGTTGTCGGACTTCCTGATCCGGAGTTCACCTACTCTGCTGGAAACGCTGCTGCGAACTATAATCCGGCGGATGGAAATGCTTCAGTGAGTGTGGGGATCACCATCTCTGAAGTAGATAACAGTGCCGTAGGCGCGGTATTCCCCAGTGTCACCCAGGGATTCTCCATGGGGCTCGGTCATGGGCCTGAGGTTTCCGCAACTGCCCTCAGCCTCTCTTTGGGTTTTGATGCCGATTTTGCTGAGAGTAATCTTTTGGTGGATGGCTGGACGCTTGGAGTTGTCTACAGCTTCACCGGAGGAACGTCTCTGACTTTCGAGAGTCCCTCAGAGATTATCTCTGTGGACTACTCGACCGGAGGAAGTATGGCCGGAAATGATGTTGGCACTACTGTGGCTCTCAATTGGAGTGACGCTCTGGGTTCGCCTCCTGTTGCCAATGTCGTTGTCGTTGGTGGCGGATCTTATGGCGCAGATCTTGTGGATGGCTCGATTGCGCTGAACCCTGTTGTTACGGTCGATTTCATTCGCGGAGACGTGAACGGGGATAGTATCGTGAACATCGCTGACGCTATTTGGATCATTTACGAGCTTTTCCTGAATGGTCCTGCTACGAACTGTCCGATTGCCAGCGATGCCAACAACGATGGGGTGGGTGACCTTGCGGATACATCTTTCATCATCATGCATCGTTTCATGGGTGGCGCTGCTCCAGCAGCTCCATTCCCTGATTGTGGTCAGGTGAGTGGCCAGGCTCCGGAAGACTGTGCTGCCAGTTCCTGCCTGTAGCTGAAGGATTCTCTTCAGAATTTTTGGTTGGGTTGAGGCCTCTCCGGAGATGGAGCCATCTTCGGGGAGGCCTTTTTGTCACCACTCGCCTGGTTTCATGAGGCTGACGTAAACTCGCTTAAAATTTAGTCTTGTGACATTGGGTTCTTCCTCGGGTTTGATTTCACTGTTTTCAGCGACAGAGTTCAGCAATCGGTGAAGCCCTCTGGAAGAGGCTGAAGTCATCTTTTCTCGGTAAAACGGGGGTGTTCCGCTCTAAACGGGGCCTTATG
>NZJA01000137.1 GCA_002691835.1 Planctomycetota bacterium
TTCTGGGCGACCTTTGCAGAGACGACTCCTCCTGAAACGGCACCGCCTACTGCACCACTGAGCCAGGCGGGAACTTCGTAACCAAGTACATTGCCGATGGCAACAGTGGCAATCGCTGCGAGGACAGCAGCGGTAATCACGACGATCATGAACTTCATCTTGTCACTCCTTTTCATTCGTCCCTGAAAAACTTATGTATTCACGAATGTCTGAACTTAATTTTCGAGCAACGTTGCGATGATTTGGGTCACGCTGGCTTGGCCAGTATGACTGATCCCTTCGATGACATCTCTCTCAATATTGTGTGCGAGTTGAACTTTCAGGCCGTCGATCTCCGGGATGATGTCTTCGGCGGTGACGAGGAGGTCGGGGTTGGAGGGGCCGCCGGTTCCTTTGTCGATCTGGTTGGGGGTGTAGGCTTCGAGGAGGAAGACACCTCCCGGCTTGAGACCTTGGACGATCCTTGGGTGCATTCTTTTTCGCTCGTCGGGCATCATGTGACAGAAGATGGAGACGATGCCGTCCCAGGCCTGGGGCTCGATGGACCATTCGGCGAGATCAGCGTAGACCGTTTCGATAGAGACGCCGCGTTTCTTGGCGAAGCGCTGGGTTTTGTCGAGACCAACCTGGGAGAGATCGACAGAGGTGACCTGATAACCCTGTTCGGCGAGCCAGACGCCGTTGCGCCCTTCCCCGTCACCCAGGCAGAGAACCTTGCCGCCTGCAGGAATGCGGTGCGCCTGTTCTTTCAGGAAATCGTTGGGCTCAGTTCCGAAGAGGAACTCATCCTGGTCGTAGCGTTCGTCCCAGCGGTAAACCGACATGCCTTGATTCCTTCCTGTATTTTCCATTCACGCATTGATTCGGGGCTCACTCAGGAACTCCTCAGGGTCATGAAGAAAGTCTATACTGCAGGGAGTCATCCGATACCCCGCATCGAGAGGAACCCCATGACCTTCTTACGGTTCAGCCTGTGCATTCTGACACTTCTGTTTCTTCCCGCCTTCCTCCCCACCTTTCTTGTTGCCGGGGAGCCAGAGCTGGAGGCCTGGCTCAAGAAGCAGGAGATGAGTGGTGATGCTCTGGGGGTCTCCGTGCAGTGGCAACGGGGGGAGGAATCCGGTGGACTGACTCTGGGTCGGGAGATGGTGTGGGGTGCGGAAGAAGAAGGCGATCCTGTGGATGGGGAGACCCGTTTTGAGATCGGCTCGATTTCGAAGGTACTGACCCATCTGCTGCTTGCCGAATCCATCGCCCAGGGGAAGGTGAAGGATGACACTCCTCTTGCTGATCTTCTCGGATCTGACTTTGCCTTTGCCCAGCCTGAGGTGGGAAAGATTACCCTGCGCGAACTGGCAACCCACTCCAGTGGACTGCCTCGATTGCCGGCGAATATGGTGCCGGTGGATGCCCTCGATCCCTACAAGGGTTTTGGTGACGCGGCTCTCATGAATTGCCTGAGGGACGTTCGATCAAAGCAACCTCTGCGGAAAGGATATGCCTATTCCAATTTGGGGGTCGGCCTGCTGGGACATCTACTGGGGAAAGTCCACGGCGGGGATTATCGCTCGACGGTCATCGAGCAAGTCCTCAAGCCGCTGGGAATGACGCGCAGTGATTTTACCGACAAGGATGTCATGGCCGGTTTTCAGAACGGCAAGCCGTTGCCGATCTGGCACATTGAAGATGCCCTCGCCGGTGCGGGCGGTCTGTACAGCTGCACCGATGACCTGATGCGATTGGGTCGCTGGGGGTTGAACGCCTCTTCATCTCAAGCTTCTTTGAAGGTGGATACTCCACGTATGCTGGAAATCGTCGGCGAGGCGAGTGGCGGTGTTCAGATCACCCCCGTCTGGCATGTGGCGACTTCTGAAAAAGGCCCCATCTACTTTCACAATGGAGCCACCGGAGCACAGCGCAGTTTTTTGGGATTCCGGCCGGACAGTGGTCAGGTGATTGCCCTGCTCGTCAGTGGTGCCGCCATCGATCCGACCAACATCGGCTTGAAGTGGCTCGGTTCCATCCCGCGCAAGGTGAAGCGACCGTCGGTCGACACCACCCTGATCGGGCACTACCGACTAACGGACGCGGTGACCATCGAGATTGCGGAAGTGGGAGACACACTGACGGGACAACTCACCGGCCAGCCCGCCTTTGCTCTCGAACCGGTTTCCAAGGACTGGTACGCCCTGACTGTCGCCGATGCGAGTCTTCGCTTCCTTCGCAAAGACGAAAAGGTGATCGCCCTTGAATTGGTCCAGTTCGGCATCGCCCAACGTGCGGAGCGGATGGAAAAACCTCCTGCAGGAAAGGGTGAAAATGAATCGATCCTTCTCACAGAAAAGGAACTGGACGAATACGTCGGAAAGTATCGACTCAGCGGTCAGTTGATCTTCAGTATCAAACGCAATGGCCGCAGCCTGGACGTACAACTCACAGGGCAGCCGGCAGTTCCCGTCTATGCCCGTGAAAAGGACATCTTCTTCTACAAGGTGGTCGAAGCGGAGATTCATTTTTATCGTGATTCGGAGGGCGGTATTGGTGGATTGGTTTTGCACCAAAACGGGATTAAAATGGATGCCAAGCGATGGGATCCACAGGATCGATGATCCGCCGAAATCCCTGAGCCGGCTCTGAAACGCCCGCCATACCTGTCTGTTCTGGAGGTTCCATGTCTCATGGTCTTTCCGTTGCCACGCTTTGTGCCTGTGCCGTGCGATTTTCATTTCTGTGTGCGGTCCTGTTTTCTCCCCTGTCTCTCTTTTCACAAAGCAATCCTATCGTCTTCGGTGATCGCGAAACCCTTCCGGTGGCGAACAAGGTCAATGCTGCCTTTCTGGAAGACGTCAATGGCGACGGCATCCTCGACATCCTGAGTCTGGTCGGTGAGCCGGGGATCCCTGCGGTGATGTACACGCAACTGGGACTGGGATCGGGTACCTACTCCGTAGCCACACCCCAGCCATTGACGGTTGGTTTCCCGTGGTCTGTCGCGGTCGGCGATTTCAACGAGGATGGCAATGCGGATGCCATCGTCTCGGATCTGCTCAACGCCAGCGTCTCTTATCTGAGCGGTAATGGCGATGGCACCTTTACCCCCGAACCACGCCTGATTCAGGGTTGGAGCGGTGGCAACCCGCAAGTGATGGCCAGAGATATGGATAACGATGGTCATGTGGATCTGGTGGGTGCCAACTTCTTTGGTTCCCAATTGTTGATCGCCTGGGGAACCGGTATCGATGATCTCATCGATGCCTTTGAACCCGTGACCGTCATCGAAGTGTCCGGTTTTCCGACCAGCATCGATGTGGCCGATCTCGATCTCGATGGGGATCTGGATCTGTGTTGCGGCCTGAATGCGGGAAGCGGTGGCGGCGTCGCTGTTTCTCTGGCTACCGGCGTTCGCACCTATGATGCAGAAGTTCGGGAAATCGGCGGCATGCCCGGTGCCCATTGGTCTGTACGGGCGGTCGATCTCGATGGCGGAGCACCGGAGTTGGTCACCGTCGGCGAGGGTGATGGGCTTCTGGGAATCTTCCCTTTGGTGGATGGATTGCCCCAGCTGCCGATCACCTATCCGATTTCAGTAGACGCCCGCCATCTGGATACAGCAGATCTGGACCTCGATGGAAATCTCGAGATCGTTGTGCGTGACACCATCAACGGTGAGTACCAACTGCTGCGCGGTCTCGGTGGTTTCGATTTTGCCCCGGAGCTGATGATCACCGACGACCCCGTCTCCTTCTGCCCGCTGTTTCTGAAGGATCTGGATTTTGATGGCAGGGTCGATCTCTTCTCCGCCAACTACGGCGAGCAAACCACCAGTCTTCACCGCAATCTCACCCTGACCGGAGTTCCATTCCGCCGGGGAGACGTGAACCTGGATGGATCCACCAATGTGGCCGATGCCATTTTCCATCTGTCTTATCTGTTTGGCGGGGGTGGCAATCCCGGATGTTTTGATTCGGCGGACATCAACGATGATGGCGGGATCAACATCTCTGATGCCATCACCTTGCTCGAATCTCTCTTCGGTGGTGGTGGATCACTTCCCGAACCAACCGGGGATTGCGATATCGATCCGACCGATGACACCCTTGAGTGTGACGACAACGGGGGTACCTGTCCCTGAGTCTTCATAATAGGTGTGAAAGCCTGTTTGGCGTCCTTCTTGACAGGCACACGTTCAATTTCGAAATTCCTCCATGAACGTCCACAATCGGACGCGTGGAAGAGCGTTCTTGCTCTTTCCATTTCATACAGGTTATGTTGGAAAAGTCAGAGGCCTTAACGGTTTGGTGTGCCGCAAGCCTGATTCAGCCCGCCGCTGAATGGAAGTTCGCTTCCCGACCTCAGGAGTGACCTCATGAAGAGGAACGCCGAATCCTGTCACCCGCGCAGTTTTTGTGACCGCAGCAGTCTTTGTCACCGCAGCAGTTTTTGTGACCGCAGCAGTCTTTGTCATCTCAGATCTGCAACTCATCCCGATACCTCAGCATGCCGTCGGATGAAAAGAGGATTCCTTCCGGGGATCCTGTTGTGGATCCTGATGTCTTCCACAGGGTTACCGCTCTTCGCCCAGGGAGACCCTGGTCCACAACCCACCAACCCTCCCCAACTGGCCGTATTGGGAAGTGCCCTGTCCCATTTGAAAACGCCCTGGTTGGAAGAGCGGTTCTCCCGCCGGCAGGGAATCACCGCGTGGCGCTTCTTCCATGCCGCGGCCAATGGTCCATCCGACATCTATCTGGGCAGCATTGAAGTCAGCCCTTCTCCCCTGCCACCATCACTGAGTTCAGGGTCTGTATCTGTAGCACCACCTGGGGCGGATCATCTTCGCTTTGTTTACCTGCACAACAATCGAAGCCTGCCGCCCAGCCCCGGGGCCGACTTCATCTTTGCCGCTCCGGTCCCTCCCCCTTCGCCGATCCGATCGATGCCGTTGCTTCTCAGCACAACTTTCCAACTGGACTTTCTGATTCAGGTGTGTGAATGGCAGCAACCGGGACAAACCCCTCCAGCCCTTCTGGGTTTTCAGGATTGGCTCGATCTTCCCCAGACCCGCATCACCCAGATCCGCGCGCGATCGGTGGGTCTCAGAGTTCTGCTCGAGTTCACCGGAGAAGAAACCGCGGCCAATGGTTCGGTGAATTCCCTGCGCTGGGTCATCTCCGCCGAGAAGACCCCTGCGGGCAACTTCGTGGATCTGGAGGTGACGCCATGAGCTTCCACCAGTCCCCTGCCGATCACGGGATCGATCCTGCCTGGATCGCCTTTTCGAGAAGTGAAAATATCGGCGACCTGGTCTCTGATTTTCATGGCTTCGCTCAGGGCCTCGGATTTCAACAGCCCAGAGAAGCTGTACAGATCATCACCGATCTGATGTCCGGGCCACTTCCGCAGTCGCTCGAGTTTCTCTTTGATCGGCAGAGCTCTCATCACAGCAATGCCCAAGAACTGATCTCCGCCTTCATCGTGCGCGGCGTGGACTACCGCGGAATCTCGGCAAAAGAGACACAATGGGCGTACGAGTTTCTACGCCCCCGGGTGCGTCCGGGCTCCCCTCTCCATGTCTATACCCTTCATCATCTGTGCCAGCGATGGATCTGGGAGGGACAACCGGCCACCGCACTGAAGATTCTCGAGCAGCATGAAACCGGTGAAGACCCATCCGCCAACGAAGCCCTGAAACTGTGGCAGCAAACCCTGATCCAATCGACTCAAGGCTTTGCCTTGATGGAGTTGGGAAACTTTCGTGGAGCCACAAAACTCCTCCAGCAATCTCTGGTCACTTCGCAGGGACTCGATTTTGCAATTGAGGAAAGCATTCATTTCCTGCTCGGATCCCTGTTTCGTGAATCTTGCCAACCTGGGAAGGCGCTGGAAATCTGGTATGACTCCCGACGTATTCGAAAACTGGAAGCCGCCAGCGAATGGCCTCGTTTGGTCGCCACTCACCTGAATGCCTGTCGCTGCTCCATCGATCAGAAAGACATCACTGAAGCCCGGCTGGCTCTGGAAAGTGCCGAGCACTACCTGCCCCACATCCAACGACGTTATCCCCGCCTCTTGGGATACCGACACCTGCGACGAGGCGAGTTGTGCACGCTGGAGGAAGACTACGCGACCGGGGAGGCCATGCTGGTCTCTGCCATCGAATTTTTTGAGAAGATCGATCCGCCCTGCCCTGAAGGCTGGCTCGAGTCAAGATTGGCTCTGGGCCAGTATGCGTTGTTGCAGAACAATCTCCCTCTGGCCTGGGCTATCGTCAAAAAACTGATCGGCGAGGCCAGTGATCTGGGCCATCTCCAACTACGTTCGCAGGCCCTCTTGCTGCAGACCTGGTTTTTTGTCAGTGACCACCCTCCGGATGCCGATGCTTTTGAGCAAACGCTGGACCAGTTGCAAGTGATTCAAAACCCTGCACTGCTGTTTCATGCTTTCAGCAATCTGCTGAGTTTCTCTGTGAAAAACCTGGAAGAGAGGGAGAGCCAAAAACTGCGGGATCAAATGGAGTCTCTTGAAAATCGAATGACCGATGAAAACTACGTGCAGTTGTTCGATCGGCACTTCCCCGAAGAAAATCGGCAAGTCGATTCAGGATAAATCCCAAAACAAATTACCCATCGTACAAAGGAGCAAATTCCATCTGTCAGAAGAAGACCCCAAGAAGCGCTGGTGATGCCTCTCGGGGTCCGTTGAATCTTCCAGGGAAGACGGCTTCTTTTTGTTCCGCCTCCCTCGCTGTACCATGGTGATTCAATCATAGATCCGTTAATGATCGAAAACAGGACCGTAAATTCTGAATGGACTGTCCATGGTTTCTTCCAAAGCAAAAAGCCCCAAAGAATACATGGAACAATTGCCCAAAGACCGGCAGCCGACAATGCGCAAACTTCGCGCGCTGGTGCGAAAAAATCTCCCGAAGGGATACGTGGAGGTGATGCGTTGGGGAATGCTCTGCTATGAGGTCCCCCTCGGAAAATACCCGGACACCTACAATGGTGAGCCGCTGATGTACGCAGCTCTCGCTTCACAAAAAAACCACTACGGGGTCTACCTGTGCGGGCTGTATTCTTTTGAAGAGATCCAAAAAACTTTTGTTGCCGAATGGAAAAAGCGCGGGACTCGCCTCGATATGGGTAAAAGCTGCATTCGTCTCAAATCCTGGGAAGAGTGTCATGAAGACCTGATCGCCGATGTCATCCGCGCTGTCCCGCTAAAAGAGTTCATCGCCCACGCCAAATCCCTCTAAGAGTGCCCGTCAACAGCCCCTTTACCTCCCTTGGGAGTGGCCTTTGATGCGAAAACAGCCGCTTTTGACCTTTCCACAAGTCGTCGAAAGGAGGCAAGAAGTCGGCTGAAATTAGAATACGATAGAGGGGTGTCCGATTTGGAGCGAATTCAGGATCACATGAAATGATCAAGCCCTGTAAACCGTGAGAGCCTGGTCAAATTTCGAACTTCGAGGTGGTGGCGATGGAACAGAACGAAAAAGACACCGTGGAGTTTTCTCCCACTGAAAAACCATCGCCGCGATCTGACCATCGGGGTGATGGTGACCCGCCTTCGTTTCCGGGTTACCAAATCGAAGGCGAACTCGGTCGTGGTGGAATCGGTGTTGTATACCGAGGGAGAGATCTCACCCTCAATCGCCCGGTCGCCATCAAGGTCTTGAGCTCTTCCGAAGGAACTCTCAATCAGCGCACACGCATTCTTCAAGAAGCTCGAAAGGCCGCCGCTTTAGAAGATCGCTGCATCGTGACCGTTTATGGCGTCATTGAAAATGATGGCCACTCCGCCATCGTCATGGAGCTCATTGACGGGCATGAACTCAATAACGTCAGTGCTGTTCTGGAACCAAAACAGTTGGCGAAAATCTTTTCTGATGTGGCCCGCGCGCTCTCTGCTGCGCATGAAGCCGGAATTCTTCACCGGGACATCAAACCTCAAAATATTGTCGTCACACCTTCCCACGAAGTCCGGATTCTCGATTTCGGATTGTCTATTCATGTTTCTGACAACCATGAAGAACAGGGCTTTAGCGGAACTGTCGCCTACGCTGCGCCCGAAATACTTCAGGGTGCTCAAGCATCTCCCTCTGCCGACATCTACTCAATGGGAGTTCTGATTCATGAATGTCTGACGGGGCGTCACCCTTTTTCTAAATTGGGAAAACCTCCGACCATTTCTTCGATTCTCGCCGGAGATCCATCCATCCCCCGTGAGTTGAAGCCTGAAATACCTGCGGATCTCGAACGACTCTGCTTGGCGTGCCTCTCCTATCGCCCCGAAAATCGACCCAGTGCAAGGGAGGCCTATCAGGCGTTGCTGAATATCCTCATAGACCGACCGGTCCAGCTTGCTTCCGGACGAGCTCAGGATCACGTGGTCAATCGTATTGAGGAGCATGTTTCCACAATTGAAAAGTGGCAACAGTTGGGGCTGGTTGAAAATCGGGACCGTGACAGACTTCGGTGGTTTTATCGCAAGGTTCTCGAAGGCGACGATATGTGGCCAACGGAAACCCGAAAGATCAGACCTGCTGAAATCGGCCTCTATGCATGCGTCTGGATCGCTATCGTTGTCGCGTACCTCTGTGGGGTTTACTACAACAAGGATATGGGATCGACCTGGTCATGGTTGTTACCTCTCGGAATCACCACAGCCTTGGCCACCGCGGCCTATTTAGTAAAAGGCACCATTCAACATCGGATCCGACCCTTATTTTTCAGTGGTTCCATTCTTGCCGCAATCCCGACCATGATTGCAATTCTCAGCCGCTTCGTTTGGGTTCCTGATGAAGGCTCCTCTCGGGATCTGTTCGGCTTTGCTGGCATCGCCAACCGTACCCTGTTGCTGTCTGGACTGGTAAGCCTGGTCGTTTCTGTGATGAGATTGAATCTGACCCAATTCTCTTTCTACGCTTGGCTTTCTGCGGGCCTGTTAGCTTTCACTCACGGCTCTGTTCTTTTGTTGCTGGGATTTTTAGATTGGTCTGATGGCCAGAGAGCCCTCGGAATTCTCAGCCTTTCCATTTCCTGGTTAGTCGGTACCGGATTCGAATCGATGACCAAGCCACGCTTTGCGCGACCATTTCACTGGAGCAGCTCTCTCGCTATCGTCTGTGGATTAACGATGCTGGGCATGACACCCCTGCTCAAATGGGTCGGCTTGACCTCTGGACTTCGAGGAGTTGATACCGGCTGGTCGTTAGCCATATCAGGGCTCATCCTGACTGGTATTAGCACTTTTCTGGAAAACAGTCACCGCTTGGAAAGAAGGCGCATCGCTCTTTTCCATGAATGGCTGAGCCCTGTTTTCCTGATTTCTGGACTGACGATGGCTGCGAATGCAGCGATCCCTCGTGGAGACTCTACCGACACCGTCGGCTATCTAAGCCTGTTGTTACTTTTTGGCTCTGCGGTCTTCTATGCGATTCTGACAGCCAAATACTGGAGGCCTCGCTACATGCTTGCCTGTCTGTCGGGAACTGCGATTCTCGTCTACACAGTCCCCAAGTATCCGGTTTTTTCAACTTCCGGCTTTCTCATCACCTGTGCTCTGGGTTCCTTATTGGTTGCCTTTTGGTTTTATTGGAAAATGATCATGTCCAACAAGCCTACTCAATTGCAAAAGCCTGAACCTTTACCTTTGAGAGAAGATTGACCAGGCAATAGACGAAAACGGGCCTCATGTCGACTCACTGGACCACTTGCATTGTGATTCTGATTCTCGGATTTTCGGCCGGCTACTTTGCAGGCACATCTCATGATCAGGAGTCCACCGAGATTGCGATCCCCTCTTCAGGAGCGGCTTACGATCCCAGCCCCCAGAATCCTCCATCACAGACTCCAAAACCAAAGACCTTGGAAAGCTCTCCCCAGGCAATTCCAGAACTTGATGCTGAGCCCACTCCCATGGTAATCACGGCTTCTCTGTATCCTGTATTTTCAGAACGAGATCTTGAAGTTGTTTTTGATCAGCTCGAAGAAGAGCAAGATCTTCCAGCCCTCATCGATGTGATTCTTGGCTTGATTCAGCAACGTAGATTTTCAGAAGCGGATAGGCTAATTGATTCAACCATCGCCGGTTTGAATGGCGGCAAGCTGAACTCTCCTTTGTGGAAAAACTCTGGCTCGCCTGAATTTTCCGTGATGAGATTTTGCCAATCACCGCAGAACTATCAGGCCTCTCTGGAATATGCCCTTCATGTTTTTCAACTGACGAGCCCACCGGAACTACTGGGTGATTTAAGGGAAGAAATTTTTCATAGCGAATCGCTGGTCCGATTCCTTGCCATAAACGATGGGGCCGCGGACCTGCTAATTGCCGACTTTGTGCCTATTTTCCGTGATCGCATCGAAAACTGGGATCGAACACTATTTACCAAAAGATCGGTCGTACAAGGACTGGGATTAATTCCAACGGCTGAGTCTGCTTTATTGATCGCAGATCTGAGGGAGTGGACATCCAAAAAACTGGAGCTTGAACTGATTCAAGCCCTCTCGACGAATGGCACGCCAATGGCCGTAGATATCATGTCGGCGTGGCTGGCTGAGGAAAGAAACCCTCGCTTCAAACTCGCACTCGAAGATGCTCTCAGGCTATTGAATTAACGCGGCTGAGGCTTTGGGTTTCCTGCGATACGAATGATGGCATCTGCCACTTCTTTAGGATCGATCAGAGCAGGAACGGCAGCCCACCAATTGGTTCTATCGTTTCCAAATGTAACGATTCCCGCATGCTCCGTTTTGTCCGCATCGACTTCCGGGTCCAGGTCATAAGCCCCCAAGGTCCATCGAAGTGTTTCAATCTCATCAAAATCACCTGTTAAGTGATACCAACCCTTCCAGTCGTTCACTGGATAGCGTCTGTAATCTGTCAGCGCTTCAGAGTCATCTGTTTCCGGGTCGATCGTAATGGACAAAAATACGATGTCTTTTCCCATGCGGTCGCCGAAAAACTTTTGAACCTTCACGAGGTTCTCAGTCACTCCAGGTCATATTCCATCACACGTCGTATAAAAGAATTGAATCACTGCCATGCGATC
>NZJA01000138.1 GCA_002691835.1 Planctomycetota bacterium
CCGGGTTGAATCTTTTTCGGTGGAGTAAGGTATCTCACTCCAGTATTTGGCTGACTTTCATCGAAGAGAAATGATTCCCGGCGATCGATGAAAAACTTCACTTGATCCAGCGGAATGGCGAAATTGAGCCCTTCCGACTGAAGAATCTTCATGTTGGTCACCCCGACCACTTCACCGGCCTCGTTAAAGAGGGCCCCTCCGGAGTTTCCGGGATTAATCGGCGTCGTCGTCTGAATGTAGCACTGCCCCGCGAATGAACGGTAGGGATCAGAAACAATGCCCTCACTCACCGTACGCTCAAACCCGCGGGGAGTTCCGACCGCGAAGACTTTCTGACTGCGTTGAAGAGCATCGGAAGAAGCCATTTTTACGGCTCTCAGGGGATATTGATCCGCATTCGGAATCCGCAAGAGGGCCAGATCCAGAAATGGATTCAGTGCGACGATTTCGACATCCTCAATCTGCTCCTTGCGGGCTCCTCCGTCTGCATCATCGAGGTAGATGGTCAGTTGAATGTCTCTTTGTCCCTCAACGACATGAACGTTGGTAATCACCAATCCATCTTCATTGATAATGAATCCGCTTCCGAGTCCTCCACCAGCGAGAACCCGGACGACGCTTCCACGAGCCAAATTTTCGGCTTCCTCCAGCGGAAGGGGCTGTCCCTTGCCGAGGCGGTAAACTCGATCGGATTCGATCACCTCTTCGATCATCTCGCCATTGCGAACAACCCTTCGGGATTGAATCGAGTTGTTGGGCAAGGCGACGATCGTCGGCCCGACATCGACAAAGACTTCTCGCTCAGTTTCTTTGACGATGACGCCCTTCACGCTGGCTCCACCGATCAGGTCGATCACGACCTGATCTGCGGCGCTCCTTGCCGTTCCCTGGGCTTCGACCAAATTATTTGGAAGGCTCAGAAATAGCGAAAATCCCAACAGCAAGCTCAGGCAGTATCTATGCGACAAAACAACCTCACCTTTCCCGAATCACGACAGCCAACCCCACGCTTTTTAACCCGGGCGTTCGCAAAGTTCACGAAAACGAATCGTCACAGGGGAGATTCGAAAAATCGCCAATGAACAATGGGGCCGGAATGAGAAGACAGATTCCATCTGGCTTCCTACCTTGCGGAGACATTGATCCGCTCTCAAAATCGGGGATCTTGAGTTGCGAAACGATCGTCATTTTGAATCCTGAGATGGCCTTCTGCAAGGTCAATGTCAAAGACAGACGGGGCTTCCCGATAGAAATACAGGAGAATCCATGCCATTTCCCAATCGACTGCACGGTCTCTTTTCAACAAGTCTGGCCACAATCCTTCTGATGACCGTACTAAGTTGGATTCCAACTTCGACAATCATCTCCGGTCAAGATTCCGGGCTCGACAGAAAAGCGGATTTCGGCTTCTCCGGAATGGACGTTTTCCGCCTCGGTGCTGCAGGAGGCCCTTGGCATGCCTCCGATCTCGATAACGACGGAGATCTCGATCTCACTATCTGGATCGATGACCGCGGAGAACTGGTCCACTTTCTGAGAGATCCAGAAAGTGAAGGATTTGTTCACATGGAAGCCGGGAACACACTCGTGGATCCTGCAGGCTGGCGCAGAATGGAAACCAGTGTCGGAGCCTCCGTCGAAGCACTGACCAGTCTCGACCTGAACGCAGATGGTTGGTCAGAGCTGATCATTTCCTGCCCCAGTGCGGATCGCCTTGAAATCTTCTGGGGCAATGAGAGTGAAGAATTGCGATTCCGGCGCTCGGACCGCATCCGCATGGAAGATCTCGCCCGTGGCGCATACACCCTCGCAGCAGAACAAATTTCAAGCTCTGATGAGGTCCCCGTCCGTCTTCGGGTACTGACCGGGCAAGGAATCAGAACCTTGCAGTGGAAACCTCAATCCACCACTCTCATCGACAACACCCTGATCCAGGGATCTGCCGGGGGAGCGCGCTTTTTGGCCCCCACCGACGTGGATGGAGATCGGGCACGAGATCTTGTCACCATCAGCACCTCCACCGCCGACCGCCCCTATCCAGTCCGATTGCGGCTGCAGTCTCCGGGAAGTCCCGGTGAATGGTCTCCAGAGCAGCTCCTTAAAGTGGAGAGCGGACGCTACCTCGGACACTCCCATACCGACGGCCAACCGACTTTCTTCTTCGGAGAGAGAGATCGTCCAGTCCTCACGGGATATCAGGTCGTGCCTTCCTCAGGGCCACAAGACTCATTGGGAGTCAGAGTTCTTCCTCTCTCTGCAGACGGACTGGGCAAAAGTCGCATGGCCCAGGGTGATCTTGACGGAGACGGTGACCTCGATGTCGTCGTTCTCAATACTCGAGAATCTCGACTAATCCCCATCTTTAACGAATCCGGCAAACTGTTCCCGGGAGCACCTTCCCCGACTCTGCAAAAACCGGAAGACCTCTTCATTTCCGGTTCCAAGGTATACGTCTTTAGCAAAACCGAAGGCGGCCTCGGAGTCAGTGAATTGGAAGATCGGGGATTCTCATTTCCTGTGATTCAAAAAATGACTCGGGATCTGGATTCTTTGGTGGCGATCGGCGGATTGGCAGCGAATGAAGAACTGCTTTCGTTGCACAAAGTTTCCAGAGGAAATTATGAACTGGTTCTTGGAGAACAGGGGTTCCCGCTCGGCAATATGAATCGCGAGCCTTCAACAGTGCGGATCTTCCCGGGGAAATCGAACACTTCGCTGGTCGTTGTCGAGATTCCATTTGGAGCTCCCAGACTCTTCTCGCTCTCAAAAAACACCGACGTGGTCGATGGCGAAAGCTCCTCTTGGGAACTAACGGAGATTGAATCCCCTGCGACGATCGAAGCCGGCGGAAAAATCACCAGCCTCGCTCCCGGAAAAATCCTCGTGACCCAGAAAAACCGGGGGCGCCTCGTCGAACTGGATGGAACGAGTGCCCGTGTTTTGCGTCAACTCGACGTCCCGGGGACCGGTGCAGAAATTGTGGAGGCCGCCGCCCTTCAGTTCGGTTCCGATTCCACCGCTGATAGGACCAGTATCGCATTGATCGATCAGGGCTCAGGAATGATTCACCTTGCGAACGAATCTGAGATCCTCTCTTCCCAAGAAGGTCCTTTCAAAAAGGTCCTTCAGGCTGAAAGCCTGGATCTCGGGAACGGAAACACTGAGTTACTCCTGCTCAACGATCGAGCTCTGATGGTGGTCGGCCGAACAGAAGGGTCTCTCGAAATGCTCGAGACTTTTACCCGGAGGGCTCGCCATGAAAACTCTCGAATCACAGGGATGGCGACCGGCGATCTGAATGGTGACGGCCGGCTCGATCTGGCGGCTATCGACGGTGCCCGCGGTGAGTTAGAGATTCTTGCAGGAACTCCCAAAGGATTCGAACCGGCCCTTGGCTTTCCAGTCTTCGAGAAGAAAACCTTCTCAGGAGGGGGCCGCGGAGTTGAACCCAGAGCCATCCTCGTGAGGGACTTCAATGGTGACGGGCTCGATGACGTCATCTTGCTGATTCATGATCGCTGGATCATGTACCCTCAACAAAACCTGGAGACTGCAGGGGATTCTCGCTGATGGAAAACACCCGAAACTCATGGCTACTGGAAGGCGACCTTCTGGAGACGGGCGGAATCACCCGGGAAAGACTGCGAATCTGCACCACTTCAGGTTTGATACTTGAACGAGGTGATCTGGCCGGAGATCCCGATGTGATCTGGCCCGAGGGAATCCTCGTGTGCCCAGGTTTCATCGATATTCACGTCCACTGCAGAGACGATCCGAGTGGCCAGCACCGATACAAGGAAGATTTCCTCTCATCCAGTCAGGCTGCGATCCAGGGCGGAGTGGTGCTTTTGGGCGATATGCCCAACAACCCCATCCCCCCGAGCAATCAGCAGGACTACCAGAGAAAACGGGATCTTGCTGATGAAACCGCCCTCGTCGATGTCGTGATCCATGGTCTCGTGACACCCGAAGGCGACTGCTTCTCATCAGAGATTCCATGGAAGTGCTACTTTGGCCCCAGCGTCGGTGAAATTGATTCCTGGGGCGACAAGGGGGTCACCGCGGTCCTTGAAAACTACCGGGGCCAACGAGTCACCTTCCATGCGGAAGATCCGCCGATGCTGATTGCCGCGCAGAATGCTGACACCCATGAGAAACGTCGCCCCCCCGAGGCGGAAGTCGCCGCGATCCAGACGATTCTCAAGGTCTGCCGCGAGCTCGAGATCACTGCTCACATCGCCCACCTCTCCACTGCCGAGGGATTGCGACAAATTGAACAAGCCCGATCCGAGGGTCAGGTCGTGACCACGGAAGTCACCCCCCATCACCTTGCCTTTGATATGGAGAACCGCCACGAGTGGCAGTGCGGTGAGTGGCTCCAGATGAATCCCCCCCTGCGGACACCCCACGATCGTGAAGTCCTCAAGGAAGCACTCCTGAATGGCAGCATCGAGGTGCTCGCCACGGACCATGCGCCTCACACCGTGGACGAAAATCAACAGGGAATTTCCGGTGTACCTCAACTCGACACATTCGGAGCCTACGTCTGCCAACTGGCCAGCGAAGGCTTCCCGTGGGAAGTCTTGGTCGACCGTGTCTCCACGCGTCCGGCAGAACTGTTCGATCCCTTCACACGTGGAACTCTGGGTCAACTGGCACCGGGCGCCGTGGCTTCACTGACGATCGTCGACCCTCAGCAGACATGGCACATCGAAAGATCCGCCGTCCGCAGTCGTGCCGGCTGGTCTCCCTTTGAAGGACACCCCTTTCCGGGCACCATCGTTGAAACAGTGGTCCGTGGACAAAGGCTCGATCCCTCTTCTTCTGCGAGAAGGATTTGATTCGACGACAGCTGCCCAGCTTTATGAATCGATGCAGTTAATAAATCACTGCAGTTAAAAAATCACTGCAGATCGACAAAAAAAATGGGCGAGGCCAAAGTTGGCCTCGCCCATTTTCAATTGCTGTCTAACCGTGAATCACCTTAGGGGCAAGGTGAGTAACTGCCGCAATCGAGACCATCCGCAGTCGGATCCGGACCGCAAATCTCACCTGGAGCTGGCAATGACGCAGAACCGAAGAGATACGTCAGAAGCGAAACGCCATCCGAAATATCCAGAGAACCGTCGTCGTTGGTATCTGTCGCATCGAGACAAGAAGGCTCAGCTTCATTGTTGAACAAGAAGCCAAGAACCCGAACGGCATCCGCAACGTTGACGGCTCCGTCTTCATTCGGGTCACCCCGCTTAAAGTTGGCGGACTCACAGCTGTCGGGAATTCCATTGCCATTGGCATCTGGTTCAGATCCACCTGCAATGTCACAGCTGTCAGGGATTCCGTTGCTGTTGCAATCAGCAACCGTTCCGGCATCCACTTGACAGTCATCAATGGAACCGTTGCCATCACAGTCATCCGCAATCCCCAGGTCGATTTCACAGCTATCGAGGAGGGTGTTGCTATTGCAGTCCTCTTCAGTACCGTTCAGAACCTCACAGGAATCGGGAATGTTATCGAAGTCGCAGTCGACGAGTGTTCCAGCATTGATGTCGCAGACGTCATGAATCCCATTGTCGTTACAGTCGAGAGTATCTAGCTGGCAGGAATCAGGAATCCCGTCAGAATCACAATCCGATGCTCCTGCTGCAATATCACAACTGTCTTCAATCCCGTTGGTGTTGCAGTCATTCACAGGTGTTTGACAGGAATCAGGAATCGAATCTTCATTGCAGTCCACCTCGGCACCGGAGGCAATATCGCAGGCGTCCGGCTCACCGTTGTTGTTGCAATCGGCGGTGTTACCGATGGCACACTCGCAGGAATCGACAATGAAGTTGCCATTGGCATCCAGGGAATCGATGTTGGCAGGAACGATCTTGAAGATCTCACCGCCGTTCCAGTCACAGATGTAAATTTCACCGTAGGCGTCTTCGCCAAATCCGGTCACACCCGCAATCGACTGGGATCCGGGAGGATCCAGCTCGGACGTCCTGTTGGTGAAGCCTGTCACCGCTGAACCATTCCACTCAAAGGACCAGATCGTGCTTGAGCACCAATCCGAGTAAAAGTAGATCCCGTGCATGTCAGGCATGGCACAACCACGATAGACATTTCCACCGGTGATCGAACAGCCGGAACCATGGGAGTAAACCTGTACAGGATCAGTCAACGCTGCAGAGTTACACGCACAACCAGAAAGTCCGGTGCAGCTGTTCCCCTCCATACAACGCCAACCATAGTTCTCTCCCCCTAAGGAAGTCGACGGCTGGATGCTGATTTCTTCCCAGTTGAACTGGCCGACGTCAGCGATGTACATATCACCGTTGTCACGGTCGAATGAAAAGCGCCATGGGTTACGAAGACCCGTCGCCCAGATCTCATCCAGAGGAGCTCCGGGGCCAACAAAGGGATTGTCGGGTGGAATGGCATAGGGGCTGCCCCCATCCACATCGATCCTCAACATTTTCCCCAGGAAAGTGTTGTTATTCTGACTGTTTCCTTGAGGGTCATTCGCCGATCCCCCATCACCGAGACCAATGTAGAGGTAGCCGTCATTTGGTCCAAACTCGAGCATGCCGCCATTGTGATTGGAAAAGGGCTGATTCTGGGTAAACAAAATCTGGTCTGGGCTACCGTTGGCAACGTCTGGGTTTCCAGCAGAAACCGAGAACCTCGCCACCACGGTGTCGGAACTGTTGTTCGTGTAGTAGAGGTAAAAGAAACCGTTATTGAGGTAATCGGGATGGAAGGCCATCCCCAGAAGACCTCTTTCGTCAGCTCCAGAAGTTCCCCCGCCGACGATGGAGTTAATGTTCAAAAACGGTGTGGTCAGCAGATTTCCACTGGTCATGTCATAGATGCGAATAATTCCAGCCTGCTGAACAATGAACAGACGCTCAAAATCGCCAGCCGGCGCAGTGACCAAGACAGGTCGCGAAACTCCGCTGGCAATTCTGCGAGTCGTCAAAGGAGTGGACCCAGACTCAGCAAATCCCGGTGAGGGAGTCACCATGAGGAACAGCAACAAAATGCACCAGATTCGAACCAATAATAATGAGGTGTCTTTTACAGACCTCTGTACTGAGCAACCTTGGGGGTTCATCAATCTTCCATTCAACTAGAGGTTTCTCATAGTGAGAGATCCTCCTGGGGTGAGTTCTGAAATTCCAGAACTGGGTAATACCTGTTCTCTATATTATCAAACGCGGCCCGACTTCTCGACATTCTGCAAAGATTTGAGGATGCCACAGGAAACAAACCCCAACAAAATAAGTCAGTTCCGGCATTTATGACCTGGCACCGACTTTCTGGACGCATAGGACAAGAACCCTCGAAAGTCGATTTATTGGGAAGAAAAGGCCTCAATCCGCCGATGAACCGCATCGACGACTTCATGGGGAGTCGAGGTTCCCGCGGTGATCCCGACGTGCCCAAACCCCTGAAACCAGTCCGATTCCAACTGGTCCTCGTTCTCAATATGGTGAGCAGGCACCGACTTTTCCTGACACACCTCAAGCAACTTGCGGGTA
This sequence comes from Planctomycetota bacterium, assembly GCA_002691835.1. The sequence goes on from NZJA01000138.1 coordinate 7,527, forward strand.
TTGGACGAGTTGTATCCCCCCACAACGATCATCAATCCTTGATTCAGGACTAACTCATCGGCCAATTCCTCGACCGCGCTCTGTCGATCTTTGGTCGGTTTGCAGACGGTATCGACGAATTGGACTTCCATCTCCGGGAAACGCTCACGGATGACCTCCAGCAGTTGACGGGCGTCTCGAATCCGATGAGTGGTCTGGCAGACGACTCCAATCCGATCCCGATTCGCCAACTGATCGATGTCTTCCTCTGAGCCGATCACCGTAAACTCTTTGAGATCGCCGACGATTCCCCGGACCTCAACATGCTTTTGCTGTCCGAATACAACCGGATGCCAACCTTCATCGACCAGTTTTCTGACCGCAGTATGAACCCTTAGCACCAGGGGACAGGACGCATCAAAGACCTGATATCCCCTCGCTTCCAGTTCAACCTTGACACTCTCAGCTGTTCCATGAGCGGTGATCATGACGTTTCGGGAAGAAATCTCTTCGTCGATGGAATCGACGATCTGAACTCCATGAGCCTTCAATTTCGCAACCGTCTGTGGGTTATGAACCAGTTGACCAACGATGGTCAAATCTCCGGAGAAAGCCGGATCCAGAGCGGCCTCTATGGCGTCCCTGACCCCGAAGCAAGTGCCAAAAGCCTTGGCTCTGGTAATTTGCATGGTGACTTCCTGTTCAGATTGATCAGCACGACGATCGCTGCGGCTCCATTCGTATCCGCAATCTCAATATTGCCATTGTGACATATCCCCGGAAAGATTCGAGCATTCTCAGATCGCCCCCCCACATGAGTGAACAGTTCTGTTTTGGTTGCATCCCCCCGATGGATCGAGTGTCATCGAGGATCGGCGAAAGGAACGCTTTCGCCCTTCAGTGGAAAGGCCTCTCCACCATGTCTGTCAATCCTGATGCTGTGGGCTCTGCCCGCACCGTTCGAGCCCCACGTGGTCAGGAACTTTCCTGCTCCAGCTGGCTGACCGAAGCTCCTCTGCGAATGCTTATGAATAACCTCGACCCCGAGGTTGCTGAGGATCCTGACCGCCTCATCGTTTATGGCGGTTCCGGAAAAGCGGCTCGCAACTGGGACTGCTTTGAAGCCATCTGTAAAACGCTCCGCGAGATGGCCCCCGATGAAACTCTTCTGGTTCAGAGCGGTAAACCTGTAGGAGTTGCCAAAACCCATCCGGACGCTCCGCGGGTCCTGATTGCGAATTCAAATCTGGTACCTCGTTGGGGAACCATTGAAGAGTTCCGAAGACTCGAAGCCGAAGGCTTGATCATGTACGGTCAAATGACCGCCGGCTCCTGGATCTACATCGGAACTCAGGGAATCCTTCAAGGAACCTATGAGACTTTTGTAGAAGCGGGTCGCCAACACTTTGGAGGCGATCTCAAAGGCCGCTGGATTCTGACTGCTGGCCTTGGCGGGATGGGTGGAGCACAGCCTCTGGCTGCTTCGATTGCGGGTGCTGTATCACTGAATATCGAAGTCGATCCTGCACGCATCGAGCGCAGACTTGAAATGCGCTACCTCGACGAATCCTATGAAGATCTAGACGAGGCTCTTCAGCGCGTCCAAGAACTTTGTGATGCCGGCGAAGCTCGCTCAGTCGGAGTCTTGGGGAATGCTGCACAAATCGTCCCTGAGATTCTTCGCCGTGGCATCGTTCCCGATATGGTCACAGACCAGACCAGCGCCCACGATGCCCTCGATGGTTACATTCCAGATCAGGTCTCCTGTACCGAATCTGCACGTCTGCGAACCGAGGATCCTGCACGATATGAAGAGCTCTCCAAGGACTCGATGCGCCGTCACTGTGAAGCGATCATCGGGCTGATGAAGGCCGGATCGATTTGTTTCGACTATGGCAACAATCTCCGGGGACAGGCCCAGGACGCCGGTCTCGAAAATGCCTTCGATTACCCAGGTTTTGTTCCAGCTTACGTGCGCCCTCTTTTCTGNAGAGGCAAGGGTCCTTTCCGCTGGGTCGCTCTCAGTGGAGACCCGGAAGACATCTACCGGACCGACGAAGCCGTGCTGGAACTCTTCGCAGAAGATGAACACCTCTGCCATTGGATCCGCACTGCCCGTGAACGGATTCACTTCCAGGGACTCCCCTCCCGCATCTGCTGGCTGGGGTATGGCGAAAGAGCCCGCCTCGGACTTCGNATCAATGAACTGGTNGCCAGNGGNGAAATCTCCGCACCGATCGTCATNGGTCGCGATCACCTCGATTGTGGTTCGGTCGCTTCTCCAAACCGNGAAACCGANGCCATGCTCGANGGATCNGACGCCATCGCCGATTGGCCNCTNCTNAANNTNATGCTGAANACNGCCAGTGGAGCNACCTGGGTCTCTCTTCANCATGGNGGNGGAGTNGGAATCGGCAACTCCATTCACGCGGGAATGGTCGTCGTTGCCGACGGAACTCCCGAAGCCGCAAAGCGTCTCGAAAGAGTCCTGACGAACGATCCAGGAATGGGAGTCATCAGGCATGTGGATGCGGGTTACGAAGAAGCCCAGACATTCGCTGAGGAGCAAGACGTCTGGATCCCCATGAATCGAGACCGACACCGATGACCCCCGAACCCATCGATCTCCTGCTATCCAATGCCAAAAGGGTGATCTCCGGAAAATCAGGAGTTCACGAGGGTGTTTCGATCGCGATCGATTCGGGAAAAATCAAAGCTATCGGACCGGCGAGTGAAATCGCCGGTCTTTTCCATCCTGCAGAAGTCGTCGATGCTCAAGGCCAATTGGTGACTCCTGGATTTGTCGACTCACATACCCATGTCGTATTCGGTGGAGAGCGTTCTTCTGAATTTGTTCAGAGATGTGCCGGGGCTGACTACGAAGCCATCGCTGCTGCTGGTGGCGGAATCCGCTCTTCGGTGCGAATGACTCGAGAAACAACCATCGAAGAACTCGTTGAAAGTGCCCGCCCGCGCCTAGCAAGAATGGTCGCCGCCGGATCCACGACCATCGAAATCAAAAGTGGCTACGGGCTCGATCTCGATACGGAACTTCGAATGCTGAGGGCCATCAGGGATTTGGCCCAAGAATGCCCCGCCGAGATCGTCGCGACCTTCATGGGAGCTCATGAAATCCCCGACGAGTGGCGTCAGGACCGCGCAGGATACCTCAGGCTTGTTTGTGACGAGATGATCCCAGCTGTCGCCTCTGAAGGACTCGCAGAGTTTTGTGACGTCTTCTGTGAACGTGGCGTCTTCAGTCCCGAAGAGAGCCTTCAAGTCCTCGAAGCGGGAAAACGTCACGGCCTTCAACCAAAGATTCATGCCGACGAGATGGCCGCTTCTGGCGGGTCACTAGTCGCTGCAGAGGTCGGTGCGATCAGTGCTGACCACCTGATGATGACCCCCCCAGAGGGCATTGAAGCCATGAAAAAGGCCGGTGTGGTGGCCACTCTGCTACCAGGAACCACCTTTTACCTTTCTAAGCCGACCTACGCTCCAGCTCGTCAAATGCTCGATGCTGGATTACAGGTCGCCCTCGCAACGGACAGGAATCCCGGTTCATGTACCGTTGAAAGCATGCTTTTGATCGTCGGATTGGCGGTCCAAAGGATGGGGATGACTCCCCTCGAAGCCATCGAAGCCTCCACTTTCGGTGGTGCTTGTGCCCTCGGCAGGGAAGAA
>NZJA01000139.1 GCA_002691835.1 Planctomycetota bacterium
GATTTCATTGAGTTTTTGGTCGCCTGTGAGGTCCTTAAATTTGGTGATTTCACAACAAAGAGCGGTCGCAAGACTCCTTATTTCATCAACACCGGAATGGTGAGAACGGGTTCACAATTAGAATGCTTCGCGTCATTTTATGCACAAAGCATCGCGACTCAGTTCAGCTCCAAATTTGATTTCATTTTTGGCCCGGCATACAAGGGGATTCCTCTGGCTGCAGCGATCAGCACTAACCTCGCCCGTGAACATGGCATCGATTGCGGATACTGTTTTGACCGTAAGGAGGCCAAGGACCACGGCGAAGGAGGTTTACTGGTCGGTTATCAGCCGAAGGATGGTGATCGTGTTTTGATTGTTGAGGACGTCACCACTGCAGGAACCTCGATTCGTGACACAGTGCCCAAACTTCTCGCCACCGCAGATGTCAAATTGGCCGGCCTGATGATTTCTGTTGATCGAAGGGAAAGGGGAACTGATTCCCGAGCGGCCCTTGATCAACTCTCAGAGGAATTTGACATGCCCTGTGAGGCCATTGTTCAGGTTCAGCAGGTTTTGGAATATCTCCACGGCAGAGAAATCAATGGCAAGGTCCATATCGATGACGAATTACGGGACCGAATGCTCGAATACATGAAAGAGTACGGCGCCACGGACCACGCTGTTTGATCAGTCAACACTGATCGCTGAGCTGTTCAGTTCTTATTGTGACTGCGTGATCAATCCTCGTGATCTGCAGATCCGCCGATGGCAAATGAACCAGGACCATACCTGAAGATGATGAAACTGGCGATCAACACAAACAGTGCTTTGGAATATCCAGCCCAGTTTCCAGTAATTAAATCGTCGTAATGGGCAACAAAAGTAGCAACTGAAAACGTTGCCATGAGCGGCAAACTGGCCAATCTGGTTCCGAACCCGATCAATAAGAATAGCGGGGCTATACATTGAGTTAAAACCGCCAGGTATGCTGATACTGCCGGGAATGGGACACTCAAAAACTCAAGGTAGCCGGCAAACTTCTCCATCTCACCGTCGCCAAGAATTTTATTCCACCCCGCAGGAAGAACAACCGCTGCAATAAAGAGACGTACAATCAATAACTCTACGCTTGCGCCCACGGAAGTAATGGGAGCAGGTTCCCCAATGACGGACTTTTTCATATCACTCCATTTCGTCGTTGCATGTAGTGACTAGGATGCCGAGATCCTATAAATAAATCAAGATTCGATCTTCGGCGGCAAGGGGAAAAACACACTAACCTCGCGCTGGTATTTTTCATATTTTTCTCCCCTACTGCGCAAGGCCTGCTTCTCCGTGATCGGAATCCCCGTGAATTTGAAGAGAAACAGCAGCATTGCGATGGGGCCAAACAGCGTCAGATATCGCCAATCTCCATGCCAACCAATCGCTACATATGCAAACCAATGAAGCCACTCAAAGAAATAGTTGGGATGCCGTGACCAAGCCCATAGTCCGACTCGGCAAACTTCCCCCCGATTCGCTGGGTCTTTTCGAAATTTCTCCAGTTGCCTGTCCGCAATCGATTCCCCTAATAATGCCAGTACCCAAATCGCAACCCCAACTCCGTCAAGAAGCTGTAGCTCCACGTCCTCAGGAGTATTGGCCGCAATCAAAATAGGGCTGGCGAAGATCAGAGCGAAAACCGCCTGCATCTGGAAAAAGATCATGTAGAAACGATCGGCGGCCTTTTGTCCTTTTTCACGTCGGTAGCTTTCATAGCGTCCGTCTTCTCCCTCTCTCGACAAACGATCCCAGAGATGCTTTGTCAGCCTTAAACCCCATAGACCGATCAGTACTCCGAGTATCCAGCGTCTATCGGTCATTCCATTACCAGCGATGCAAAACCCAATACCTAATCCACCAGTGCCCAGCGACCATGCCACATCGACAAAGCCTGCTCTCGACGATTTTTTTTGCCACATCCATAGCAAATGCATGACCACCGCCAGGATTACCCAACCGACAATCAATGGTTCCCAGATCCTAGACATCTCCATTTTTTTGTCCTTTCGGTCGAGACATGAACAACTGGGATTCCATGTAACTGCGAGTCTTTGCCATGAGCGGGAACATGATGGCCCAGCCGATGCCTATGTAGACTGCTGTTTCAATCTTGTTAGACGATAAAAACTCTAACGCCCCGAGTGAATCTCCGCCGTAGTACGCAAGCCCACCACCGAACCCACCAAACAAAACACACCATAGCGTTTTATCTCTAATCCAAACCAAACACTGACCAGCTGCCAGAGTTCTTATCAGAAGAGGCCACAAAAGCAGCATCCAAATCGGTGGCTTAATCCCCACTGGAATTTGAACACTCTCTGAGTAATCCACGAGCTTCATTTCCAGAAGGCTGAGTTCAAAGCAAGCCCCAACCAATAATGACAGGGCGGCAAAGCCCATTTCAGGTTTCCCACCCTGGAAAACTCCAAAAATAACGACTGCCAGAACGATGAGTGCTCCGGCTTCCGGGTAACCATTGGCCGCCCCGAGGATCGCTCCAAGCCAACCGGCGTAGTAAAGCAGTGCAGATAAGATGGCACTTTTTTTCAAAATTGATCTCCCAAATCTCCCGTTGGCATGAACTGAGCTTGATTATGCTGAACTCTGACTCCAATTAACCTGACCCAGAGTCAATTTGGGAGCAATGAGGGTAAATAATTCAAAACAAACTGATCCCAAATACTGGCCTTGCCCATTCGCCTATACTCCGGGATCATCCCCGAACTGAACCTGAATAGTAGTAGAGGAACCCACTATGTCTTTTGCAATAGAACTCGCCGAGTTGGGATTTTTCCCCGATCAAATCATCCGCTATGGAGTTCACGGACTCGTCAAAGAAAGACTCGAAGAATCGAATGAGCTTGCCTCAGGAAACCACGCTACTGTTCTAGAGCGCTTCGTTGACAGTCTCCGCGATGCTCCCATCGCTGAGGTTCCTAATCTGGCAAATGATCAGCACTACGAAGTCCCTGCAAATTTCTTCGGGCACGTTCTTGGAAAACACCGAAAGTATTCGTCCTGCTACTACGAAAACCCACAAGACTCTTTGGATCAGGCAGAGGCCGCGATGTTGCGCCTGACCTGCGAACGGGCTCAAATCGAAGACGGGATGCGAATTCTGGAACTCGGCTGCGGTTGGGGATCCCTGTCTCTATGGCTCGCTGAACAATATCCCAATGCCAATATTCTTTCGGTCAGCAACTCTACGTCGCAAAAAGCATGGATTGATGCACAAGCAGAAGATCGCGGTTTAGGAAATCTCCAGGTTCAAACATGTGATATGAACAATTTTGAACCAGAAGGGGAATATGACCGAGTTATCTCAGTCGAAATGTTCGAGCATATGAAAAACTGGGAGCTCTTAATTTCAAAACTAGACCGAGTGATGTCTTCAGAAGCAAAGCTGTTTCTTCATGTCTTCAGCCATCGGATTCATGCCTATCACTTCGTCAAAGAAAATGATGACGAGTGGATGGCTCGGCACTTTTTCTCTGGCGGAATGATGCCAAGTCACCAGATTTTTGACCGTCTTCAGGTTCCTCTGCAGCTCGATTCCTCTTGGTTTGTCAATGGGACGCACTACCAGAGAACCTCTGATCACTGGCTTGAAAATTTGAACCGACAGAAATCGGAAATCATGCCGATTCTTGAAAGTACCTATGGATATCGAGAAGCGCGTCGATGGTTTCACCGTTGGAGAATCTTCTTCATCGCCTGCTCCGAGCTATTCGGTTACCAGAATGGAGAACAATGGGGTGTTTCCCACTTTCTGCTAAGGAAGTAGCCCCCAACATTTTCCTTCCAGTTTTTCGACATAAACAACGGAGAGCATGATGAACCCGAAAGCAAAAACACGAAAGCTGAGCTATCACCTCAAGGCAGCCCTGGACAATTCCAATTTCACGGCTTCTGAGAAGAACCCAAGGAACATAGACTGGCTTCGATCGAGTCCATTCTGGCTAAGCCATCTTGCTGTTATCGGATTGATTTGGGTTGGAGCTAGCCCCATCGCCATTGGGCTTTGCTTCCTCTTCTACTTTGTGAGAATGTTCGGCATCACCGGTTTTTACCACCGCTACTTCTCACACCGCTCATTCAGAACCTCAAGAGTAGTTCAATTTCTTGGAGCTCTTCTTGGAGCAAGTTCAGCCCAACGTGGTCCAATCTGGTGGGCCTCCCATCATCGGCACCATCATCGGCACAGTGATGAACCTGTTGATTCCCACTCCCCACGACAGGATGGCTTCTGGTGGAGCCATGTTCTCTGGTTCCTGGCAGACAAGAATTTCCCCATCAAGGACGATCTGGTCAAAGATCTGAACAGATACCCCGAGCTCAGGTTTCTCGATCGATACGATTACCTGGTGCCATTGGTTTACTGGGGCATGTGTTTCCTGATCGGTGACCTGTTGGCTACTCATTACCCTGAACTTGGTACGAACGGATGGCAGATGCTTGTGTGGGCAGGATTCCTGTCGACTGTTCTTCTTTGGCATGGAACCTTTACCATCAATTCTCTGGCACACCGCTGGGGCTACGCCCGCTATGAAACCGGCGATGACAGCCGCAATAATTGGTTTCTTGCGATCCTGACTCTTGGTGAGGGTTGGCATAACAATCACCACCACTACCAACACACTGCCCGACAGGGTTTTTACTGGTGGGAATTCGATATCACTTACTACATTCTCTGGCTCGGTTCATGCATAGGTCTCATTAAAGGCCTCAAGCAAATCCCGGAAGGTGTCCGGGAATCTTCCAGAGCCAAATGAAAATCGCCGTTGTAGGCACTGGGATTTCGGGGCTTGTTTGTTCGCGCATGTTATGCCGTGAGCACGATCTCCATGTTTTTGAATCTGGTAACTACATTGGCGGGCACACCCATACGATTTCTGTTGAAGAAGAATCTGGTACTCGCCCAGTCGATACAGGCTTTATCGTCTTTAATGAAAAAACATACCCTAACCTGATCGACATCTTTCAACGACTCGGCGTCGAGAGCCGTGAATCGAACATGTCCTTTAGCGTCTTCAATCCAGAAGCAGGATTTGAATACAATGCTACGAATCTGAAGGGGCTTCTTGCCCAACCAACAAACCTCCTTCGTTATAGATTCTGGTCGATGATTTGTGGGATTCTGCGTTTCTATCGCTCCGCTCCGGGTTTGATGAAGACCATCTCCCCAGAAACTCGGTTGGGAAACTGGATTGAAAAAGAGGGATATTCACAGTCATTCATTGACGATCACCTGATACCGATGGCTGCGGCGGTATGGTCGACATCCCTTACCGATATCCGCGACTATCCACTTCTTTCACTCATTCGATTTTTTGACAATCACGGATTTTTGCAAATCGCCGATCGCCCCGTCTGGAGAACCGTTCTGGGTGGCTCCAGTGCTTACATTGAACCGATGATCCGCCCCTTTTCAGAAAAAATTCATCTCAATACTCCGGTTCAATCGATTCGGAGAAAGAATGGTCAACCCATCCTCAAGACAACCAAAGGAGAGGAAGTCTCTTTTGACCGAGTAATCCTCGCTTGTCATGGAGATCAGGCTTTGAGAATGCTGACCGATGCCACCGAGACTGAAAAAGAGATCCTGGGACAATTTTCATACTCCAGAAACCCCACCACCCTTCATCACGACACACGCTTTCTCCCAAAAAGAAAACGAGCATGGGCTGCGTGGAATGTTAAAACTGGGGGCCACCAAAAAGATCTGCTCGTCAGTTACTGGATGAACAACCTTCAGGGCTTTGTTGACGCTCCTCATGATTATGTGGTCACCCTGAATGCCCCTGGCCCGGAATCTGAATCTGGTATCGATCCCAATAAAGTGATCGAAGAAATGGTCTACGAACACCCGCTCTTCGATTCCGAAGCCATTCTTGCCCAATCTCGTCACGAAGAAATTGACGGGGTTCATGGAGTGCACTTTTGTGGTGCGTATTGGGCCAACGGTTTCCATGAAGACGGGGTCGTCAGTGGGATGAAGGTCGCTCAAAAATTCAACCGCGATCTCGAAGAGTTCAGCCATGGCAGATGATCAAGGTTTGAACAGTGCGATCTACGTGGGTCATGTCGAACATGATCGTTACACTCCGCGTAGAAATCGCTTTCGTTATAAAATCCATCACCTATATCTCGATCTCGACGAACTCCCTGAACTTTTTAAATTTCATCCTCTTTGGTCTCTTGAAAAATCGAACGTCGTCAGCTTCCGCAGATCCGATTACATCGGAGATTCGGCACTATCGATGAAACAAGTCGTCCTCGACCGGGTACAGGAGGAGCTCGGATTTCGCCCCACTGGGCCTGTCCGCCTATTGACCCACCCGAGATATTTTGGCTACGTCTTCAATCCGGTTTCGTTCTATTTTTGCTTTGACGAATCTGGCGAGAATCTTCAGGCGGTCGTTTCCGAGATTACAAATACTCCTTGGCAGGAGAGACATTCGTACGTGACAGACCAAAGATCTGAGAGTTCAGCTGATCAGCTGACTCACAATCGCTTCGAAAAGTGCTTCCACGTGTCGCCATTCTTCAAACTGAATCACACCTACGACTGGGGTTTCGCCGAACCCGGAGACTCCCTGTCTGTGTGGATGCAGAACTTCAGTGAGGGTCGAAAAGTCTTTGAAGCACGGCTGACCGGTCAAAAACTGGAGTGGAATAGAAAAAACATGACTTCCGTCATGTGGCGAAATCCTTGCGTCACCCTTGCAGGATGGCTGGCTATTCACTGGCAAGCCGCGAAATTGAGATTGAAGGGTATTCCCTACATCCCTCACCCTGATACGGTGCCCCAACAAGACAGTGACCAGGAAAAGGCTGAATTGAAATGACCACGACTTCACCAACCTTCGAATCGAACTCTTCCGACCAGCCTCCGGCTCCCAAGAAATCATCTGGGGGCATCGCTCGGAAGTTGGTACTTCGATCTCTGGACTCGATTCAGTCGGGGATTCTCACCATCCTCGAAGGATCAGAAAAAATCCCTCTCGGAAAAACCGCCGATGATGGTCTCAGTGCAACCTTGGAGGTCCTCGATGGCCGCTTTTATCGCAGCACCTTGCTTCGGGGCTCCGTCGGAGCAGCAGAGGCCTACATCGCTGGCTGGTGGAAAACGGATGACCTGACCGCTGTCGTCAGGATCCTCGCCCGTAATCTGGATTCCGTGGATGCTATGGATAGCGGTCTTCAGTGGCTTTCCAAACCGTTTCTGTGGGCATATCACCTGCTGAACTGGAATTCTCTTGAGGGTGCGCGGAAAAATATTTCTGCCCACTACGATCTTTCGAATGAGTTCTTTGGAAAAATGCTCGATCCAACGATGTGTTACTCCTGTGGGATTTTTGAAAATCCCTCAGCAACGCTGGAAGAGGCGAGCATTGAGAAAATGGACCGCCTGTGTCGAAAACTCTATCTGAATTCCGGGGACCACCTGCTTGAAATCGGGACCGGATGGGGCGGATTGGCGATTCATGCCGCTAAAAACTATGGCTGCCGTGTCACCACGACCACCATTTCCCGTGAACAGCATGCCATCGCTCGAAAGCGGATCGATGAAGCAGGGCTTCAAAACCTCATCGAGCTCAAACTCGAAGACTATCGAAATCTGGATGGCCAGTTCGACAAGATCGTCAGCGTTGAAATGATCGAAGCCATCGGGAAAAACCAGTTCCGTACCTTTTGGAAACGTTGCGGTGAACTGCTTCGCCCGGGGGGCCGCCTCGCACTTCAGAGCATTACCATTCAAGATCACCGCTTTGAAACCGCTTCGAGAGAAGTCGATTTCATCAAACGCTATGTTTTCCCTGGAAGCTGTATTCCATCGGTGTCAGCCCTGCTATCTGCGGCTTCAGAAAGCTCAGATCTGCGCCTCGTCCATCTGGAAGAGATCGGTTCGCACTACGTCCGCACCCTGGCGGAGTGGCGAGACAATGTTCATGCTCACAAAGAGGATGTGATGGCACTGGGTCTCGATGAATCATTTCTTCGGCTGTGGGACTTCTACCTTTGTTACTGCGAGGGTGGCTTTGCTGAACGCACCATCGGAGATGCTCAGCTGATCATGGAACGATCAGGGGCCACGACCGAACCCCTCCTTGGTCAGATTTAGCGATATATTCGACAAATTTCGGCTCAACCGCACTCATCCTCCCTCCGCATCACCCCTCCGCGTCGACCCTCCACATCGCCACTCTTCATCTTTCAACCTCCGCCTCTCTGGCGAAGAACGGGCCTCCAGAATCGTCCAAAACTCGTTCAATTCCGCCCAAAACGTTCCCCATTTTTCCATGCCTTAAAATGGACTTTAACGCCCAAGTGTCCAAATTATGCTTCAAAATGACCAATAAAGGCCTTTTAGCCCTAATTGAGGAATCTCGGATTTAGACTTGCAATCGTTCAAAACGTTCACTATTATTTGGGTATGAATACTTACATATCACCTACTATTCTTTCAAATGCTTT
>NZJA01000140.1 GCA_002691835.1 Planctomycetota bacterium
CGGTTCCGCTTCCGCGTCCAAACTCGAAGTGCCTGCGGGTTGCATTTGCGATTTCCTCAGCAGAGGCTCTTGGCAGGGGAATCATTTTTTTGCCGCCGACGACAAACTCTTCCGGATTCATACTCAGGTCTGTTCCCTGGTGAGGCTGAACACGGAACTCAAGGAATTTTCCGACACAGGGATCTCCGCCGACGTATCCGGTGGGCAGCTCGGTGGCCTGATATGCTCCAGAGAGCACATCTTCCAGAGGAACCTGTCCTTCCGGCTTTCTTCCACCCGTGTGTTCAAGAAGATTGACGAAGTAGAGCTTGGTTCCCGGTGCAAACTGGGAAAAGTCGACAACGATGTCGTACCGCTCAGCAATGGCGTGAACAGGCATGACCCCGCGCTCGGTTCCGAGGGTGCCATCGAAGGCCACGGAGTGTTCCATCACGTTGCCGTCATTGGCAATCATGTGGAAGGGGACCCGGGTGCCATTCTCGTCGACCAGAGCCACCTTGATGTAGCGGGATACAGAGCCATTGAGAATTCTGAATCGGTACTTTCTGGCAGCCACATTAAAGAAGGGCTTGTACTGCCAGTTGGTCAGAAGCTTGTCCCCAACAAAGCCATCGGTATTGAAGGGGTTGAACCACAACTGTCCTTCCTGGTCCCATGCCTTGTCGGCGATGACCAGATTGATGTCATAATCTCGGTTACCCCAATCCAGAGAAGTTCCACTGGGGAATCTCAGATTGACACCGTCTTCGAGACCTTCGTTTCCGCGATCCAATGCACTGTAATAGTTCATCATCGCAGCGATGCCCTTGTAGACATTCTGTGCGGTGAAGTCGAGCATGTGATCATGGAACCAATGGGTGCTCATCGTTTCACGCCAGTCTCCCGGAATGTTGATGATGCCACCGTTGCCATCCGGCATACCCGCGCGCGGGTCGGCCGCATTGGTGTTGATGGTGTCATGACCGGCTAGAATTACCGGCCAGCGGTAATCGAAGTGCTGACCCGGGAAGAAGAAAGCATTGGTGTATCCATCGCTCTCCGCCGGATTGTGTCCATTATGTTCATGGATGGAGACGGTGTGCAGACCAAAGCCGCGGTTGGCTCCCGGATCTAGAGGAAGACCATTCCAGAGACGCATCAAGACAGGCTCGCCATAGCGAACTTTGAGAAGTTTTGGCGGAAAGGTGCCGTCAAAAGTCCAAAGTGCATCGGGGGTCTGTGCAGGCATGGCGGGATGAAATTTAACTTCTAGCCCGTTGGTGCTTCCTGCACTGAGACCGAGTCCATCTGGGTCATCGTATGTGTTGTAGTAAAGTCCGCCCGGACCAAACTCGCAATCATCACCACTCAGGCCATGAGAATAGGCATGGTCCTGCATGGCACCCCGGAAACCAAAATTTGTTCTGGCTCCAGTAATCATCGACTGAAAGACCTTTTGTGGGGGGAACTCTGCCCAGCGTTGGTGTGCCCAACCTTCTCCAGGCGGTCGTCCTTCGACCGGGAGGTGGGTCGTGGGTCTTTGAAGGTATGATTCGATTCTGTTTTTCCATGGGTTTTGAACAAAGTCATTGCTGAGGCGAGTGGTTTCGAGCGTGAGAGGTTGATCGAGGAACATCTCGACCTGTAGCCCCATCGGGTGGTCCTGTGCTGTAAGCACCGGAGCTGGAATTGGAAGGCCGTCTACGTCGAAGCCTCCGCCAGTCAGAGCGTTCATTTCGTCTGTACCTGGGAACGGAACAGGATTCAGTCCCACTTCATTTTGAAGAGTTCCGAATTCCTCAAATCGCAACATTTGCTGGTCGAAATCCAAAGCTCCAAACATGGGGCTTGGGAGTCCACCTGTTGGGAGATCGAAGATTCGGCCTTCGATGAGGTTGGCTTCCGGAATGGTGTTGTTGAGGGTGATGATGGTGTGGTCGGCTGGGATACCATTCGGGCCCTCCAGTGATCCGTCCATCATGTAGTGATATCCCCCGGGTGGAGGCGGGATCAGTTCTTCCGAAATCACTAGCGGAACCAGTCCGGAGTTGTCGACTTGAGGCTCTCCGACGACGAACGGGACTGAAAAACATACGAGAGCGAGCAGGGCCAGCAGAGTGGACCTGGCATTTCCAAATTGGGATTCCATTGAATTCCATGTGTACATGGCGGGACTCCTCCTCAGATAATGATATTCAAATAGGCAAAATTGCCTCTGCATAACGAGGTTAGTTTTATGACTGACCTTGCATACCTTCAACATGATTTTAGTAAATGAATGAATAGTCACTAATGTCATAATTGTCAGGAAAGTCAGGAATGTCAGTGACCACCATAATAGCGAACATATCAATCATCATTAGTGTTCTGGCTTCCTGGAGAGAGAGTTGGAGATCGCATTTATTTCGATATTTGAATAGTTTTAGGCGGTGTCGTATGGGTGAAGGATCTTATTTATATACACGTTTTGTATTCTTTTGTTCTGGTTAACAAAGTGAGGTGTGGACGATTTTTGAATATGGTTTTCCTGAGTTGAAGTGGATTTGTGACGCAAAAATCCAGAGTGGTTGGACGAATTGAGTCATGGAGGCGGTTCATTGGAGGCCTCATTCTTGAAGTTCAAATTGATCCTGATTGAAACGGAATCACTGTTCCATTGGCTTTGGAAGTCGACATGATCGTTTGCGAAAGGAGGCCTTATGCGAGCGATGACACTTTGCGATGGTGTCTTAGATCTCAATTCCAGTTTCCCGCAGCCACAGGCTGTGGAGGGTGAGGCTTTATTAAAACTCCGACTCGCCGGCATCTGTCGGACCGATCTGGAATTAGTCGAAGGCTATTATCCTTTTGCAGGGACCTTGGGGCACGAGTTTGTCGCTGATGTCGTGGAGGGCAGCGAGCGCTTTCGTGGTCGAAGGGTTGTCGGTGAAATCAATGCATCCTGTCATCAGTGTGAAGTTTGCAGGGCTGGCCAGCCCTTGCACTGCCCCCATCGAACAGTTTTGGGAATCGTGGGGCGAGATGGGTGTTTCAGCGATTATTTTCGGCTCCCAGAGCTGAATCTTCATATCGTTCCTGATCATGTCCCGGATGAATCTGCGGTATTTGTTGAACCACTCGCTGCAGCTTTTCGCCTACTGGAGCAGGTCAAAGTGAGTCCCGGACAAAAATGGCTGGTCGTGGGGGATGGACGCCTGGGCCAATTAGTGGCCAGGGTCTTGGCTCTGCAGGGGGTTGAATTGACGGTTCTCGGTCGTCATGACAGAAAATTGGAGCTTTTGGAAAAGCTGGGTATTCGAACGACTCGAGGTCTTGATCAAATGATTTCGGCTGGTGAAAACTCAGGAGATTTCGATTTTGCGGTCGACTGTGCCGGAAATTCGAGTGGCTTTGATTTGGCGAGGAGATCCCTGCGCCCGCAAGGGACCCTGTTATTGAAGAGTACCTACGCCGGAGCCCTCAATCTCGACGCTTCAGCATGCGTCGTCGATGAGATCACGATTTTAGGCTCTCGTTGCGGGCCGTTTCAGCCAGCCATCGAAGCTCTGGCGTCCGGCTCGATTGATCCGAGAGATCTCATCGATGAGGAATTCGCCTTGGAATCGGGGATGCGGGCCTTTCAGAGAGCATCCGAAAAAGGGGTGATGAAGGTTCTTTTAAGGCCATAACTCGACTCTTTAGGCCTCGGATTGGACAGATGGAACCTTTTCATCCGAAACTTCCTTGAAGGGGAAAAGCCCCGAAGGGAGTCGAGTGATGAGAATTAAACCCTGGAGTCTCAAGGATGCCACTGACGAGTTGCTGATTCCCAGTCGAGTCATGGAATTATGGGAAGTTTCTCTGCAACACGGAGAAGAAACTCCGACCCACCAGCACGAATCTCGAGAAGAGCTTCTGATTGCTCTGGAGGGACGCGGTGAAGTCCAGCGTGAGGAACAGGCCCTCGACCTTTTTCCGGGGCATGTCGTGGTGGTTCCTGCAGGGACCCCATTTTCATTGCAGAACCGTTCAGGTTTACCCATGAGAGGGCTTTTGGTCGCGATTCACCGACCAGGGCTGATTCCTCAGGCTGCGGCCGACCGGGTGACAGCTGGCGATCTCGAATCGATGATTCAGTCGATTCCGGCACGCCTCAACAGGGCTGAGGCCCTTCAAACGATTATTCAGCTGTTTGATCTGGCTGGTCAGCTTTCTGAGCAGATCGAAGAGGCCATCGGCCTTGAAACAGAGACTGGACTACGGACTTTGGAATCCATCGAAGAGCAAGTGATGCAATCCGTGGTCGAAATCTCCCGTGCTTGGATGCCCGGAATCGACCTGCGCCCGCCCAGATTCTAAGGGTTCCTCTCACCTTCCCGTCAAGCCTCTACCCGCTTTCCTCAAGTTGGATTTATTTGCCAAATTGACCGGAATTGAGCCAATTCGCCGCTTTGACAGCGGCCCTTCCTCGGTGCAAGATAGTCCTTCGGACCGGGTTACCTGAAGGTGACCTTGCACGTGATTCCCTGCTTACCCAAAGAGCCGGGAAAAACGTCTCTGACAGGTTTTCTGTGAAATCCTTCGACTCGGAAGTTTCCTTGAAGTGATTCATGGAAGTTCAGGGATCGGAGCGGTGCATCGAAAGCGGTGCATCAAAACCTGAGACGGCATAAAGACTGCATAGAGGAGTTAAGAGGAATTCAAGGGTCATGACGGTTCCCGATACGGTATCAGATCGAATTTCAGAGAGAAATTTTATGCGACCGGTGAACTCCACGAAGTTCACGGGAAGGTCGCAGGCTGAAACCTCCGACCAGATTGAGAGCACTGAAAGTACAGGGGGAATTTCGGGGGGAAGTTCGGGCGGAAGTTCGAGTCGGATGTTGCGAAGAGGATTTCTTCGAGGAGTCCATCTCAGCGTCCTCCTGCTTCTGAGTCTGCCCTTGTTGTCGATTTTTGGCTGTACTCAAACAGGGGGCCCTTCGCAGTCGGCGAGCTGGGGAAGAACGTCCACGTGGACACCGGTGGATCATGCCCGTTCGCAACTGGATTGGATCCGTACCTCCTCCGGGAACATGTCAGAGGAAGAATTGTTCCATGCCATGAATACTCCCTGGAACGGAAGTCGGTTAACTCCGGCGCAACGACAGGAATGGATTCGAAATCAGCTGGTGGAAGATTCCAAAGAGACAGGATTTTCAGAGGTCTCTGGCAATAGAGTTTTGGGTCGCCCAGGGGCGATGGACTCTGCCCGTCAGCGGTGGCAAAAAGAGCAAGAAGAGAATCGACGCAACTGAAGGAGTGCTGCTGATCAGCAGCCCAATTGCAGAGGTCGCTGACCATTTTTGGCTCAGCCCTGCAGGCTCTGGAAGTTTTATTGGTATTTATTTTTGGGATCAGCGATCCCATTTGATTTGAGAAGGTCGCCACCACGGTGTCCTTCGGGAGTTTGAGAGAAGAGGGAAATATGGCAGAGGCACGCAAGGGGAAAGCCGGCGCAGGCAAGGGAAAGCGCGCAAGCAGTGAAGCGAACACCCCAACCATTGAGGGTTTGGAAGGCCAGAAGAAGCAGGCCCTGGATTTTGCTCTGCAGCAAATTCATAAAAAGTGTGGCCAAGGTGCCATCATGAAGTTGGGAGATGAGCAATCTCGCAGAGTCGACGTGATTCCGACGGGTTCACTGTCCATCGACAAAGCTCTTGGAATCGGCGGATTGCCCCGTGCCAGAGTGGTCGAGGTTTATGGACCGGAATCATCGGGTAAGACGACCCTGACCCTTCATGCGATTGCCAACGCTCAGAAAAATGGTGGAGTGGCTGCCTTTATCGATGCGGAGCATGCTCTCGATCCGACTTACGCCGAAAAGCTGGGGGTCGATTTGGAGAACCTTCTCGTCTCTCAGCCCGACAGTGGTGAGCAGGCTCTTGAGATTGCAGAAATGCTCGTTTCATCAGGAGCCGTCGACATCGTCGTCATCGATTCGGTGGCGGCGCTCGTCCCTCGTGCGGAGCTGGAAGGCAACATGGGAGATACTCATGTCGGCCTTCAGGCCCGATTGATGAGTCAGGCTCTGAGGAAATTAACGGGAGTGATTCATCGATCACGGACCACAGTGGTTTTCATTAACCAGATTCGTGAGAAAATTGGTGTCATGTTTGGCAGTCCTGAGACGACCAGTGGTGGTCGAGCCCTCAAATTCTACTCCTCTGTACGAATCGATATTCGTCGAATCGGTGCGATCAAGACTGATGGGGAAGTTGGGGGGAACCGAACCGTTGCGAAAATCGTCAAGAACAAGATGGCTCCTCCTTTCAAGAAGGCGGAGTTCGACATCATTTTCAATGTCGGAATCTCCTATCACGGCGATCTTTTGGACCTCGGTGTCGAGCATGAGTTGGTGAAGCGCTCAGGGACCTGGTACTCGATGGGTGAAGAAAGAATTGGTCAGGGACGAGAGAAAGCGGTGCAGTTCCTCAGGGATCATCCGGAGCTGTCCTCGCAGCTCGACGTAGAACTGCGGCGCAGACTGTTCCCGGATATGGTTCATCCCGGTCAGGAAGAGGCGGCTTCGGAGCCGGTCGAGGCTTGATCGATTTTCACTGAGCCAGTTGTTGTGCAAGAACGGTCTCTACGGATGATTTTCGCTGGGACTCATAGGAAACACTCGCAGGAAGCCTGTCGCTGCCGTCGATCTGGCAGCCAAAGGCTTGAGAGAAGATGAAGCAGATGATGAAGCAGTTGATGACAGGAGTTGGACGATGATCCGATACCTTGTTTCCGGAGAGACAAAAAATGTCAATTCCGGGTCTCGAAATACCATTTCTTCAAACAGGGACCCTCAAAGAGGGTCGATGTTGCTCATCGCTCTCGCAGTGCTGACCTTGTTGTCCATCATTGCGGTCACTTTTGTGGCCTTGATGCGTCTGGAGTTGAAGGCTACCGAGAACTTTCGCGATAAGAGCCGAGCTCAATTGCTTTCAAAATCTGCGGAATCCGCAGTGATCTCGATGCTTCGAAGTCGCCCATTTTGGGATACGCCGAGGCAGATGAATCGAACGAATGCGCCATGGATCTTCGGGCTTGTTGGCGGAAACGGATTCAGCCGAGAAGGCGGGATTCTCTCTCTCAAAGAAAGTGAAGCTGATGAGGCTTCCCTCTCTGCGAGTTTGACGAATCCGTCCTATCCCGGGATCAATAATGCGGAGCCTGGGGAAGACCGATTCAAGACAAAGTTGATTGATACCTCTGGGCAAATCTATCTGAACGGCCGACAAGATACTTTGGCGCAAATTTTGACCAATCTCGGCCGCGCACTTAAATCGAATGATCGTTATGGCGTGAATCCATTGTGGACAGGCCCCAACGAATCGGGTCGTCAGATCGACGGCGAAGAAATCGTCCAGTTCCGTAATCGTCTTCCGGATCGTCGTTTCTCTTCCAAGTCGGAATTGGCGGCGTTGATCGGGCGTGAAAATCTGGCAGTGATCAGTGACTTTGTGACGGCTCATGCTTACGTCAATCCATACACCCAGCGATCTTCTGCCGCCCGAGAGGTGGTCAACAACTTTGATCCTGGAAACCAGAATGCTGGCATCAATGTAGGGACCACTGGAGTCAGTCGTAACGATCCTCGGGATATTCAGGCACAGACGGTGACAGGCGCGGCTCAGTTGACAGAGGAACCTCGCGCCCCCATCAACATCAATACCGCTTCTGAACCCGTTCTGACTGCGATCCTGACAGGGCTCGGCGGGAGAAGAGCGTTTCCTTTCATGCGCATCAGCAAGCAAAGCCTAGAAAGTGGCAATGCGGGCTCGATCGATCTGGGTGGGGGAACGCTTGCGCCGGTGAAAGAAGAGCTGGCCATCCAGCAAACTCCGGTTTGGGTTTACAGTCAGCCCCTGAATCTGGAGCAAGCCCGAAACATTTCTCGTTCTATCATTTCNCANCGCCGTGACCGCGGNCCTTTCCGNACNTGGACNTCTTCNCCNAGTTCGAATGAAGTGGGCTTCGAGGATTTNNTCAANACNNTNCCNNCGAATNTGTTTCCGNCACCGTCNTCNGTCTANGTNGTGAATCCGCAATCGAACCANAGNTCNAATTTNTANAGNGACATGATNGGTGCGGATGGCTCNAGAGANTTGTGGCAGCGAGGNGTTCCGAATGGAGANTCGGGACTGCGTCGNCAATTCAATNTGCCANCNGACGGNAGNAANGCNTGGTACTANGAAATGATGCGNTCNATTNTGATTGCNAATGCCAATCCGAANACNCGNATCAANAANGTNAATCCNAANCAGCCNTCCTANCGNGCNGTCGANAANTCNGGNCTCGTGAANTTGNCGGGGGCTGATACNGGTTCNCCCAATGCNGGNGANGTNCGTCTGGGNCATACCACNGAGTTCTGNTTTGACAGCAANGGGATCTNNGAGATCACCAGNCTTNCTGANATCACCGGGACNGGGANNNGCAAGGAAGTCTTCTCAGAGGCGGTCTCGAGAAGTGTCGTCAAGGTTTTCGATGTTTATCATCAAACCACCCAGCAACAGTTCGAACAGCCGTTTCGAGCTGTTCAAAAGAGTAGCATTGGCAGTCGTGAAAACGTGACGACTTGGCCAGATCCCATCGACGCCCTGCAACCGGAGTTCTACACCGGTTCACGTCAGGATGGGCGTGTGGAAATCAGCGGAAAGATCGATGCCGAAATCGCCGCGACGAACCCAGCAACCCGTACGACTCGCTGGCTGAGCAATCCGACCTTGCGTCTGGCTCACACCTTCCGTTTCCGTGATGAACAGTCGTCGAGGACTCTGCGAAACCTTTTACGATCTCCTTCCAATCCGGAAGCAAAGATTCGAGCATTAGGTCAGGTTTTGGATGCGGATTACGCACAAAAGGGAACCACCTACAAAAGGCGGTATTCCTCCTACACCTGGGGAGCACAGGATAGTGCTCTCGAAGAAGAAAATATTGGCGAGGTTTTGATCGACGAAGTCGGGCAGAACTCAGACATCATGCCGGACGGACTCAATAGCAGTATCTTTAGAACTTCTGCCCTGGGAGGCAGATTCCTTCGTCTTCCAGCGATGATCTTCCGTCAGTCTCCTGCGGACCAGGGGGCAGTTGGACGCAATTACAACAATGATGTCGGCAACATGCCCTACTACAACGGTGCGGTATCGTTTTGGATAAAGCTCGAATTTAACGGCAATGATCCGACCTTCTCCGGGCTTCTTGGAGCGACACAGGTTCAAACTCCTGTGGGCCAGACACCAGAAAGTTCAGAAGGAAGTCAGTTCTGGGTTTGGAAAAATACTGAAGGCCAGCTGCGTGTTTCGCGTCTTTATTATCACCAGGCCTTTGCAAAAGGATTTACGAGCCAGGCGATTCCTCTGATCGGAAATGAGGATGAGGACAGCTCCGGTGGCGAAGATGCGGAAACTGATGAGCAAAAGTTTTGGGCTCGATCAGACGTGGTCGTCAACATCAACAATTGGCGGGCCCACGAGTGGCATCACGTTGCAATTTCCTACGATGACCAATCAGCCACGAATCGAATTCGTGTCTGGGTAGACCACGAGAATACCGACGCGGTGAATCACAACATCGGTGAGGGCATGTACTGTGCCCTGAATGAAGAAGAGCCAAAAGATCAGATCATGATCGGTGGTTTCTATCGCGATCAGGCTGTTGCTACAGAGGGACTCTTTAAGTTCGGGACCAATTTTACCCGCCAAGGAGTCCAGACCGCTCCGTCAATCAAGCGAGTTCTGGCGAATGCCACGATTGATGAATTCCGCGTCTATCTGGGTCAATACACCCAGGACGACAGCCGCAAGGGCGGGTACTACACCGAGCGTCCGGCGAAGTATTCCAACGTTTTCATGGTGCCTTTCAAAGATGGAATTCAGCGTCGGAAACTGCGTAACATGACGTGGACCATGTATTCACCGACGATTTACTCTGGAGCTTCGGTGCAATGGGATGATCCTGTGATGACTGTCCTGAACGTCAATGGCCAGGCGACGGCCCGAACACTTCAGGATCCCGGCGGCCGTGCTGGGGGTGACGGCGGCGGCAGAAGTAATCAGCAATTGTCTG
Organism: Planctomycetota bacterium; assembly: GCA_002691835.1. The sequence goes on from NZJA01000140.1 coordinate 10,060, forward strand.
GAAAATATCTTTATGCCACCGGGAGCCAGGATTACGGTTCCGATTTCAATCTCGGCTTTCTCGGATATGAAGTCCAAATGCGAGCGGGAACCGCTCAAGGCGGAGCACTGTCCGGAAGAACGATGGTTTCACCTGCACTGGATGATTTGACTTTGACGGTATACCTCCCTTCCGCGAGGTATCTGATTTCGGAGGTTTTGGAATGATCTCGGCTCGTCC
>NZJA01000141.1 GCA_002691835.1 Planctomycetota bacterium
ATTTTGTATCCAGCTTTAAGCCTTGCGCGTCTCTTGAGCTTTTAAGCGCGACAACCCTCCATCGACTCCGATCACCTGACCCGTCATCCAGTCAGGAGCATCTTTCACGAGCCATGAAGCCACCCTTGCCACCTCGTCAGCCCTACCGACCCGACCGACAGGGTGCATCGCGTCACTGATGGCCCGACGAGTTTCATCTCCCAGCAAGCTCGCTGCCAAGGGTGTATCAGTCAGCCCTGGAGCAATCGTATTGATGCGGATCCCTCGTTTTGCATATGTCGAGGAGGCCGCGAGCGCGAGGCCTTCCACCGCTGACTTCGCTGCTGAAATCGATCCGTGATTGGCAAGTCCCACCTGAGCTGCAGCCGAGGAGAACAAAACAAACCGCCCCTCCTTTTGCCGCATCATCCCTGGGATTGAATAACGTAGAGCATGAAAAGCAGGCAGCAGATTGGCATTGATGGTCTTTGAAAACTCCTCTGTTGAAGTCGCATGCAGAGGCTTCAGAAAAATTGAGCCTACAGCGACCACGACCGCATCGAGTCGACCCAAATTCTTGAACACCGATTGAGCGGCAGATTCCATCTGCTCTGGATCACAGGCATTCAGCGGAAGAGAAACCCAGTCTTCAATTTCTGAAGCCAGAGGTTCGAGCCTCTCGGGATCTCTCCCGCTGCCAACTATTTTCCAGCCAGCTTCAGACAGTTGACGGGCCACGCACCCACCAACACCACCGCCGGCACCGATAATCCAGACTACGGGTTTCTCCATGACTCACGACCCTTCCTCATGCTCCCCATCTTCAACTGGATTTTATCGAAGTATCGAGGAAGTACTTACGGAGTGAGGCCGATGAGACGACGACGCCGGAAAGAAATTAGTTCACTTTGTCCAGAATAATCAGCACCGAGATCGGGAGCTGTGAATCAGTCACCTGGAGCAAACTATCGTTGCCCAGAGAAATGTGGATAAGTCTATGAACGGATTGGCCCGAGGATCGAGCGAACATGAAGGGTCTGGTAGTTGAACGAGATCCCGGCGACCGTCTCAAAACAAAGACGGTGACCGAAGGAGTTTTCGAGGATCTTGAAGAGGAGCAGGAGCTACTTGCGCTTGACCTTGTGAAGCGTGTGCTTACGAAGACGAGGGGAGTACTTCTTCAGCCCCTCCTTCATCTTCTCGGGGATACCCCCCTTGGCGTTGATGGAGGTCCTGTAATTCAGATCACCTGTCTCCGTGCACTGGAGCCACACGTATTCGGTATTTTTATTCTTGGCCACGTCGCGCTCGCTTCCTGAATCAATCGAAGATCAGTGTCTGTTACCCCTGATCGTGTGCAGTCCAAGATGGGACCATCCTGCTTGCCGATCGTCAAGGGAAACGTGAACCTCAACTGGGAAACTCCCCAAGATACAGATCTCAGCCATGATTCCCCTCGGCCCTGATCGATGGCCCTGATCTGTTGTTTCCCGGCCAGCATACGGTCACACTGCCCGGATTGCCCCTTAGGCCCCGAAAGGCGTATTCCCTTGTCAGATTCGAATTCACCCGATTCTGTATCCAGCAACAACTCTGCCAGAAATCTGCCCGCCAATCTGAGTGGGAAAAGGGTGCTGATTACCGGGGGAACTGGAACGACGGGGAAAATTCTGACCCGTTGGCTACTCGATGAGACCGATGCTGAAGAAATCATTATCTACTCCCGAGACGAGCAGAAGCACCACGAGTTGCAGCTCGACCCCGCCAACGACCCCGCACGAGTCCGATCCATCATTGGCGACATCCGCGATCTTGATCAACTCCGATTTGCTATGAAGGGTGTCTCTCTGGTCTTTCACACGGCAGCGATGAAGCATGTCCATCTTGCAGAACAGCATCCTGTCGAAGCTCATAAAACCAACGTCCTCGGAACCCGCCATGTCATAGAGACGGCTCTCTCCGAAAAGGTCTCCAGAGTGATCGCCAGTTCAACAGACAAGGCCGTGGATCCCATCAATGTCTATGGAAATACCAAATTCATGATGGAACTTGAACTGATGAAAGCAGATCGAGAAAAAGCAGGGAACACACGCTTCGATGTGATTCGCCACGGCAATCTCCTCGGTAGCAAGGGGAGCGTTGTTCCACTCTTTATCGAACAAGCCAAAAAAGGGTGCCTGACTCTGACCTATCCAGCAATGACCCGATTCTGGATCGGCCGCGATTCTCTCCTCGATTCTTTTCACCATTGCCTTCATCAGAGTGAAGGTGGAGAGACGATCATTCCCCGTTCTCCTTCCTGCCGGATTGATGTTCTCGCCTGCGCCATCGATGAAGCAGTCGATCAAGAGGTGACGGGGATCAGACCTGGAGAAAAACAGCACGAACTTCTGACTTCTCTGCAGGAATGTCCGCTGATGACTGATTGCGGAGATCATCTTATCGTCCGATCCCCTTCAGCATCGGCTTCGATGCGAGGGGAAGCCGTCGCTGAAGATTTCCAGCTTCGGAGTGATTTGGCTCCACAACTCACGATTCAGGATATGAGAGAGCTTTTGATCGCAGAGGGCTGGCTTCCGTAAACGGAATTCGGGATACCTCTGTCACGAATGAATGCCGATACTTTTCGACCCGGGTGGGACCTATTCCCAAAAATGGTGTACTCTTAAATGGAGTATAGGCTGAATTTCATTGGCCTGAATTTGAGGCTGGTCAAAGTGTTTTTAGTTTCCGGGGAGTCCATACGTTGAACCTATCAAGATTTTTTTCTCTGATATTGTTATTCACCGTTTTCAGTTTTCTGAGTCCGGTCGTTGCCTCAGCGCAAAACCTCCCCATTCCGACCACCATCAAAGATTGGGCACAGCCAGGCACTCAACCCGGAACTTTGAACGAGCCCATTATCGCAGGTAGTGCATGCAATCTTTGCCATTCGAATTTCACTCATTCACCTGTCGATTCCTGGAAAAGCAGCATCATGGCTCAAGCTGGAAGAGACCCGCTTTTTCACGCATGCCTCGCCATTGCTAACCAAGATGCCGCCGAGTCTGGAGACCTTTGTCTTCGGTGTCATACACCCGGAGCCTGGCTTGCAGGAAACAGTACTCCTACAGATGGTTCCAATCTTTCAGGTGTGAATGACTTCGATGGTGTCACGTGTAATCTCTGCCATCGAATGGTTGATCCAGAGTTTGTCAGTGGACAAAGTCCAGCCATCGATCTCGGTATCCTGAATGCACTCGACGAAATCCCTGCACAAGCGCACACCGGACAATTCGTCATAGACCCAAACGATAACAGGCGTGGACCCTACAACCTTGGGGGCAATTTCCCCTTCCACCCAGCGATACAATCTTCGTTTCACAGTTCTGCCAAACTTTGCAGAACCTGCCATGACGTTTCCAACCCTGCATACACGAGGGTAGGAGATTCATTCGTCATGAATGATCTGGATGCACCCCATGAAACCCATGACCCGGCAGATGAATACCCTGTAGAGAGAACCTACGGGGAGTGGAGCCAAAGCCTCTTTGCCCAGGGACCCGTGAATATGGGTGGCCGTTTTGGTGGAAACAATCCCAATGTCAGTTCCTGTCAGGATTGCCATATGCCAAGAGTCAACGCCATCGGCTGCAACATGGGTTACCCCGCCAGACCTGACCTGGCACGTCACTACTTTATGGGGGCACAGACATGGGTACTCGATGCCATCCATGCACTCGATACCAGTTTCCTTCTCTGGGATACCCCGGCTTACATGGTTCCTTCCCAGATCGAAGCGGCCAAAGCTCGAAATATCCAAATGCTGCAGGACGCCAGTGACCTGGAAGTCACCCAAGAAAATGGACAGATCAAAGTTCGGGTAACCAACATGTCCGGACACAAGTTACCGACCGGATACCCTGAAGGTCGCAGAATCTGGATTGAGGTTCACTTCCGTAACGCNTTCGGAATGACCCTTGAACACCATGGCGAATACAACTTCAGCACTGCGGTTCTCGAGTCCTCAACAACCACCGTTTTCGAAGCAAAACATGGACTGGATGCTCACTCCTCTGAGGTCAGTGGTCTTCCTGAGGGACCTTCATTCCACTTCGCCCTCAACAACAAGATCTATAAAGATAACCGTATCCCGCCTATGGGCTTCACAAATGCTGGCTTCGCAACAGTTCAAGCTGAACCAGTAGGGATCGAATACGAAGACGGCCAACATTGGCATGACACCTACTACGACATCCCTAATGAGGCGGTACTCCTCGATGTTCGAGTCTGGTACCAGACGGCTTCCAAGGAATACATCGAGTTCCTGAAGAACGAAAATATCACCAATGACGCCGGGGATATCCTTTATGAACAGTGGCTTCAGCAAGACAAGGGGCCACCAGTGCTGATGGATGAATACAATGTTGAGCTTGGACTGGAGCCCTTTGTCAGGGGAGACACGAATCTCGATAACTCCCTCGACCTTTCCGATTCCATCTCTCTTCTCGGCTGGCTCTTCATGGGTGCGGATTTTGGATTATGCCCGATTGCTGGCGATGTCAACGATGACAGCAGTCTCAACATTTCAGACGTGATCTATGGGCTGAACGCTCTCTTTGGGGGCGGTGAACCTCCGACTGCTCCATGGCCCGACTGTGGACCAGACCCAACACCTGATTTCCTGAGGTGCTACGAATACTCATGTCCCTGAGTACATTTGTCAGAACTTGGTTACCCCTGTTGATCCTGGCCACCGTCGTCATCCTCAACTGGCCCACAGGAAAATTAGACTTTGGTAACACCTCTCCCTGGGCCGGACTCATCCTTGAAGTCGAGGTAAGAGAACCCGAAGGATCAGAACCAGGACTCGTTCTCGCTGGCCTTCCGGTACAAGATATCGCCGGCCAGCCTGGTTTGTTTGTCTGTGGTGTCGCGGAATGGGATCCCAGCGAAAACTCTGAACCGCTTTTACTCGCGGGTCGCGTTGAGGATCTTCGCCTGCAGCAGGTGATTCTTCTGCAAGAGACGGTCTCCCTGCACCGCAAACCCGGAATCCGATTTGTCCTTCATACCTTGCCCAAAAACACAGTGCCTTCAGATTTGATTGGCGGCCTGATTCAGGGANCCTCTCTCAGGCTCAAGCCGACAGCTCAGTCATCCGAGCCTCTAACCGTCGACATCGGCACAGAACGAGGCAGATGCGATTACGGGGTCGAATTTGACAAGGAAAGCCAGCGTCGCTGGCATGGGGACCCAGCCCGCTTCGTCACCCTTTGGAATGACCAAATGGCCACTGCTCCCGAGGATCTCGGACCATATCGCCACGGGCGGGTCACGATTCCTGCCTCTGCTTCCGCAGACGGAGTGGTCAAAGAGGATGGGCGCTGATACCATCCCGGCATGATGGATCAACCAACCAACAGCTCTCCCAGTGAGACCAGTACTCCCCCGGAAACATCTCCGGCAGCGGCCTGGCTCGAATCCGGCTCGGATCACACCCTTCGGGAAATGCATGCCTACATGCGACTCACCCGTGAATGGGATCTGAGATACGAAAAAATGTTCAAGACAGGTGCCCTGACCAAGTGGTACTCCTCTGTCGGNAATGANGCGACGACCGTCGCTTGTGCCAGCGCCATCGAAAAAGGTGATGCTCTGGTAAGCCTCCACAGAGATGCCGGGGCGATTCTTCGTCACTACGTTGATGTCGAAAGCCTGATTCCGGAGATTTTCCCGGCAAACATGAAACGGGTTCGCGATCCCTTAAGTGGTGATTCCCGTGACCGACTCTTTCGCCTCGCATGTCAAATGCTGGGCCGCGAACACGGCTTCTCCAAGGGGCATGAACGCTCCTATCATTACAATCATATGGAACCAGAACACGGCCTGATTCACATCGGCATGATCAGCCATTTGGGATCTATGATTCCTGTTGCTGCGGGAGCTGCTCTTTCATTCCAGCAACAGAAGAGTGATCGGGTCTCCATCAATTTTATTGGTGAGGGAGCGACCTCCACTGGAGATTTCCATGAGGGGCTCAACATTGCCTCTGTCTGGAAACTGCCCTTCATTCTGGTAATCGAAAATAATCACTGGGCCTTTTCAACTCCCACTTCCCAACAATACGCCTGTGACAATCTCGCAAGTCGTGCCATCGGCTATGGAATGCCTGGGGTGGAAGTCGACGGGAACGACCCGATAGCAGTCCATCAAGTCATGCAAACGGCGGTGGCCCGTGCGAGGGCGGGTGAAGGCCCCACTCTTGTCGAAGCCCATGTCGGCAGACACCGGGGACACTCTGAAGGGGATGACTCTCTCGATCAGGTGCCCTCTGGAGAGTTGCAAGGCTATCTCGACAACGACCCTATGGACTTGATTGAACAACGTCTCATCAATGGCGGTATTGTCTCCAGAGCTTGGCTCGAAGAGATTCGTGAAAAGTGTGCAAATCTCATGATGGAAATCGTCGACGAAGCGATGGCTATGCCGGTACCTGTTCCCAACAGTGATCGGAGAATCCATGCCGAATGACTGCACTGTCCAAGAGGACGTTCTTTACATCGAGGCTCTCAGTCACGCCCTGCGCGATGAGATGCGGCATGATCCCAATGTCATGCTGATGGGACAGGATATCGCCGGGCACGGAGGCGCATTCAAAATCACCAAGGGTTTCCTGGAAGAGTTTGGTCCGCAAAGAATACGAAATACCCCTATCGCTGAGAGTGGCACGATTGGTATCGCAACTGGAGCTGCCATTCTTGGCCAGCGTCCTGTGATCGAAATGCAATTTGCTGACTTCATCACTTGTGGATTCAATCAACTGGTCAACGTTGCCGCCAAAATGTATTGGCGCACAGAATGTGCAGTTCCCCTGGTCATACGGATGCCCGGTGGCGGAGGAATGGGAGCTGGTACTTTTCATTCGCAGAATGTGGAATCCTGGTTCCTTCATTCTCCAGGCATCAAGGTCGTTTCACCTGCGTTCTCAGATGACGCTTATCGACTCCTGAGATCCGCCATCAAAGATCCAAATCCCGTCATCTACTTTGAACACAAGTTCCTATACCGGCGAGAAAGAACCGATCTCACTGGCGCTGATATTGGCGACCGTGTCGTCGGCGAGGCAAATATCCGCCGCCCCGGCAAAGATTTGACCTCGATCTCGTGGGGCTGGATGACTCACAAGGTTCTCGAAGCGGCCGAAGTCATGTCCGGTGAAGGCATCGACATCGAAGTCATCGATCTGCCTGTCCTTTCTCCCCTCGATCTGGATCCCATCCTTGAATCCGTTGAAAAAACTCAACATGTTGCCATTACCCATGAGGCCACCCGGACCTGTGGATTCGGTGCTGAGCTGGCGGCGCAGATCAGTGACGAGTCGATCTGGAATCTGGATGGACCGATTCAGCGAATTACATACCCCGACAGCCCCTCCCCCTTCAATAAAGGTTTGGAAGCGGATCGAATTCCATCGGTTGAAGTAATCTGTGAAGGCTGGCGAAAAGCCCTGAATTTCTGAGCCGTCAGCGCTCAAACTTCGGGGTCGGACTCCCCATCTTTCAGAAGTCCGTGCTTTTCAATGCGCCGATAGAGAGTCCTTCTCGAGATTCCCAGCTTTCGGCATGCTTCTGTCTTATTGCCATTGGCTTCGTTCAGAGCACGAATAATCAGTTCTCGCTCGGCGAGTCCCAGCATTTCACCCACTCGCGCAGGTTCCGGAGAACTTTCATTTACTGGATCGAGAACCGTAGCCAGTGTCTCTTCCCCGATCTCCATATCACCCTTTGCTAACATATGCTGAACAAGGTGTCGGATTTGCCAACCATTGCCCGGCCACATTTGAGTGAAGAGTAAAGCCTGAGTCTCCGGACTGATGGTCGAACTTTTGTTTTCCTTCGCCAGCAGGTGATCAAGAATCAGCAAAATATCTTCGGGGCGCTCCCTCAGAGGAGGAAGATGAACCCTGAAGCCTGAAAGACGATAAATAAGATCGGTACGAACCCGGTCTCCAGGATCTCGATCTCCCATAGCAGAAACTATACGGACATCGATTTCGCGGTCTTCTTCACCTGCCACTCTTCTGTAACGACCTGTCTGTAAAACTCCGAGCAACATCGCCTGAAGCCCTGCCGGCGCTTCTTCAATGGCGTCGAGAAACAGGGTGCCTTCATTCGCCAGTTCGAGAATTCCAGATCGTTCACTGACCGCATCCGTGAACGCTCCCTTTTCATGACCGAACAGCTCTACTTCAGCCAAAGCTTCATTCACCGTACCGCAATGCAAGGTCACGAATGAACCTTTACGGCCACTGACCTTGTGAATCATGCGAGCCAGAAGCTCTTTTCCAGTTCCACTCTCTCCGGACATCAATACAGAGATGTCTGTCGAAGACACCTTTTTGAGCTCTTCGAGATCTGAAACCAACTTCGTTGACCGCGTTACGAAAGAGCCAAACTCCATCGGTTCAG
>NZJA01000142.1 GCA_002691835.1 Planctomycetota bacterium
AGCGCCGGTATCTGTCGTGACAGATGGCGTGGTGGCTCCAGTATGTTTCGGTCCGCGTAGAGGTAGTCGAGGGCCTCGAACGCGGCGACTGCGTTTTCTATTCTTTGTGTCGATGGATACAATGCGCGGAGGTAGGCTTCTACTTCTTTCTGAGGTTTGGTTGCTGTTGTGGCGCAGTCGTCGGCCTTTGTTATTGCTACGAGGAGGAGCAGCAGTGCCATCCTGAGACTGTTTGTACTATTGCTCAAGCAAATGCTGCCCGTACGCGTGGGGTTGTATGTACGTACTCCATGCTGCGGTGGTTACTTGCTTGAGGCATTGATGCGGGCAGCAGCCTGCTCCAATCCCGGTGCCTTTTTTTGCTAGTGTGTTATGGAACGCTAGCACATTCTTTGGAAATTGCCTCCGGCATCGTAGCTCCGTGACCGCGTCGCCAGGAGCCAGACGTGCTTGCGGCCAATACGCGAGACGCTCGCAACAACAAATCCGAGCTTCTCGATTGCTCCTTCTCGAGACCCAAAATGGGATTGTCAGCAGAATCGACCGAGCGACAGTGACGATGCCCGCGCCGCCCCGAGGAGAGTTCAACAACATCACGCTCACGCGGAATCCGGACTACTTCTTCACCCAGCGTGAAGTGGTGCCGCTCCGCAAGATGACCACCCCGCTCACCATCGCCCAGCAAGGCGGCCTCCGCAGTCTCGGGGGCGCACAGACTCTCGGGGGCGATTGTAAGCTCGCGCAGGCGAAAACAACCACGTCCGCCAAGAAGCTCACAGATTACATGAAGCTGAACGTGCGCGCGACGATCGAGCCCTGCGACAAGTACAGCGAACCGGTGACGAGCAACATGGCGTACGGGTGGGGTACGAGGATCCCGCAGTAGGGGAAGAGAGATGTCCAAATGTGTAAATCTACAGTATATCCACGTGTTTCCGAGAGCAAGGTGTTGTACGTACGTATGTCGGTGTTACAGTTGGTTCTAAAAGCTACTTCAACGTCCACCTCAGTCCTCCTTCTTCCCGTCGTCCTCCCTCCCGCGCCCTCCCTCCCGGTGGCTATCCTCCCACAGCGCCGAGCCGACGTAAGTGAGCAGCACCGCGTTGACGCCCACAACCGCGGCCACGCCAGCGTACACCGCGCGTGTACCCGCGTCTACCTCCATCCCGCGCAGCACCACGTCACCCGTGAGCTTGTACGCGGCGAACGGGACGACGACCAGGGCGAAGCTGTACGTGAGGAGCTTGGTGAAGGTCTGGCTCGGCGTCGGCGGCATCTATCTTCTACGTCGTTCGACCGTCGACTCGGATCGTTACGGTTGGAGTTGGTCGTTCTCGATGGATGGGGCGCCTCGGTGCACCGCGCGCGAGCGTTCGGATCGATACGGGCGCGGGTGCGGGGCGCTCACGTGGCGGACACGACGGCCCGACGCGTTCCGGCGGTGCGATCAGCCGAACACGTGGAGCTTGAAGAGGACGAGAGCCACGAGGCTGACGAACGCGAGCCCGGCGACTATCGGCCAGTTGGAGTCTCCCTCGCGTCCTCTGCTGAAGGATAGCGCGCCGTTCGACTTGCCGTCGCCCCCCGACTCTTCGTCCGCGGGAGCTGACTGCGGCGAGATGCCGAGAGCTTCCTTGTTGACGCGACGCCTTCGCGCTCCCATGCGGGTGCGTCGAGTTGTGGTGCTCGCAGATTCCGAGGAGAATACTTTAAGCTGTCACAATCCCTAGCTAGATCGCTCCACCGGACATTGTCTGACGCACCGGCGCATGGGTATGGACCGGGTCGACACCCCTCCTCCGGGGATGCTGCCCCCCGGCATGGGCGGAGGAGCACCCCCCGGCATGGGCGCGCCGGCCGGTGGAGGCTCGGTGAGCTTCGCCGAGCCCCCCGGCGAGTCCAAGCTCCTGGAGCTGGAGCGGACGCTCGCGGCGAAGGACGCGGTGATGGAGCCGGAGGTGCTCGCCACGCTGAGGGACTACGTCAAGAGCGGGGGCAAGGCCGAGGCTGCCATCGAGCTGCTGAGCGAGAACTACCGGGGGTACGCGCAGATGACCGGGCTGGTGTGCAAGTGGCTCGAGATCACCGAGCCGGAGGGCGAGAAGGCGCCCACCGGGGGCGGGCACGCGCGCGCGGGGTCCGGCGGGCTCAGCGCGGCGGTATCGCCCCAAGCCGGCCGGGGATCCGGCGCGGCGACACCAACCTTCGGCCGGCCCGCGGCAGACACCCAGGACGACGACACACCGCAGGGCGGGGGCACCATGCCGCGCACGGGATCAGCCGCGTTTTTCTCGAACAACGCAGGCGAACGCGCGGATACCCCGGTGGGTCAGATCAGGGATAAGACCGCCGCGGCGCTCCGGGACTGGCGCGCCAAGGTTCGAAAGGACGAGATGTGGCTCCTGGAGCGGCTCATCAAGCGCAAGTTCGACACGAGGCGGGTCGACGCGGTGAAGGGCCGGCCCTCGTGGATGCAGCGGCTGCTCGTCTCCGACCGCGGCCGAGCGGTGCTCTTTTCCTTAGCGGAGGCGCACCCGAACTGCCTGTTGATCACCGTCGCCATCCAGCACGCGTGGCAGCACGGCCACGCGGACGAGGTACGCGCGCTCGGTCCAGCCGCCGCGTCCTACTTTTCAATCTTCCACGAGCTCCTCGCCGAGCACTTCACCGCGCTCATCGCCGCCGGGGACGACGAGGATCGAAGAGCCGGGGCGGTGGATGTGATCAAACGCGCGTGCACGCAGTCGCTCGCGACGTACCTGTTCGCGCAGATGATGCTCGCGGACCTGGCCAGGGGCGGCGACGCGGGGTTGGCGGGCGGGGGGTCCGGCGGGTCGAGTAAGGCTGTGAGAGCGTTGGCGACTAGGACGTCGCAGGAGCTGGAGACGGCGGCTGCCGCGGCGCACGGCTCGTCGACGGTGCGCAAGATCGCGCCGCTCCTCGCGGACTCCGACGCGGACGCCGAGGCGACGGCGGCGGGCGGGGATCTCCTCCTGACCACCGAGGAGGAGCGGAGGCGACGCGGCGCGGAGGGCGGGGGCACCGGGGTGGTCCCGCCGTTGCCCAGAGGTATCCTCCGCAAGCTCCACGCGCTCTACCTCGAGGACGGTAAGCCGCCCGCGGAGCCGTCCATCGCGCCGCCGCCGGGTATGGGCCCGCCTCCGGGGATGACCCCGGCGCCCGTGAAGCTGGAGAAGCCCGGCGCGGCACCGCTTCGCCAGCCCGAGCTCCTTCGGTTCCTCTTCGACGAAGCCTTCCGGTGCAACGTGGGCGCTTCAACGACCGCTTCAAAGGAAACCCGCGCGCAGTGCCTCGATCTGATCGTCAAGGCTGTCTCCGACGGCGACGACGAGGCTGCGGACGCGAGAGCGGCGCTGGAGAACGCGACGCGGGCGCTGGAGAGCGCGGCTCGGGGGCAGGCGCCGGAGCCCGAATCCTTCCGAGGGATGTGCGCGTACCCTCCCGCGGCGGCTGGCGTCATCGCGTGGGTGAGCTCCGCGATGGGCGACCCGGAGCACTACAGGCAGGTGCACGCGGGCGCCAGCAACCAGGTCTACTTCGGCATGCTCGCCAGCGCGGGCGCCTCGCAGCCGAGGCTGAGGGAGCGGGTCTTGGACGCCGTCGGCGCCGCGCTGGCGGCGATGGGCAAGGGATCGAGCGAGGCGCTGCACCTCGGCGCGCTGGACGTGGCGGTGGAGATGGTGGAGTGTGGGCTCGTGCTACCGGTCATCGAGGCTGCGACGGAGCGGTGGGCGCGGCACGTGGACCCGTCGCACCTGCGGTACTTCGCCGGGGAGGTGCTCGAGGTGGCGGGTCCGCCCTTCGGTGGTAGGTTCGTGTCCGCGGTGTTGCGGCTGCTGAGGGCGGCGAACGCGCGAAAAGGGATGAACCGCGCGACGGACGAGTTCGTGGCGCAGGTGAGGCGGCAACGGGAAGGGGGCAGGCTGCATCCGACGCTCGCGAGGGAGGACAACACGTTCCTGGACTACCTGGCGAAGTAGGCGCTGACTGTGTTTCATGGAATTGCAAAAATGTAAAACGCGTCGAAATTCATGTGAAATCGTCCTGGTCAAACAAAACGACCCCCTAATTAAATAGAAATACCCACATCCTAACTGAAACACATATGTCGATCTCAAACCTTATCTGCGAGTGCCCCGCTTTTTCAGTGCCGGTGCCGGAAACTCCAGGAAGGAAACGTCGCCGAGCTTCGACTCCTCCCCCGAACCACACTTTCCGCTCACTCGAACGGTACTCTCGCTGTCATCATGGCTATGATGATGTCTGCTCTCAACACCAAGTGCGTTCTCGGCCCGGATTCGACGTCGCGGGTTCCCCGTCGGCGCGCATGCGCCGGCTTTCTCGCGCCGGGAAAACAACCCTACGCCCTGAAAAAGCGGCATCCCACCGAGAAAACGCGTAGCGGCGGTCGTGGGCTCCGGAAACGCGCCCGCCGCGATGCGCTCGACGGATCGGGACGGGCCGCGTGCGCTCCGATGCGATGCAGATGAGCGCACGGACCCGTCCATGCCTTTTCCAGTGCCTCTCGCCGGCCAAGATACCCTCCAAACGACGCGTCACTGACCGCCGCTCCCAATCCGATTCGCTCCTTCGCAGGGTTGCTGTGAGGCCGGCGGCGCTCCCCCGCCAGATGGGCTCCAAGCTCCAGGGTACGTGCCCACCCACCCGCGAACTTTCAGTCGACATTTAGACAACCCCCGCGGCGTATGCACACCGGCGTGAAGCTATCCGGGACGTCGATGCGTCCGACATCGCCGCCGTCGCGCGCGTGGCGCCCGCCATCCGCGCGCCATTGGGACGAATCGACGTTTCGGCATTTCTGGAAGCGCTCGCGTCGATTATCATTTTCCACGCCAACTCCCGCCCCGCCCCGCGTCTGACCGCGCCCGACTGACGAAACCTCCCCTCNNTCTNAAACCNACACAGCCGCCTCCGCCTTCCCCGCTCGCCGCGCCCGCGTGTCCACCACNACCAAGGCGGCCAAGCAGCTCTACTTCAACGCCCAGGATGGCACCGCGCTCAAGAAGATGCAAAANGGTGTCGACAAACTCGCGCACGTCGTCGGTGTCACCCTCGGACCCAAAGGCCGCAACGTCGTCCTCGAGTCCAAGTACGGCTCCCCCAAGATCGTCAACGACGGTGTCACCGTCGCCAAGGAGGTTGACCTCGAGGATCCCGTCGAGAACGTCGGCGCGCGCCTCGTTCGCCAGGCGGCGCAGAAGACCAACGACCTCGCGGGTGACGGCACCACCACCGCCACNGTGCTCTCCGCGGCGATGATCACCGAGGGCATGAAGATCGTCATGGCCGGTACCAACCCCGTGCAGCTCACCCGCGGCATGGAGACTACCGTCNCCAAGCTCATCGANGTNCTCAAGGGGCTCTCCAAGGAGGTTGCCGACGAGGAGCTCGCCAACGTCGCGTCCGTCTCCGCCGGCGGCAACATGGAGGTTGGCAACATGATCTCCGACGCCATGGCCAAGGTTGGCCGCAAGGGTGTCATCACCCTCGAGGAGGCCAAGTCCGTGGACAACAACCTCATCGTCGTCGAGGGTATGCAGTTTGAGCGCGGCTACATTTCCCCCTATTTCGTCACGGATTCGGAGCGCATGACGTGCGATTACGACAACTGCAAGCTCCTCCTCGTGGACAAGAAGATCAAATCCGCGCGCGACATGATCACCATCCTCGAGGATGCCATCCAGTCCGGCTACCCCCTCCTCGTCATCGCCGAGGACATCGAGCAGGAGGCACTCGCCACCCTCGTGGTGAACAAGCTCCGCGGGGCTCTGAAGATTTGCGCGCTCAAGGCTCCCGGCTTTGGCGAGCGCAAGTCCCAGTACCTCGAGGACATCGCCATCCTCACCGGCGCCACCGTGGTGAAGGATGAGCTCGGCCTCTCCCTCGACAAGGTTGGCCCCGAGGTGCTCGGCAACGCCGCACGCGTCGAGCTCGGCAAGGAGTCGTGCACCATCGTCGGCGACGGCTCCACCGAGCTCGAGGTTGCCGCCCGCGTGAAGCAGATCAACCGCCTCTGCGAGGCTGCCGAGGCTGAGTACGAGAAGGAGAAGCTCAACGAGCGCGCCGCTCGCCTCTCCGGCGGTGTCGCCATCATCCAATGCGGCGCCCAGACCGAAACCGAGCTCAAGGAGAAGAAGCTCCGCGTGGAGGATGCTCTCAACGCCACCAAGGCGGCTGTCGAGGAGGGCATCGTCATCGGCGGCGGCTGCACCCTCCTCAAGCTCGCCGCCGCCGTCGAAGGCATCAAGGCTGAGCTCCCCAACGACGAGCAGAAGCTCGGCGCCGATATCGTCATGCGCGCGCTCAAATACCCCATGCGCCTCATCGCGGCCAACGCGGGTGACAACGGCTCTGTCGTCGTCGAGCGCGTCACCGCCTCCAAGGACGTCAACTTTGGCTACAACGCCGCCACCGGCGAGTTCCAGGACCTCATGGTCAACGGCATCATCGACCCCACCAAGGTGATCCGCTGCTGCCTCGAGAACTCCGTCTCCGTCGCCAAGATCTTCCTCACCTCCGACGTGGTCGTGTGCGAGATCCCCGAGGCGGAGCCGATGGGTTCCGGCGCCGGCGCCATGGACAACTCTGGCTACGGCATCAACTAAACGTGCGAAACGGCGGAGGGTTTCATGGGACGCGGGGGGAGGTCCCCTCGCGTAAGGGCGAGAGAGAGAGGCGAGGAGGCGCGGCGTAAGCGGAATTAGTACAGGGTCCGGAAGCCCGGGCAAAGGCTTTTACAAGCAAACGCAGCTTGTTATTAGCGCACACTTAGACGGTGGTCAGACTGTCTGACCGAGACAAACATTATTTTAATCTGTGATATTACACAACGGTCGAATCTCAACTCTGTCACCCGCGCAGCGCCGAGACCAATCCTTCGAAAGCCTCCGGGAGCGGATCGCTGAAACGCAGAGCCTCGTCCGTCACCGGATGCCGCAACTCGAGCGCGGCGGCGTGCAGAAATATCACCGAACCCGGCTTGCCCGCCAGCAACGGTACCGCCGCCGCCGGCGTGTTCGGCTTCTTCCCCCGCCGGTACAGCGGGTCACCCACCAGCGGAGCGTCCAGCGCTACTCCCATGTGCTGACGGATCTGATGCTTACGTCCCGTGCGCGGGGTCACCTCCACCAGCGAACACACGCCGTCGCCGTCACCGAACGTCTCCCTGACTTTCCAGTCCGATCTCGCGGGCCTGCCGTCTGCGGGAGCATCGCACGTTCCCTCCGTCGCGTCCCCTCCCTCGTCACCACCACGCCTCCCGCGCCGTCTTCCAGGTACACCCTCCACCAGCGCGAGGTAGGTCTTCGTGACCTTCCTCTGGTACCACGCGGCGACGCACAGCGCGTGGGCCAGGTCGGTCTTCGCCACCAGAAGGGCACCGGACGTCGGTTTGTCCAGTCGGTGGACGATGCCCCTCGCGTCCAATCCGTTGATCGCGCTCAGGCCCTCATCGCCGAACGTGTCCACCAACACCTCGACGAGGGTGCGAATCGCACCGCCCGAGGTCTCGTTCGGGTGGGTGAGCATCCCCGCGGGCTTGGACACGACGGCGAAGTGTTCGTCTTGCCACAGCGTCCTCACGAGTGAGTCGAGCGATGAGTCGCCCTCGCCGGCGTTGACCTCGCCGCCCTTGCCCTTCTTCTTCTTGGCTCGCTTCGGTTTCTTGGCGTTGGACCGCTTGTCCGCGCCCGCCGCGCGACGTGCGGCGAGGATGAGGTCGTCCGCGTCGCTCCTGGCGTGGAAGCATGCGGCGATTGCCAGCGAGTAGGATACCACATCCGGCTTGACGCCGATCTTTGGCATGCGGTTCAACACGAGGTCTCGCGCGGCATCTTGCGCGCCGCCGCGGAGGTCCAGCGCGCTCAGCGCGACGTTGAACATCCCCGCGGCGCGTCCCCTCGCGGATGCCGACGGGGACGGTCCTCCTCTCCCGCCGCGTCCCCCTCCTTTCCCCGGCGGGTCATCGCGCTCGTCGTCGAGGCCGCTTTTCAGGCGCTCTACGCTGCTGGTCTGGTCGACTCGCTCGGAAAGCTGTACGCGGTCGCGGT
>NZJA01000143.1 GCA_002691835.1 Planctomycetota bacterium
GAAATTTGTTGATGTGCTTTGGAAAGACTCTGTGTATCCTGTACCACCCGCGGCAGTGGGACGCGCGTCTTCTGTGTAGCCAGGCACACACTCACAATGGCCACCACGAGCCCTCTGGGAGTTTGGCTTGATGTCTTTGCAGGAATTTATCTGGTAAGGAAAGTGCACTATGCTTAGCCCTGTTGCAATGATATCAAAGCGGAGTGTGTAAGATATACCGCGGTCCCCCACAATCCTCAGCTTTCCAAAAGATGCAATTCCACCAGTCACAGGAGTAGTCTGACCATAGATACGATGTACATCTGGTGATATATTCATGCTCGCAACCGTATCTAAATCACTGCAAACATTGTCGGCAACGTCCAACAACAACAGCTGCACACTTGGATCTATGACAAAATCATTCTCGAATGCAGACGGCGGAGCAACCAAGAAGGTCAAGCGATGCAGCGGGCCTGGAACGACAGTAATTTCGAGTTGATCGATATACAATTCACTATACAAAGCATGCTCGCATTTGCCGACAAGACATCTGCTCGAAAATTGATATATATAGGTACCAGTATAGGGGGATTTCAGGTAGAGACCGGACGCGCCTCCTGACCACAGAGGCTCTGTTTGAATTCCATAGAAATCTTCTCCATCGTTTTCACTGCCTGTTCCAACGTGCCCAGGTTGTAACCGCTCGCTTGATTGACCGCTTGAGCGGCCTTCTAACGCGAAAACACGAGGGCCATCTACACCTGTATCTGAAAGAAGGCAAAACTGTGGAATAGGATTCTCAGCTGTGCCGTTTCTGCACCACGCAACCATTCCCCCTTCCGCAATCAGTCGCACTTGGCTCGCCTCCGAAAGAAGAGTTGCGTTTGGCGTATATCTCACCTCTTGACCCGTTGCATCATTTTTACCATATATCAGCTCGGCCGTCACGTTTCGTATTGCTGTATCAACTAGAGTGGTGTTCACAAGTGCACCACCAGCGTCGCGCATTACAACAAGAGCAAATCTCAGGGGCATTTGGACATCTGATCTATAGGGCAGTGTATCAACACAGATGCCATCGTCTGCGCGTCGAAAGCAAGTTGGGCATCCGCATGCATCCAAACTGGATGGTTGACCAGCAGTGATACTGATATCAAAGGAGACAGAGGCAAGTGCAGGGGATGATATCGTCACAGCATAATTCCCCAGTGTCGGACTGCTTAGCTGCAAGTCATCAATCACACCCTCTCCGAGAGCAGTTCGGCGAGCACTAACAGATACATCCGAGAGCCAGGGACCTTCGTCAATTACGGGTGCCCCACCAGGCGTTGAAGTGTACTTCTTAACTTGTGTACTGGATTTGCCCTCGACCGTTGTGACAAGATCTCGACGCACGGCTGTGCCCAATTGGTCGACATCAAGTGCACCTATAAAGTTGTCCCCTCCATCCATCACAGTAACGGCAAAGCTTTCAATTCGTACCAATCTCTCTGATGCATAAGTAGTTTGCAATTTGTAAACTTTGTTGTTGTGCTATAGATACGGTCAGGAATGGGTCAAGGTAAATTTGTAACAAAACACAGGCAAAACAAGAAACATGTAGAGAATAACTTTTGGGGGAAAGGCTGTCGATACCATGGCATGTATTTCGGGGACATCGAGCCGGTAGGGGGTTCCTACTTCAATTATGAATGAAGACGCGACATTGAAGATCCCATCTCCGCCAAAAGTGATGTTATAAACGCCGATCAATGGGTTCCGAAGTTGAATTTTGTCAAACATCACCGTTCCGAAACCAGAGCGCAAAATCTCAATGTTTTCGCCGAGTATGGTTTTATGAGAGAGCTGCGACGATCCATTTGGGCCGCCAGTAATGTTCGCGAAAATATACTTTGTAAGACGATTCGATAAGCCAACAAAATTGAAGCCTGCGTCATAGGCACCAAGAGTGATTGGTTTAATTGTCACCACAGTTTCTGCAGCATAAACAGTCTGTGCAGTTGACAGCACTTTGAGCCGAACTACTTCGCCTTCGATGATTGCTACGGTAAGTGTCACGGAATCGAGAGGCAGTGAAGAGAAGGTCAAGTCGTGTACCCCTTTTGGTGGCGACAAGAGCATTACTGAAGCGAAATATGCAATGTCTCGCTTTGTATAGACTGAGTCTTTCAATCCTGTTTCAGAACCGCCTGGATATGCCCCGAGGGCGGCAGACGCGCATGCGACCCGTACGCGTCGGAAAGATTCATCGGATGCTCCCAATGGTGATCCGCCTGCATCTAAAACCTGAATGATTATTGGGAAAGCAGAAGTTGATATTATTGTCTCTAACTTGCTTGGGAACTGTATTGGGAAACCGTGTGGGAGCACGATACCCAATTTTACAGCTACTCCGGGCAGAATCTCGATACCAACGCTCACCCCAAGAACGCCCGAGGACGCAAATGATAATAGTAATGGATTTAACGGAGTTGATTGCTTTGGCGCAACGAGCGCAAGGCTTGAAAATGTAAATGATCCATCAAATGGAATCCCGAAAAAGATCTCTGGCTGATTGACAGCACACATGGGGTTCTCAGTTGCAGAAGTAGAAACCCCTTCAAGATCAAGTGTACAGGGGGCGTTATCGAGAACATGTTGATGTTCCATGATGATCTTCTGAAGAGAACATGTTGAAGAGCCTACCCTACATGCCGGGTCGTGTGTTCCATGAAGAATATTTTCTGCCCCGTCAAGTACGTAAATACGAATTGGTGATAATGGGACAACTGCAGAAACATGATATGAAACGCATGTGCAGGGCTGCTGTGCATTATCACTAGCTACTGATCCCAATGCGCAACTGCTGTCTGACTCGTTACTTTCACAAGGAGCAGATATACCAAGGTGGTGGGCACGACCTGGGTGTACCGTGATTTGTATTGAAGCACTCCCTAACATGGAATCTGATGGGCTGGTGCGTACCACAATATTGAAAGTACCATGTGGAGGTTTTCGGAGCCCCAGATCATTGACAATCGCGACATTCGATTCGCCGGACATCTCGGGGGCATCAAACGTGGCTTGGTCCTGTGTGTCGAAAGTTTTGTGCATCTTGATGAGCACATCGTCGCGAGAATATCTCATGTTTTTGCCTGTGATGTGAGAATAAAATCCAGTCGTGGGAACGCCAGGAAGACTCACGACCACGAAGCGGCGTTGGTATGTCACCGTTGTGACAGTGTAGTGAAATGTCAAATTGAATTCTTCGACGTGTGTTTGATTCATCACAGACCACTTTGTCACATTACGGAAAACTTTTCGGAAAATGCCTGGTGCAGGTATGCTATTAGCTTCGATTCTTTCTAAAGGGTACGCAAAGAATGAGCGTTCTGTGCCCGCCTGACTCCCGATTGGAGTCCGAACGGCTATGTTTCTGTTTTCTACCATAGGTCCATATGTAACATCAACTTTAGANGTATTATACTTTGGCAACTTGCCTGAAAGCTGATTATTGCCAGCATCTACTGGGAAAACACGAAGTGTATCGAGAGGAATGAGGTAGTCTGCCGAAGCATATTCTCGAAAATTTGACACGTTGACTTTTCCGAGCGAAACTGAATAATCTCCTGAGATTTTGAATGAATTACCGATTACCTGCGCGGACAGTTTTTCGCGCTGTCCAGCGACGATGTTCACTGAAGTTCCTGTGTTCAGCAATGGAACAAATCCGTCGTCGGAATCTAGGAAAACAAGCTCTGGGGTGCTGTGGACGGTGACTCGTTTCTCGAAACACTCTATGAGATGTGCCCCAGCAATAGGACGCACAAGCGATATATTTTTCAATTCAACATATCCAGCTCTTGCCGTGTTTCCTGTTGTGGTGCCAGTCAAGCTCGCAGTTGCGGAGGAGCAAAATATTTCTCGAGTTACCTCTGCGTCAGAGTATACATCATATCGATCAAATCCACCTAACCTGTTGCCTCCACCGTCAAGAACTTCCATCCTGAAACCTCCAAATGAAACCATGGCTGCAGCAGATAAATTCCCCCAATTTTCCAGGTGAGCAATGTGCCACTGGTAACCACGAGTTCCACTGACCATGCGGATCACTTGTGTGCTTGGCTTCACTGAAGGAGAGACGAACTCGAGCGCATACCAGCCAGCCTTACTGCATCTAACGCTCAATGAGAACGCAGGAAACCGCCATTCTGCGGCGCCTACACTGTCTCTTAATGAAGTCATACCATAGACTTGTAACCTAGGAGGTCCATGAGGTAATGCCGTTACTGTCCTTTGCGCTTCGTCCTTTGTCAATTTGTTATTGCCTCCGTCAAAAATATTCAATGCAATTATCGTCGATATCGGCTCATTGGAAGCATCACATGCTATAACAACTTCCACATAGTTTGAAATATTTAGGTAAACAGCTTGACCAGGGATGATTTCCAGCTTCGAAATTGCAAGCGCATAAGCACCCTCTAGAAGTCCAGGTAATTGTGTGTAGAACTGTAAACGATAAAACCCTTGGGATGGAGATCCAAAGGAAAGAGTATTGTCACTTCCTTGTGTTCTCGCGCCCGTGGGCTCTTGGTTGACCAATTTCAGATCAGAAAATATTGCCTTGCCATTAAGTGAGTTAACAACTGTTGTACCGTAAAGTCCCGCGCCGCTCACGCGCTCCTCGAGCATATCTGCACCCAGTATTCCATTGAATTTTGTTTGACTGGTTGTGCTGACAACATGTATTGTATGCAAAGAGCGATCCAGATCACCAACTTGATTGCTGCCGCCATCTAAGATATCCACAAATATCGAGCCAAGCTCTACTGAAAGCGCCGCTGCTTTAATTATCCCATCTGCTGACCATCCTGACTTCTGGTCGTTTGCAGATACATATCCTGGTCGTACAAGTATTTGAGCAGCAGCCCCAGGAAATACAGTTATGACTTGTGTGGTTATTCCAGGCATGTTGATACACGAATCAATGCCACGAGTGCAGTCATGAAGTGAAAGGATGAGATAATAGTCACCTCGGGTTAGAGGCTGAGAAAACCTTGGAGTTAACGCCAGCGACCCTCGATCCGTCACACCTTCGAAGCCAGATTCTAATTCAGCTGCTGAACTACTCCGAGGAGATACGGAAGCATTCATTGTTATTTTCACTGAGAAACCTCGAGTTCCACCCTCGCCAACATCATTCCCCATGACAAAGCCATTAATATCAGAAATCTGCATATGAATTGTACCAAAGGTCATGCTTTTCTGGTTCTGAACTGAACCATGACTGTCTTTCTCTACAGTCTTTCGCCCGATGACTTGAAGGTGATGCGGCGAACCGTATATTCTCAAGGGCTCATCTGCCATGTGAAAATCCCGCGCATTCATGGAGAAAGCAACTGTTACAAACCTTGGATCGTCGTTTGGAAGCCACTTCATGGCTTGATAGAAATCAACACTCCCATCTGTAGCTCCAAGCGGAAAGCAACGCGTTTTCCCGTTTTCCTTAGACACGACATGCGTCCTGCAGATTGGACAAGTGATCATTGTCGCGGTGATAAAAATGGCTGGTTGATCTGAGCTTGCATTCTGATTGAACCGACATACGAGTGATTTGGTGTTTATAAATGGTCCCCCAATTAGCGAAATCTGGGACGGGACCTGATCAGCGTCTTCCCCAGTGATCATGACAGATGGAGGGGAAACACCATTTGCTAGAATCCTCGTCACAAGTGGCACAGTGTAGAATCTGTACACCGTTTTATCATCTGTCCACAGAGAGATGTTGAAAAGCCGATCGCGATTAGTTACAGAATGTTCGTGAAACCCATCGAAGGAAAGCTGAACAATGGAAACCCCACTTGCCAATGGTCCATAATCTTTGCGGACCGAGATTTCTCCAGCTTGGGGCACTGTGCAGTGCACGATGGTGTCGTTGACAACAATAGCAGGAACCCAACCCCCAATTGGGAATACGTCAACTTCATCAATAGCGAATCCGAACCGACATGCTGCAAAGTTACTTTTACCTTCCAAAGTGCTTTCTTTAGGGAAACCAGAACCTGCTATGGTGATTATCGTGCTGGCCCCAGAAGTTGGACCATATCTTGGCGATATAGATATGATTTCTGCGGTAGAAAGTCTTGCATATGTCACTGTCGGCTCTGTGAGAGAAGCAGTGATGAGTGATAACACATCTTGAGCATACACCATCGCCCTGAGAGGCTCGGTTGAAATATATGATGCAATCCGTCGAAAACATTGAGCAGTGCAGGACGCTGCGGTATCAGGACCGCCGATTTCTAGCTTTACTATGCGAGAAGTCGACGTCGCAGATTTCCCCGTCAATGCGAACAAAAATCCACCATTCATTGTTTCATCAGGCAGTACCGCCATTCGATGAACATTGATTTCTTCGGGGCCCTCGTTTTCACCTGCTGATAGAACCACCTCTCTTAAAGAACCATGATCATCTACGTCAGTAAATGTCAAACTGAACATCCATATGCGTCCTGGTAAAATATTACAATCACCAGCACGGCATCCTGCCGATGCAGTTCCAGCATACGCATATTGACCATGTGCGACGACCGACTTGAATGTTGAATGGTCTATCTTTTTTCGATTGTTGCCATCGAAATACATTTCCGGACCATCAACTCCACCATCATTGATTTTGCTAGCTTCTGCGTGGATTTTGAGAACAGAGGGGTAATAGCTCGCATCCGAGTTCTCAGTTCGGGATGATCCTACGAAAATGACGTACTGGTCTCCATGAATTGAAGCAGATGTGGCGGCGTTGAACCTAAAAGCATCACGTCGTGTAGCACATGTCGTGCAACGTTTCCCAAGGTAACTAGGTGAAATTGGAACATCTTTCACAGAAATGAGCACATCATTCTGAACTTCCAGCACCCCAATATGTGACTTGCTATTGACATCTCTCGGTGTTGCCTTGTAGATTAAAGTTCCATCTACATCGTTTATGGTCATCGCGTCTAATATCCAGCCTTCACTATGAGTATAGAAGTCTATCTCCGATCTGTTTTGCGTGGAAGCGAGAGATCCATTTCTTCCATCCCAGCGGTATATTCTGAACACATATTCATACGGATCGTCGACATCGCTTTCAGATGATGTGTCGGATTGTTTTGCTCTCCACATGTTCAACACAGTGTAAACGAATGACCGAGTGGAATCCAGCGCAATGTCTCGATACCCTCCCTCATCGCGCCAACCGTGTGCTGTCTGATACTCATCACTCCAGCCCGGGGTAGCCCGCCCACCCGGATGGCTTTGTGAGCACATGTTTCCCGCCGCGATTCCAGTTCCACACCAGCTAGCATCTATCGGTACCATGGGAAGAGGTTGAGATCCGTTACGTGGACGGGCTGGTCCTGACTCTCCCCAACCAGGAATGTCAGCCTCAGTGTCTCCAATTGAAGAAATTTCAATGACCGCATCTCTCCCGGAAGAATCATAAACACTGGCATACATTCTACCATTCCCAGCACTGTATGCTAAGTCTGCAACGCGGCGATCCCCTTCGATTTCTCCACGGGTGATGAACCTATAGCCATGCGAGCCGTCTCGCCGTTTTTGGAGGGAGAGCCCAGCGCGAACCTGCAAACACAACATGTTCGATTAGTTCTTAGTAAATCAGGCATCGAGAAGATTATTCGCGGTAATATCATGAGGTCAGGTCACATAACAATGCATCACGCATTCGAATGGAACCCACCTGTGAGCAGTCGACGCCCACGTGGCCCGGGGAGCACAAACAAGTACCATCTTCCTGTTTGAAAGTTTTTGAACACGTTAGACAGCTTGAGGTGTAACTGGGACAGAACCGCATCATTTCGCCACAACGCACCTGACAGGTTCCAAAGCCTACTTCGACGTTGCAATCATCGGGACAAAAATAATACGTTTTGTCGGCCCAAAGACACGGGGCTAAGCTTAAAACGATAAACAGTTTCAAACGAGTTGAGACAGGCATCGATATTCAGCAGTTAGTAGAAACAGGGCGAAGGCAGTGACAAGAATGGCGGCGTCTGCGTTTCGAACACTGCTCATGCAAAACCATGGCCTTCGGCACTCTGCATGATGGTGCTCGTCACCAGTTTTAAGTTCCTGAGACGAGTCGATACTGACTCCGTATACAAACACTGACACATATCATCAGATCTAATAATT
>NZJA01000144.1 GCA_002691835.1 Planctomycetota bacterium
CGCAGGGGCAACATGAACCACAAACTCCGAGTTGCCACGTGGAACGTGGCAGCGGTCAACAACAATCCTTTTGAGTATTACGTCGACCATGATGACCCTGCATACTTTCGAATGCTCCGCTGTGTCGAAGAGCTCATAGACTCTCCGGGAGACAGGGACGTCATGCTAGGCACTCTTATCAATGACGCCATGTTCGCCGATCTATGCCGTGAGCTGGAAATCGCACGGTTTGCACACGTTGATGCCGCACGAGAGTGTTGGGCACGTGATCTAAAAAAGAGGCGGTGTGTGCTCGCGGAACTGTTGCGTCCCTATTACCATTCGACCAACCTTCAAATTCTTCTTCTTGTTATGACACTTCCTGACTTGCAGGGTTGTATCCGGTTTTCTGAAGGACGAAGGCATCGGTGCCAAACGGCTTTGTTCTATGCCCGATCGTGTCACAAATAAGATCAACACCGGCCTGAACATCTTGTATCGTCCCTCTGTCATCAGCTGTTTTGAAGGAAAAATATTAGACATGCATCACTGGTGGGAACAGTGGAAAGCTTTCATGTTCACAACTGAGGTGAAAGTTGTATCAAAGAACGGTGAAACAGTCAGCAAACGCGTATTTGAGCTGCTGAGTCCGATATCACGAAAGAAATATCCGGCTGTCGCCGAACACGAGGAGTTTTGCTCCCTGCCATTACAAATGATGTGTCTAGCTGCCTTTGACGCAAGCCTGGTATACATCATGAGATCGGTTGCTCCTGACGAATGGCATGGGATAAAAATGTCTCTGGTAGCTGCCCTTCATAAAGACAAGTATTCTAGAACCATCGAGATCCTGGAATCGCCTCTATACATGAGTTCCGACGTGATATTCCTTCAAGAAGTTGCTGCTGTGATGGTTCAACACCTTCAAAAGCATCCCATTATTCATAATGGATTTCATGTTCTTTCGCCAGAAAGCTTGGATGCTGAGCGGGATCAAAACAGCATAATCTTATTATCAAAATCTCGCTTTCTTGTCGATGACTTATCGTCTCATACATCTTGGAAAGGAGAGATAACATCACAGATATCCGCGCTACTACGTGACGAATCAATAGTTGCGAACGGTGATCTTTTTGTTGTGCGCTGCGTCATGAAGCCAACAATTTCAGAGCAACTGGATCCGTTTTCGCACCGACGTCGTCATACGAATTATCTTCGGTGCATTCTTGCATCGTTCCATGGTGACACGAATGGTCTGGCGACAATTCCTGTCGTAGATGCTATCCATAAGCACCTCCGGCTTTTTGAGCTGGATGAACTGGATCTTTCTTCCTCTTATTCTGTCGACCCACCGTTGCTATTAGTAGGTATGGATGCAAATACACATAAAACACACGAGGAAGGCAAGCGCCAGGGAGTCATTGAATTTGCACAGCACTTGGCCGGTCTGAATCTTGCGACATGTTGGGGTGCAGGTAAGGGGAAACCTTTTATGAAGTTTTTGATTAAGGAAGCAAATTTAAACACCGCAAATTTGGGATTCTGACCTTGTCTCTTGTGGATCCAAACGTGCACACAACTTACAATGCGCGCACCTATTTACAACCGCAGCTTAACAAGGCCGTGCGCATGTCCGAGCGCGCATGCTCGCCTTTCACCGATAAAAACCCCAAAGACCACATCCTCTTCCAAATATCAAGTCACCTCAATGATCTTGATGGATGCGAGGTACAAAGGGCTGGATTTTCTACTGAAATCGTATCAAGGGATAACACAGGGACTGGAACTTTCGCTCCTCATGCACCGTTTCCAACATTAAAATTTCCCTCTGACCACGCCATTGTATCCGCAGAACTTCAACTTGAAAACCAACACCCGCTTTGAAAATCCGAATGCAGACCACGCTGCTATGCACAGCTGAGAAGGGTCCTTTTCTATTCTCGGCGGTTTTCATCCAGCTTTGCATACGTCGTTTCGTAAAACATTGTATTTCCAAATGTAGATTGCTGCAAGAGTTTCTGGAGGTACATTGCTGTGGGTGTTAGCAAAAGCTGAAGCTTTCGAAGCAGGGGTAGAGACCACGCCTATCTGTCAGAAGAGTCTAGTCTGCCAGCATTTCCTCAGCACGCTGGTCGCACATAATCTGTTTCACCGCCAGACTTCGATTCCAAAATGATATCAGATATTTTGATTTCCTTGCTCGCTGCCTTGCACATATCATAAACTGTCAGCCCTGCAACTGATACAGCCGAAAGAGCCTCCATCTCAACTCCAGTCCGTCCCACGCACGTTGCCAAGGCTGTAATATCGACTGCACATAGATCCGAGTTCAATTCGAGCCTAACATCCACCTTCTGGAGAAGAAGTTGATGACAAAGTGGGACTAGATTGTGCGTGTTCTTTGCCGCATTAATGCCAGCAACGCGGGCAACAGAAAATACATCTCCCTTAGTTATGCGATTTAAGCAAACGAGATCGAAAGGCATTTTTCCAAGCATTACTCGTCCAGATGCTTTCGCCACACGGTTCGTAGCGGACTTTCCAGCAATGTCGACCATAGAAGCATGGCCTGAGGCATCCACGTGATTCAAAGCGCCAGTTTCAATTGTTGGCCTCGCCGACACATTTTGGGAAGGGTGATTAGTGTAGTTATGCCGAACAGTGTTATCTCCAGGAGCACCAGCGACTTGGTGCACGACTTGCAAGACCTCAGTGGGGTACAAAGAGGCAGCGAACACTGCCTTCATCGACCTTAGCCCGAGGTATTTCCGTCCTTCGCGGAAATGTTTACGCAGATTCATCCTCGACGTGGATGAGTGATGACAAGAATGACAGATACTTTCTGACCATGGGCGGGCCTTGTACCTTCGTAAAATTTACCAGCGTTAGTCTATCGACTAGCTAAACACTTAGATCGCTACGCCCACATTATTCTCATCCACACTACTCTCATCCACACTACTAATCATTACCTTCGAAGGTATTTATATAATACAGTTACGGACGAAACGTATACACCATTTATACCAGCAGGGGCACTTTCAACCATTTCACTTTAGGTTGTGGGCTAATCCTTCAAGGAGCCTAGTTTTTCATTCATTCGTGTCGCCGAACACGTGTTTTTGCTCGACTTGGCGCGTTTTCAGTTGCTCCCAAGCGCCGCGCCTTCCCGCGAAGAGCCGCGCAACGCCGTGTGCAGTAGACATGGTGTGTGCATAACGTTTTCACTGAGCCGGCTGTCCCCGCGAGGACGAACAGAAGAAGAACACGAACACGAGTAAAGAAATCTACTCGACGAGTTATGAACCGTCAAAAGTGCGAGGCGCGTTCGTGGCATCGCGCCTGCTCGGCTTCGCCAAGGACGGCGAGCTATCTCACTGGACGTCTAATTATCTGTATATAAAATAATAGGCAGCCGTTTGGCGACTGAAAAACCACACGAATAATAAGTATATTTAATAAACATAATTTTTTTTTTTATTATAAACATGGGGTTGTAAAGTTGTTGTTTCGAAACTNACGAAGATAGCTGATAGGGTCCGTATAGGGAACACTTAATCATCAAAAAAAGAGTAATAATACGAAGGTATAATGTAAGTTTTCGAACAAGCTCCATCTATCGAACTACGAAGGTATTAATATCGTAATAAGGTAAAAATTTAGAAGTAATTAGACTAATTAAGTTTATTTTTAGTACCGTTTCGAAGTAATTAGACTTATTAAGTTTCGTTGCATCGAAAGGAGCCCAACCGACGCGAGGAGAAACTCATAACGATGAAACTTCAACTGTTGCGCCCTCCACTCGCCCTGAGCAGAGCAAAGCAACGCAACGTTGCAACAACTCATCTTGAGTATACCGCCGNAAAATACCTCGAGATCTGACATCAATAACGACAGCGTCTCCACGCGAGCAGATGATCTACGTACGCACGAGAAAAGCGTTTTGGGATAACGTGTTCGGGATAGTTGTCATTTTCCTACTTTTTCAGGTTCATCTGGTCGCTGCGCAGCCCGCAGCTGATGGTCCGTATCAAAATACTGCGTTGGCACTCCGAACACATGATATGATGCTGATGGCAAGAGACGAAACTGTCACCTTTGTTGCAGCAGTTTTCCACTCTGAGGTAAATGCAAGCTGTGGTACCTACCCTGATGCACCTTGCTCAAACCTAAGCGTTGCTTTAGATCAACTTTATCGCAAGAATACTAGCAGAATAATACTGCTGCCAGGGACACATTCTTCGGATGGTAATTGTGGTCTAGAGCTGGGCAGCTTCCCCGTACACATATATTCGCTTCCAGGGACTGATGTCTCAGAAACTGTGCTCAATTGCAGTGCAGTCCAACCTGTTCTAGGCAACGGAGCAAGCACCTCTGAGAACGTTTACATCGACGACGAGGATTGCCGAGACGATTTAAAGTCGCGTGTCCGCGGTTCTGGCGGATTCTTGATCAAACCAAAGAAGCCTGGGAACCATATCTCTATTAACGGTATCACTGTTGCAAATGCCGTTGGAGCCACCGGCGGGGGACTTCATATCTCGGGGAAGNATGCAAATGTTTCTGTCACAAATGTCATTCTCAGAGAATGCCAATCTATCGGAAGTGGCGGCGGCATTCATGTGGCGGATGGCGCTTTAGTTCAGCTTCGAAACGTTACTGTGAACAGTTGCACAGGCGGCTTTGATGGAGGCAGCCTTCAATCAGCTCGAGGTGGCGGAATCTTCATCGAGGGAAACTCCACGCGTGCAACGCTTGATAATGTCTCTTTGACCAATAACTCATTGAATTCTAAAAGTGGCATTGGGGGCGGTATAATGATGGATGATGGTGCCTCCGTCCGAATAAACGACCTTGTCGTGTCGGGTAACAGAGCCCTCTTTGGTGGAGGCGTCACAGTTGGAAAAGAGTGTTCAGTATATATAGAGAATGCAATCATCAAAGAGAATGAAAGCGAATATGGTGCAGGACTAGGAGNCATGACGGGCAGCGCACCAACACTAAATACAACCTTTATTTCCTCAAATGTTGCCCAATACGGTGGCGGAATGCTGATATTTTCTGATGGAACACCTGTTCTGGAGCATGTCACATTTCATGGTAACAAAGCCGCGATGGGAGGTGGGGCATTTGCTCATAGCAAGTCATCGTTTAAAGGAGAAGCATGCTTCTTTACCTCTAATAGGGCCTCAATTTCCGGCGGAGCCTTAAATTTGCAAGAGCTTTCTAGCGTCCATTTACAGAAGTCGCATCTTGAAAGTAACACTGCACCTCAAGGAGGTGGCATTGAAATGCTTCAAGGTGCTTCCGCATTCATCAAAAGCACAGTAATAAAAGAAAACAATGCCTCTCTAGCAATTGGAGGCGCCGTAGCATGTATAGGAGGGCAATTAAATATATCCACTGCTTCCAGCATCATGGGGAACACATGTGCTACCCTTGGTGGAGGTTTGTACCTTACCCAGGGCTGTTTTGCTGAACTTTCAAAGAATGTAACGCTTATTGCGAACTCAGCTGGAAGGCAACACCATGGACGTTGTTTGAAGAAGGGAAGTGCAGGTGGTGGCGCGGTTGCTATAGAGCCATCTGATGATGCATCGCGCCCTACTGCTCTACTGATTGAAGATTGTGTGATTACTCAGAATGCTGCCCCAGATGGTGGTGGAATCTTTGTCACGAACAAGTACAAGCACGGGGCTGAGGTAACTCTTCTGGCTGCGTTTCTCAGCAACAATATCGCTACCGGCTGTCTTGATAGTTTCGATGTAGATGTGTCGGAGTCAGTCGCAGCGAGCTGCCTATCTCGACACGGTAGTGGTGGTGGAATATCGTCAACCACGGGTACTTTAGTTCTCGCACACGGCTCAAAAGTCACTCGCAATGAAGCAAGTGCCGATGGTGGTGGATTGCACAACATCGAAAGTACATCTGTGTCATTCCGTGGGGAGACAACTCATATCGCAGATAATTGTGCAGGTAGTGCAGGGGGAGGAGTGAGTCATTCCGGTACGGGAACTTTGAACATTAAATATGGAGTGGTGATATCAGATAATCGAGCAAGAGATGGTGGCGGTGTTGCGATTGTCCTGCCGACCATTCCTCTGCTGGGCATCCGTGTACAACACGGGGTGGTCTGCAGAAACAATTCTGCAATTAGCCGCGGAGCTGGTTTTTTCCTGTCATCATCAATGGCACAAGGAGAATATTCCCATGTCACCCTTAAGGGCAACGATGCAAAATCAGGAAGTGACTTTTTTTGGGAGCGTTCGCGCTCGCTTACAATCCCATTTCGATGCAATCAATGTGAATCTTCAAATCGGTATGGATCAGCCACCGAGGCCATCGCTATATCATTGAAAAGCGTTATTTTACAGCAATTTCACAGCGGATTTGTCGCCCCTTCCATGCAAGTATTCCTGCTCAATCAATACCTAAAAGTCGATGAAACGTCAATTGGCGCGAGTTGCCGAATAGGTACCAACCGCACTGCATCCTCAGGGATTATTGCTGATTTTGATCTCAGTGGTGAACTTGAGATAAAATCGATTTTTGGCATTGCAACATTTAATCGGTTCATCCCACGAGGTAGGCTCGGTCTTGAATACCAAGTAATAATCTTGTGCGATGGTATTGGCAAGCTGACGTTTCGACTAAAGGTAGCACATTGCAGACCTGGATATGAACCGATCGTGTCGCAGAAAGATGCAGCTGGAACATCGGTTGCCAGGGAATGTTCGCCGTGTACAGACGACACTTTTAACTTTGATGGTGTTGCATGCACGGCTTGTCCTTTGGGTGGTAAATGTGATGGCGGATCGAGTCTTGATGCTCGAGCAGGGTGGTGGCGTTCCGGAGTCTTTTCAGAGATGCTTTTTGCTTGTCCGATGCATAGTGCATGTATGCCTGGAAATAAAACGGCCTCAGACGCATGTGCCGAAGGCTATGAAGGTCCAGTGTGTGGTATCTGCTCAAATGGCTACAGAAGTTATGGCGGCGCATGCATTCCTTGCAACAGATCAACATCCATGCTATTTCCTTCCCTCGGTG
This sequence comes from Planctomycetota bacterium, assembly GCA_002691835.1. The sequence goes on from NZJA01000144.1 coordinate 7,027, forward strand.
TACTTGGGTTCACAGCCTTTCTCACATATCTTTTCTTGCAGCCTGCGAAGCACAGCAACAATAATGCCTGTTTACTATCTTCTCTCATCTTTGTCGTTCAATCATTTGGTCTACTGCGAGACTACGACGTCACATTTCCAGATGGTTTTGATCGCTTGGCGCAGATGATGGATCTTGCCAATTTCGATCTTTCTGCTCTCGCACCAGGGTGCTTGAGCTCTGGGACAAATTTTTATAGGAGCTACCTCGCAAGTCTTGCTGTTCCACCCCTGATTATTCTGCTATGCTATGCTTTTCACTACGTCGTCGAATACTACCTGCAAGCCCAGTTGAGAAAGCATGTCTACAATCGAAGTGCGATGGGTGTTTATAAGAAGGAGACATGCGAAGATATTAAACGGCGCTGCATTCGAAATGCCACATGGCTACTTGTACTAACATACAGTGGTGTAACCAAAACTATTGTTCAAATGTTTAGTGTCCGCCACATTGATGTGGGTTCCTTCCTTCGCAGAGACTATTCGATCAGTACATCTGATGGAACATATGCTATGCTCGCATCAACTGGGTATTTTGTGCTCCTGCTCTATCCAATTGGAATACCTGTGAGCTTAGCATGGCGGCTTCATCAAGGATTTCGGGACCAGGTACTAGATGAGTCTGACTTTAGATCAATATTTGGATTTCTGTATGGCATGTATCGCCCTGAATTTTTAGCATGGGAGCTTTTAGTGTTGTTTTCTAAATTCTTCCTTGCATGCGTTCCTGTATTTGCCACGGAGAGGATCTTGCGCAGGCACACCGATGAACATTCAAACCACCGCACGCAAACAACAAAACAAAG
>NZJA01000145.1 GCA_002691835.1 Planctomycetota bacterium
TGGACGTCAAAATTTATTTTAGGACGCCCAAAAAGTTTCGACAGCAGGTGTTGCTGGCACTGAAGACTGGTGGGCAGACAGAACACAATTTTTGGGTTGTTTAACTTTTGTGCCTGCGTCGCCGCCCAGAGCTATGGCTGTGCGTGACTGTCGCGAAATATGCCTTTAGATTGTGAAGAATGTACAACTAAGTTGCTCGGGCCACCCAACAACGTCCTCCCTATCTCTCTCTCTCCCTAAGATTAATGGAATCAAAAGTCCCACACGTGGTGCAGGGTGAACTCGGGGGTGGAGATCCCTTGGGGCGAGAGCACCGCCTTCGCGTTCACGTGCCAGCCCTTGAACTCCTCGGTGAAGTGGTAGGACATGCCCGCCTCCAACTCCCTGGCGACGAACCTCGCGGCGACCTTGCCGTCGAGGTTGTGCTGCAGGCGCCGCCGGGCGCCGAGCTCCATCTCCCACGACTCGCTCGTCACCCAGTTGTTGTCGGCGTTGATGATCCCACCCGCGGTGCTCATGTTCCCGCCGCTCTTGTGCGCATTCTCGTTCGCCACGGCGGCGGCATCGCCAACCTTGGCCTCGAACGCGTACCCGGTCACGCCGTCCCGGTCGATCACCTCGCGGCGCCACGACGCGAGCCAACGCGGCGTCGGCGGCTTCACGTCGCCCAGGAACGACTTGCGCGATCGGCCGCTTCGAGCGCTTCGACCGCTCCGGTTAGAATCCGCCGGGGAGACGCCGCGCGGGGACTTACTCCCCCGGCCCCACAGCGCACGACGCGGGGAGACGCGACGCGGGGTCCCGCGGCCGCCGCCGTCCACGGAGCGGTCCGAGTCGGTATCGTCGTCGCCGGCTCCGCTGTATCGCGAGTCCACGCCGCCGGGTGAGTTCCCGTCTCCGTACCAATCCCCGTACTTGTCCCAGAGCTCCATGTCGTCCTCGTGGAGCCACCTGGAGAGGGTGAAATCGCCGTACGTCGCGTGTGAGTAGTTGAGCTCGCCCTCCAGGGCTCGGAGCACCGCGCCGTCGTTGCTCACGGTGTACCTCGCCTCCCACTCGACTCCGTCCACGGTTTCGCCCTGCATCTCAACCTGCGGGTTCCACTCCGTGCGGTTGTTGATCAGGAACGGGGGGTTAGGGCTCACCACGAGCGTCGGGGCGCCTTTGATCCCGAGCAAGTCGCCGACGTCGAGGGAGAAGCGGGACTTGGACGTGGCGATCGGCTGCAGTGGCTTGAACTCGAACTGCGCCTTGACGGCGTCGCCGAAGGACTCGGGCGTGGCGACTTCCACCTTGGCGTTGTGGATGTCCGGGAATGATCCGCGGAATCGGCCGGGTGCGCCGAAGAACCTGAACCTGGCGTCGGTGTGGCTCTTGTACGAGTTGCAGTGCACCTTCTCCTCCACGCTCTCCAGTCTCAGCGCCTCGGAGCCGGTGAAGGACTTGAGGATGGAGTTGACGATCTGGTTAGCGGGCGGCGCGTCGAGCTTCAGCTGCAGCTCAGCCTTCTCCGTCGCGAGGACGTCGACGGTGTTCTGCAGCCTGCCGATCTCCTGAGCCTGCGCCCGGAGCTGGTTCTGCGAAGGAGGGACGGGACGGGGGGAGATGTGGGGACGGAGGCGTCAGCGCTCGGTGGGCTCGGTTGGGTCGTCTTTGGTTTTTTTGAATCTTTGAAGTGTTAGTTGTGCCTGATCGCGCGCTCCGATCGGCGTCGGGTGCGGGGGATCGCGTGGACGCACCTGCAGAAGGGTCACCGTCGCCTTCATCTGGTCATCTTTATCGCGCTTGTTAAACATCTCGGCGGTGACTTCACCCGATGCGGGCGGCGCCGGCCTGCTCTGCGCGCCCGAGCCGCCCGTCGGCGCTTTCTTTACCAGGCGCCTGAGCCACAATCGCTTCCAGCTGGATATTTTCGAATCGATCCAGTCGACCGTGGTGTGGTTTCGAAGGTCCGTTTTTAGGTTAGGGGTTTAATTCCACATTCAGAAAAAGTTGCGTACGGCGCNCACCCTGAATTTCGCTAATTGCGCTCGAAACAGGCGCACAACGTGGGTGAAAACATGGCTCTAATCCGCTCTCGAATCCGTGGAAAACTCAGAGCCGTGAAATCNGCANTCGCGGCTGACTCGGACGAAAAAGCGCGGCCTGCAACAGGGGTTGGCGCCATTCGAGGGAACGCGCCGCGCCGCGGGGGACGCGCACGCAGGACTAGGAGCCGCCACGAACGCGCGAAAGAAGCGCGGGCANCTTCGATAAGACACACGAAACAGGCGAGACGATGACGACGTCGTTCGGAGTCGCCGGGACGCCGACGCGCGTCCCGAACCCACCCGCACGTGCTTNGCGGTCGATGCAAGCTCGGGGGTCCGACGTCACCGCGTCGCTTGGGCGGTATGNGGCGTCGGCGGCNCGACGACNCGGGGCGCTCCGACGCGATTCGCCGGTGAATCGCGCTCGACGCGGTGGTCACCGCGGTGAAAGGTTCCANCCGGCCCGCGCCGGGCTGGGCGAGGCGCTCGGCGAGCACGCGGCGCGCGTCAATCTTGAAAACATACCCAACCTGGCATCGTCGACGGTGACGCAGACGCAGACGTCCTCGGTGGATGACTCCGTCGCGCGCCTCTCGACCGACTTCTCCAACGCCATCGCCGAGGTATCCCTAGGCCACGAGCTCGAGTACCTCGCCGCGCATCCCGCGCACCTCTGCGCGCTCGCCATCTCGTGCGGCGCGGTCTACTACATCATCACCCGGGGCCGGCAAAAGATCCGACGGCTCAAAGCGGAATTTCTGTCGCACGGCATCGACCTGACCAACGTCGACGACAGGCTGGACACGCTCACCTACCTGAAGAAGATGCANGACCAGGGCATGNTGCCGCTGGGTCTGGAGGTGTGCGCGATGAAGCAGGCGGAGATGGAGGTGCTCTTCATGGGAAACGACGGCGTCGCCAAATGGAAAAAGTATTACGCCGAGCGAGGCATCGAGGTCGCGTCAGCGGGTGACCTGGACCGCGTGCGCAAGTACGTCGAGAACCTGCATCACCTGGAGGGATGCCTGCTGGGTATCGACATGGAGGCGCTGTCCAACTGAACGCGCACGATCGATTTTTTCACGATTCGAATTCAACGCGAGAACCCGTCACACAGATCTAACAGAGCCTCTGAGCGCAATTAATAAGATGTAAAAAATCCAAAGTCGACCGAAACGCGTCCTCGACGTCAAAGCGACCTGATCACCCTGTCGAGCTTGGGCATCTGCGCCAGAGCGACGACCTGCCGTTGGATCTGTAAGATCGTCGACACCACGATCAGCATGCTGGTGAACCCCACGGAGATACCCACGGTCGCCTTCATCCACTGGTCCATCATCGTGCACGCCACCGCCACGATCCCGAGGAGCAAACCGCCGAAGAACCTGCTCCCGTTCTGCAGCGTCGTGAGGTACCGCACGGTCGCCTCGCCCGGCCGCACCTCCGGGATCCTCGCGCCGATCTTGACCATGTACTCGCTCACGTCCTTCGGCGTGTCCTGCAGATCCAGGTAGCTGAACCCGAACACGATTAGAAAAAAAGTGAGGTAATACATCGGAGACGCGCTNGAAAACACAAACTCCGTCGCCGCGCGGATGAACCCCGGGGGATCCATGACGTTCATCAGCCACACCATCCCCTCACACATGAACACCGCCACCAGCACNGGCTGCACGCCCAGCGGATTAACCTTGAACGGGATGTGGTCCACGTCCTTTCGAACCACCCGCGGCAGACCCGGGATCGACGGACCCTGAAAGTACAGCAGCGGCACCTTGCACGTGCCAACCTGGACCAGCACACTTCCCGCGATGAGCGCCAACCCNGCGCCGAAGAACGGAAGGACCTGCTCGAGCGACGCCTCGAGTAAGGCTGGGGCGTAGTACTTGGCGGAGTTCCAATACGCGCCGCACACGGACATGGTGATGAGCACGCTGGATCCTTGGCCCAAACCAAAGTCCGTCATCTCGTCGGAGAGCCACGCCAGGACGCACGAGCCGAGGACGAAGATNGGCACGATGGTCCAGTAATACCCCAGGGGNGAGATGCCGGCGACGTAGAACTGCCTCAGCTCGGACGCGGTGAGGAAGCTCTGGACGACGGCNATCGCGAACATGAGGTATCGGGTGTACTGCTGCACCGTGTGCTGGCCAACCGCGTCTTTGGTGAGCTCCTTCATGCTGGGCACGAGCGCGATGATGACCTGCATGGCGATGGACGCCGCGATGATGGGCCCGATGCCGACGTGGAAGAAGGGGATGCCGCTGCCGAGGATGGCGCTGTCGCCCCAGCCCCGCCCCGTGGACGCGGCGACGGGGACGATGGAGTTGACAAACTGGCTGAACACGTTCCCTCCCACCTGCGCGCCGGCCGGGGTGGCGAAGTACTTCATCGGGAACTCCGAGCACAGGCGTATGAGCACGATGTAGAAGAACGTGTTCAACATGCGCCGTCCCCAGTTGTTGGTGATCTCCTTCTGCACATCCTTGAACGCGTTCTCCTGCTTCTCCAGCTCGCGCCCGGATGACGAGGGCGGGGGAGGGGGTAGCTGAACGTCGTCCGTGTCGCCGTCCCCGCTCATGGCCGGGTCCCCAAACTCATCCCCGGACATACCAGCATCGCTGAACACCCTGCGCGAGGCATCGTCGAACCCCCCAGACGCCGCGCACCGGCCGAGCCTGGCGACGCCCCCGCCATCTTTTCGTTTGTCAGTCGGACGCGCGGAGAAAACCCTCGCGCGCGCCGCGGTCACGCCACAGGTCCGAGCCGCGCGCGGGACGCGGGGCCGCGTCGTCGACGACGCACAGATCGACGCGGTTGACATGTCGATCAAAACCGAACACCCGATCCGGCCGTCTCGGCGAGCTTTCGAGTGATCCAACACATGAAGCCCTTCCGCAGTCTACTGACGGGAAACTTCAGATTCTCAAACGTGGACGACTTTTCACTCGCGCGCCAAGGCGTTTACGCACAAGTACTTTTACACGACGAGGCGAAGGATGGGAAAAGAATCGAACAAACCAAACACATCTCGGCTCAGTACCACACCGCATCGTCCCCGCCCCCGCCGGTGTCGTAGTCGCCGTCGTAGTCCCCGGCGTACCCGAGGTCGCTATCGTTGTGATAGGCGTATAAATCAACCTCGGGCGCGTCCCACTCTTCACACAGCCTGTATATCTGCGCCGACCTGGACGGCAAATACAGGGGAACGCCGGTACCCTGCCAGTCACACGGCCCACCCTCCGTCTCCGGCGTCGTCACCGTCGGGTCGATCCGGCCCCAGCCACCGAACTGCGCGGCGTCGGTGTCCAACACCAGCTCGTACCGCCCCGCGCGTTCGCTGCCCACCTTATAAAACGGGTACGACTCGTGCGGGTGCAAGTTGGCGACGACGAGGCAGTTGTTGCCGACGTGGAACGCCAGGACGCCGCTGTCGTCCTTGCAGTGGTGCACGGTCGGGGCGAACCCGCCGCGGTTGGACGCGAGTAACCCGCACGTTTCATCCGATCGCATCAGAGCTCCGTCGAATCGCGCTAGGTCGGAGTAGAAGAGGTCCTCGTCGTCCCGGAGTGACCACTGGCGCCTGGCGTGGTTGAACGACTCGCCGTTGCCCTCGCGCGGGAAATCGACCCACTCCGGGTGCCCAAACTCGTTACCCATGAAGTTAAGCCACGCCTCGCCGCCCAGCGTGAGCTGCAGCAGTCGCGCCATCTTGTGCAGCGCGACGCCCCTCTCAACCGCGGGGTGGACGCCCTCCTCCCGCGTCTTGCTCATGCACCCGTACATCGCGGCGTCCATCAGTGTAAACGCGAACGTCTTATCCCCGACGAGACACTGATCGTGGGATTCGAGGTAACTCACCGCCGGTTCGGGGTTGCGACCGGTGACGAGGGAGACGACCCGCGACGGGCTCCAGTTGAAGTCGGGTTCGTGCGCCAGCCGAGCCCAGTGATCTGGCGGCCCCATGGACAGCCGCAGGTCAAAACCTAACCCGCCGTGCCACACCGGTCTGCACACACCCGTCTGACCGCTCACGTCCTCGGCGATGGTCACCGCGGCGGGGCCGAACTTTGGGTCGTCGCGGAGCATCTGGTTCGCGAGCATGAGGTAAACGCAGGCGTCGTTGTCTGCGTGATCGCCGTAAAACTCGGAATGACCGCCGATGAAGTCCCAGTGGATCCCGCGGTGTTTGTACAGCATCGCGGTCACGCCGTCGTACCTAAAGCCGTCAAACTTGAACTCCTCGGACCAGTACCGTATGTTGGACAGCAAGAAACGCAGGGTTTCGTACTTGCCAAAGTCGAACATCCGCGTCCCCCAGAGGCCGTGCCATCCAAGTCCCGGGTCCTCGTGGAAGAGGTGCCCGCCCGTCCCGTCAAACTCGTTCAACCCGTCGATGGCGTTATCACTCGCGTGCGCGTGCACCACGTCCATGAAGCACTGCATACCGAGCCCGTGGCACTTATCCACCAGGTACTTCAAGTCCTCCGGCCCGCCGCTTCGGTGCGCGGCGGCGAAGAAGTTTGTAACCTGGTACCCGAAGCAGGCGTAGTACGCGTGGTCTGCGACGGCCATGAGCTGCACGCAGTTGTACCCGAGCTCGTGTACTTTGGGCAGGACCTCGTCGGCGAACTCGCGGTAGGTTCCGCACCTCTGTTCCTCGGAGGACATCCCCACGTGCGCCTCGTAGATGCGAAGCGACGCGGGTTTTATCTTTGGTTTTTCGTGAACAAACTCGTGTCGTTCCCCTGGGGGCGGGTCGTGGTAGACGCCGTTGTGGTAGCACCGCGCCTCGCCGCTCTCCTCGTCGCAGCACTGGACGATGCGCTGGATCCATGCCGGCACGCGGTCGAACTGGCGGCCGTCGTGTGACTCCATGACGACGCGAACCTGCGAGCCGTGGGTGAGACCCGCGGCGGCTGGTACGTCTACTACCCACTTGCCGAACTCGTCGACGACGCCTTCGAATTCCCACGCCTTCCACCCGTTGAAATCGCCCATGAGCGAGAGCCGCTTGGCACCCGGCGCGTACTCGACGTAGCGGACGTCCCCTGGGGACCCGCCCGGCTTTGGGTGCAAGCCGTACTCTTTATACGCTTCGGCGAAGGCCTGGAGTGATCCGTGGTTCTGTTCGATCTCCTCGAGCCTGCCCTCGAACCTCTGGTACCTGCCGTAGAGTAGTTGCTCGTAGGGCATCAACGAGGGTTCGTTGCGGCAGAGCGCGAGCCTGCCGTGGATCGGCCGCAGGCGAACCCGCGTGAGGTACTCCTCGTCCGTCTCGTTCTCCGGTATGAGCTCGTCCCAGCTGCCCGAGGCGTCGGCTGGGACTGAATCGTCGGACTGTAATTCCAATTCCGCCTCTACGGACTCCATGCTGGGCCTCGCGGGTCTTTCGGGGTCCGCCGCGCGTTTCGCAGCCTCCGCCGCGGCGATGGCCTCGGCGCGAGCCTTGGCCTTGGCCGCGTCGGACGCGGCCTTCGCCGCCTGCACCTTCAGCTTGGCCTCGAGCGCGGCAGCCTTGGCCGCTTCATCGCGCTTGGCCTGGAGTTCCGGAGGCAGCGGAACCGGGGGCGGTTGCGCGACGAGTCCTTCCGGGATCTTACTTCCGGGCTCGCCCGCCGCGAAGTTCACGACGCGACACGCGCGACGGTTCGACGGACGCATCGGGGGGCGCCTCACCGGCGCCCACATCGTCGAGGCCCGCATGGTCGCCATCGGTATCGGTGGAAAATCCGCGTTGATAAGAGTGTCCCGGCGACGCGCGCTCTTTGTCAAATCGGTGCCACAAATCGGTGCCAGCGTGGCAAACGCGTGGATGTCGGACTCCAAATGTCCAATTACCTCGTAGTAACCTCAAATACGCCATTTCCGATACTGGCCCGCATACGAGAGAAAATAAGTCGGTCGGTTTCCAGGGTCATAGACCGTCTCACAGCCGCACACGAAATCGGCGAAATCGGGGGGCTGGGAATCGCTCCGAGGCGGCACTCCATCTCCTGTGGACTTTCTCGGCTCTGGCCACTACGGACCGCGGGGGCTACACCAGCCGCCTGACCGAAAGGATGAGTGCGTAAGAGACTCTCCTGCGCGACCGGACGTTAGGAGACGTACACAGCAAGAACACAGTCGCGAGCCAAGAGGTGACAGACGCGAGCTTTCACACACAGAAGGTGCGCGCCTCGCGACTCCTCCCTCGTTTTTTGGCTGCCAAAAACACCCATGTTTCAAGCCGCGCCGTCCGGATCTTGGCGTCTCGGATCCGACCCGGGTGGTAACGCGAACGCGCGAAAAGTCTCGATCAGCATCCGGCATCACTCGTCGTTGGCACCGAACCCATCCGAGGTGCCCGCCGGACGTCCTTCGGCGCCGTCGTCGGCGCCAAACGCCGCCGCCGCCGTCACAAAAAACGCGCGCAAGTCAACCGGGCCGCCTCTTTCTTTTTCCCGCGATCCGCCGCCCCGCCCACGTCCCCTTCGCTCACGGTACCCGCCCGCCCTCCCCGCGCGATCGCAGGCTACGTGAGTATATGACAAAGAGCGAGACGAGCAAGGCGCCGGAGCTTAGCAAACGAGGAGGTCACCGCCCGCACCGCAACTCGACGACGTCCAGCAAGAAGCCTGGATCGGAGATGGTCGTCGAGGAGGTTGCGAGGTTGACTCTCGCCGACGTTTCCGTCGGCGGCAAGTCCGGCCTCAAGGGCGGCATCCCCACCCCGAACGCCATCCCTGCCCCGCTGAGCAACGGCAACGGCGCTCCCTCCGGGGAAAAGCCGAAGAAGCCCCGCGGCGGCAAAGGGAAAGGCAAGGCTGACGGCTCCGGCCCCGCCTCCGCCTCGGACGCCCCCAACGGCGATGCCAAACCGGTGACGGCTAAGCCCAAGTCGCGCCGGGGTAAGGGTGGCGGTAAGGACAAGGCGGACGTGGGTAACGTCGTCGAGGTTGAGGTGCATCACAAGCTTGAAGCCGACGGGAAGAAGGCGATCCCGGCGCCCAAGGGTGGCGGCTCGTTCGTCGCGCCCAAGCCGGAGGGGGACGAGAATGGGGAGTCCAAGTCCAGAGGCGCGATTCCCCGCAAGGGTGTGATTCCCCTGCCCAAGGGCCACCCCGCGCTGGACGGCGCCGCCGCCAAGCCGGACCCCGGCGCCGCGGACAAGAAGCCCAAGGCTAAGAAGGAGAAGAAGCCCAAGGCTGAGCGTGTGGACAAGGAGAACGGCGACGCCAACGGACTCGATTCCAACGGACTCGATTCCGCCGCGGACCATTCCTCCGACCCGTCCTCCGCCGCCGCGCCCAAGCCCAAGAAGAAGCGGGAGATCAAGGAGAAGAAGGATGACGGCAGCGGCGTGAACCGAACGCTGGCGCAAGCCACCGGGAAGGAGATTCGCCGACACCTGGAGACGGGTAACGTGGACGCCGCCGTGACGGTTTTCGACGCCAAGCAAAAAGTCGGCGGCATCGACCTGCAGACGGCGACGACCCTGATCATGGGCCTGGTGCGCGCGTGCCACCTCGCGGAGGCTATCCAGGTTGCCGACTACCTCAAGGAGCGCGGCATGAAGATGCCGCTGCGACAGTTCACCGCCATCATCACCGGCATGTCGCAGCGCGCTAACCCCATGGACGCCCTCGAGTTCCTCAACGCCCTGGAGCACATCATCGACTACGAGTCCAAGGCTGTGCACAACTACCACTTCCACTTCGCCAAGCTCGTGGTGCAGGAGTTTTTGGAGGAGGCGCTTCAGACGCTGGACCGCGTGGCCAACGCGCCAGCGTTTGGATTGCAGGAGAGCGGATTGGCCGCGATGGACGTGGTGATGAACTCGTCGCACAAGGGTGGCCAGCTCGCGCTGAACATCCCCGCGCTCGGTTCCGAGCTTCAGCGCGGGTTGATGAAGGGCGACACCGTGCTGCTCTCCCGCACGGGCGAGGCGGCGAGGCAGATGGGGGGCGAGATGCCCAAGGGGCCCGGCGGCGACGTCCACGTGTTCGACGAGGAGAACCTGGTGATGCCCACGGGCCCGAGGCGGGATAACACGACGGGGCCGGTGGGCCGGGGCGGGGCGCGGGGCGGTGGGTGGCGCGCGGATTACGAGTTTGAGGCTGAGGTGAGCGCCATGTTTCCCAACCTCAGCGTGAAGCTCGTGGGGTGTACGCAGGCGCAGGCGCAAACCGTGCGGGGAGGCGGGTGGAGGGTGGACAAGCTCGCCAACCGCACGTCGTTCCTCCGCCAGCTCAACGCCCTCCAGGACATGGTCGAGGTCAAGCCTGGGACGAGCCAGAAGGCTGGCGTCGATCCCGCCATTCGCGACATTCTCGTCGCGGGTTGGGACCACAACCGCGCCGCCATCAACGGCATCCCGGATATGTGCAGCGCCGAGCGCGATCCCAACCTCACCTTGATGCAGCGCCAGCGTATGATCGACAACGCGATGGACCTGCAGGCGATGGCGCACATGAACAAGTCCCAGACGGACGCGCTCGAGGCTGCGCTGTTCCAGAGGGTGACGCTCATCCAAGGTCCCCCGGGTACCGGTAAGACGCACACCGCCGTCGCGCTGGTGCAGATGTGGCTCCGGAACCGCACCTCCCCGATTCTGTGCACCTCGGACTCGAACATCGCGGTGGATAACCTGGTGGACGGTCTGTCCCGCGCGGGTGTCAGGGTGGCGCGCATCGGCCGCCCCGAGGCTGTGCGACAGGACTTGATGCAGTTTATGGTTGAGTCCATCGCGGGGATCGAACCCGGGTCCAAGATGAGCAAAGATCAGCAGTACCAGGCTATCAACGGCGTGCTGCGACGCGCGGAGGTTGTGTGCGCCACGTGTGCGGGTGCCGGGTCGGACATCCTGGAACGGTTCTCCTTCCAGGCGTGCCTCATCGACGAGGCTACGCAGGCGACGGAGCCCGCCACCGTCGTCCCGCTCACGAAGGGGTGCTCGCAGGTTGTCCTCATCGGAGACCAGAAGCAGCTCCCGCCCACGATCATCTCGCGTGAGGCGGACGCCGCGGGTCTCGGCACCTCCCTCTTCGAGCGCATGCTCTCCAGGGGTATCCGCACGTTCATGCTCAAGGTGCAGTACCGCATGCACCCCGCCATCGCCGCCTACCCGAGCAAGGCTTTCTACGCAGGCGCCCTCCTCTCGGGGACTCCTCCCTCGGCGCGCCGCGCGCCGATGGGCTTCGACTGGCCGGTCCCCGCGGTGCCCCTCGCGTTCGTGGACGTCCCCGACGGGTACGAGCGATCGGACGGCTCGTCTCAGACGAACCCGGTGGAGGCGCAGAAGATTGTGAACATCGTCAAGAAGCTCGCCGCCGGGCACGACGTCATCTTCGGCGAGATCGGCGTCGTCACCCCGTACAGCGCGCAGGTCCGCGCGATCAAGCGCCTGCTCAACGGCAACAAGCCGGAGATCCGAAGCCGTTTCGACGCCCCCGCGGATCCCAACACCATCCAAGCCCTCGAGGTTTGCTCCGTCGACGGATTCCAGGGCCGAGAGAAGGAGGTCATCGTGTTTTGCTGCACGCGAGCCAACCCGAACGGCAACGTGGGTTTCCTCGCCGACCCGAGGCGCGTGAACGTGATGCTCACCCGCGCACGCCGCGGCCTGATCATCATCGGTAACCTCGGCACCCTGCGACGTGACCCCGAGGTGTGGGGACCGTGGCTGCAGTGGGCTGGCGATAACGGATTGATTTGCGGCCTAGCCGCCGCCGACGCCGACGCCGCGTCCAGGCTCGCGACCATCGGCATGAGCTCGCTCGAGGAGATTGGCGGGCGCGGCGCGGGTGAGGTGATGACGATGGGCGCCATGCTCTCGCCGACGATGTGGGGCGGCGGGGGCGGCGGAGGCGGAGGCGCGATTCAGCCCGCTGCCGACCTCGGGCCGACGATGAAGGAGACGCGGGACGCGGACGTCCCCGACGCGTGGGACGACTCCGACGACGACGACGACGCCGCGACTGGCGTGACGACGGAGACGGAGAGCGTGACCGTGAAGGGATCCACCAATTCGCTCGCGGGTATGGCGGACAGCGCGTGGGATGACGATGACGATGACAGCGAGGAGTCCGCGTGAGTTTAAGCGGGGGATGAACAGAACAGAAAAGACTGGGTTGCATTTTACCCGGTCGAAAAGAAACTAATACGAATAGCCTTGAAACGCAGCTATTATTCTCGAACCCCCACCGTCTACCTACCTACCTAGTCTACGCACTCATCGCCTGTGCTCGATTAGCCCCCTGAACAGCGCGAACTGACCCGCCGAGTACGCCTTTGCGGCGCGTTTCACGTCCGACGGCTCCATCGACTTGAACGACGGCGGTATAGAAGCCAGGTCCCCGCGACCCTCCAACGCGGCCACCGCCTCGCGGAACATGCCGTGCAACGCCGCCCTGGAACACGCGGGCATCGGCCCGCCGCCGCCCACGGGCCCGCCCGTCCGCCCGTCGTGCCTGCTCGCGCGCGCGTCGCCCCTCGCCCAGGTGAGCGATTCGTCGCTGTCGCCGGCGTCGGCTCGGTTTTTGTCTGCGATTTTCTCCCCGACGCCCGCGGCTCCCTCGAGCTTCACCGTGGTGCCCAGCGCGGCGCAGTGCCTCGGCGGGTGCACGCGCAGCGCGGCGGCGCTCGACGCGAACCCCCTCAGCGCGCAGCACGTGCCCAGACGCAGCCGATCGGGGTTAAACTTACGACCCACCACCACGGTGTCAAAGGC
>NZJA01000146.1 GCA_002691835.1 Planctomycetota bacterium
CAACAAGGTTGCCCTCCAGCATTCCGCGAACAGCGTGCCTTGCTCCAAAGATAGAATCGGCAAGTCCTGATTTCTGGATGGCTTCAACAACACCGGCCAATGATGCATTGATGACGACAGTCGGTCCTCCTGATTGAGCGACGACAGCATTTCCTTTAGGCAAAGACATCCAGCCTCCTCGACAATTCTTCATGTTTTTTTGAATCAAGCAATCGGCAGGATACCCCGATCGGGCCCGTCGATGCGAGACGAACTCGATCACTCATTCTGGGAGTGGAGCCATGATGACGGTGAAGTCAGGAGGAGGGGCGAACGAGGGTTACACGGTCCATGACATCCCCATCGATAACCACATTCTCCAGAAGTAATGAGCCAGAATCGATGGTCAGAAGCAGCGAGCCGTGCCGATCATCGAACTGATCCATGACGGGGTGTTCACCAGGCGTGCCGACACCGGCACCCCCATGACCGACGACCACATAGAGTGAGCCTTCTCCTTTGGCGACCTCGTACTGATCGAGTTTTTGCTGAAGAACTCGACCGTCCTTGAGCAGGGTTTCCCTATTGGGAACCACATGATTGGGAGCCGTTCCGTATCCGTAGACCCCTCGGATCAACGCGGATCGTTCATAACAGTGAGAGTGACCTGCGAGGATGAGATCGGCTCCTCCGGCTTCCAGAAGTGGAATGACGATTTCGCGCATCGCTACCAATCGTCCGTAGCTGTCAGCGGCCGATTGCGAGGTATGGGTCCCCAAAGAATAGGGAGGATGATGGAAAAAGACGATGCACCATTCACGATCATGGGAAGCGAGATCTTTTTTCAGCCACTCAACCATCGGGGAGTCCGCCGTAATCTTGCCACCGCTGGAATCGAGTGAAATGAAGTGCCCGGGTCCGTTGTTGAATGAGTAGTAGGCTTCAGTTCCGCTGGGTTCACCACCACACTCTCCAGCCGTGGGAATCATGAAGGCGTCGAAGTATGGCCCACTCTCGGTCTCCACGGAGGTACTTTTGACTTCGTGATTACCGATCGCTGGCCAGCAAGGGAGATCAGAAAGCATGGAGACATAGGGACGGAAGAATCGACCATCGAATTCGCCTTCAGTTCCGTGGCTGTAGGCCATGTCGCCCACATGGAGCATCAGGTCAATTCCGCGGCCGCCAGTAGCGGTGGCTGCATGGGCCGCCATCGCTTGGGCGACCTGATACTGGCGTTTTTTCCCGGTTCCACTGTCTCCGAGAACCCACACTTTCAACGGTTGAGACGAGGATTTCCCCATTCCGGAAAGAAAAGTCCCGCTACCGAGGACATTATCCCCCTTGAGAACGCGATATTCGATGGGGGCATGCTCCGGAAGATGCTTCAATCGAGCAAGATAGTTGTTGAAGGGCCCCGGGCCTTCTTCAAGTTCGATCTGTTCGACCGTGATCCAGGAATCGGCACCAGAACGCCGCCATTCAACGAGAGGTGTGGGGGCGACAGGTCGCATACGCCAGCAGATGAGTGCTGAATCATCGTGAACTTGTTGGAGATATGGTTTTCTGGGGGTGTCAGTCGGAACGAAAGCTCTGTTATCGAGACGGTATATGCCGGCGAGAAGAATCAGGGTCAATAGAAATAAAGCAAAGAATCGGCTCATGATGGAGTGCCTTTCCCGGGCGACCACTGAAGTACCCGGTTGAAAAGTCGAATGCAGAAACAGGGTCTCGAGTGACCCGAATCGATCTGGGTATTAGAATAACCTCCGCGGAGAATAAAATTGTTGCAGATTCAGGGAATTTACAAATCGTTCGGTGATCAGGGACTATTCCATGATGCCGGCTGCCTGATCGATGCTGGCGAAAAGGTTGGCATCGTCGGTGCAAATGGCCATGGAAAATCGACCCTGTTGAAGATGATTCTCTCAGAGCTGGAGCCGGATCAGGGAAACATCGCCGTCTCTCGCGGGGTTCGCATTGGACACCTTTCCCAGCACCTCGTTTTCAAAAAAGCGACCGTCCTCGACGAGGCGTGCAGCGTTCTCGTAGAAGAGGATGGTTTTCTGCCGGTCTTTAAGGCAGAGGCGATGCTGATGGGACTCGGTTTTTCAGAGGATCAGTTGTCACAGCCTCCCGGGGAGCTTTCCGGTGGTTTTCAAGTGCGCCTCAATTTGGCCAAGGCGTTGCTTGAAGATCCGGACTTATTGCTCCTCGACGAGCCGAACAACTATCTCGATATCGTCAGCATGCGCTGGCTGAAGGAGTTTTTGCGCAAATGGCGCAGAACCCTTTTGCTGGTGACCCACGATCGGGATTTCATGGATGCCATCACCACCCACACATTGGCGGTGCACCGAAGAAAACTGAGAAAGTTTCAGGGCGGCACTGAAAAGGCGTGGCAACAGATCTACATCGAAGAAGAGATGCACGAAAAAACCCGCGTCAATACCGAGAGAAAAATCGCCCACGAGATGCGCTTTGTCGAACGCTTTCGAGCCAAGGCTCGTCGTGCATCCCAGGCTCAATCGCGATTGAAGCAGATCAACAAAAGAGAACGCCTGGAGAAACTCGACGAACTTTCTACTCTCTCTTTCTCTTTTCATTACAAGCACAACCCGGGCAAGTGGGCACTGGAAACCCGTGGACTTCAGTTCGCCTACGATGACGGTCCGACCCTGATCGAGAATCTTGATCTGCACATCGGAGCCGGAGATCGTGTGGGTGTGATCGGTCAGAACGGAAAGGGTAAATCCACCCTTTTACGGCTGATGGCGGGAGAACTGGTACCGGTGGAGGGGGAGGTTCGCACACATCCATCCACCAGCATCAATCTTTTCGGCCAGAGCGCCATGAAGGTGCTGCGATCGAAAAGATCTGTCGAGGAAGAGGTCTATGAAGCGAACAGTACCCTCAACCGCACACAGGTTCGGGATATCTGCGGAGCGATGATGTTCGGCGGAGACTTGGCACTGAAAAAGGTCGAAGTCCTCTCCGGAGGCGAGAAGTCACGGACTTTGTTGGGCAGGGTTCTGGCATGCCCCGGAAATCTGCTACTGCTGGACGAGCCCACCAACCACCTCGACATGGCGAGTACGGATGCCTTGATCGAAGCGATCAAGGTCTATCCCGGTGCAGCAGTGATGGTGACTCACGTGGAGTCGGTTTTGCGAGAAACCTGCAATCGTCTGGTGATCTTTGATGATGGAATCGTTCGTGTCTTCGAGGGGACGTACGACGATTTCCTTCGTCGCCACGGCTGGAGCAGTGAAGACCAGCCGGTGGAGGACAAGGGACCGCGAAAGCGCAGGGAAAATCGCAAGGACCTCAAACGTGAACGGGCGGAGTTGATCCGCGAGAGATCACAGGCTCTCAAGCCTCTCAAGGAGACGATCGAGAGCAATGAGAAATTAATCATGATGCTGGAGGAGAAGGCCGGAAAAACGGAAGCAAAACTGATCACAGCTTCTGAAAGCGGCGATGGGGAAGCCATCGCTTCGTTGGCTCAGGAATTGAACAATCTGCGTGCCTCCATCGATCGCGCCTTTGAAAAGTTTGAGACTGCCAGTGAAGAGCACGACCGCCTTGAAGCGGAGTTTAAGGATAAACTCGGCGAAGAGGACTGAGGCGCACGAGTCACCCGTTGCTAGGGGATCTCGGTGTACTTGCCCCCGGATCTGCGCGACAACTCCTGGAGAAATGAAGACGCAGATCCTGCCGTGGCGCGAAAACCAATGGTGTGGATAGGGATATGCTCAAAGCGGTTGATGGTCTCGATGTGATCGAGGAGAGCCGCGCCGTCGATGGGGTCAGCGGCTCGATAGGGCATTCCATCAGAGAGCAGCACGATGGTGCGTACTCCCTTGATCTTGAAAGCCGCCTCGAGCGCCCTGTCTGTGGAAGTGAAACCCCGCGGATCAAAACGGTCAATAAATTTGAAGGCGCGTCGTTTCTGATCCGGCTTGGCCTTGATGAGGAAATCGCTCATCAGTTCCACGTCTTCATCAAAAGAGATCAGGCAGAACTGAAAATCTTTGGGCAATTCACGGACCATTCGTTTCAGTTCTTTTTGAACCCGGCGCAATCGCATTCGTGAATCAGGAAGATCATCGCTGTCACTGCCGCCCCGCTTGCGGGCTTGGCCTCCCACAGTTGTTCCTTCGCCTTTTCCAGCATCCTTTTCACCGCCGGTGCTTTCAGGTTTGGGATCTTTCTCTTCCATGGAAATGCTGGTGTCGAGAATGAAGACGATCTTTTGGCTCACCAGCTCCTGGCCAAAGAAGTTGGGGGGAGCAATTTTGACTCCGGTTCCCTTGATGACAATTTTTGCGGGATCCAGTTTCTTTTTCTTCTCCAGCTCTTTGCGATTGCTCTTCCACAGGGCGTCCCATTCTGAAGCGGCAAAGAGATCTGCACCGGTCAGAGAACTGAGGGTGTTGCGCAATTTTTCTGCTACCAGGGAGAGGTCACGGTCGCGATCTTCCTGATATTGGAGAGCGCGAATCAGGTGGGGAATGGCACCGTTGTGTTCTTTTTTCAGCAAAGCCTGAATCGCTCCGAGAGCGACACTGTCCTCCTGATCGTAGAGTCCTTGCAGCACTGCTTTGAAGCTGTCGACATCCTTGCGTTGGGCCAGATAGCGGATCAGCAGATCACGGACCTGTTTGCGCGGGTGTTGTTTCGCCTGAGTGCACAGCCATGTAAGGCCCGGTCCTGGGGTCAGCTTGTTGAGGCCCTGGATGGCAGCATTTTCGATGGCTGGCTTGTCAGAGAGAAGTGCGTGCTCGATGACGGCTTCCATATCAGCGGCACTGGCTCCTTTGGCCATGGCTCTCACCACCTGCTCGACAATTTTGGAATCGCCGCTACGAACCGCTTTTTCCAGTGGAGACAGATCCGTCGGTGTTGCAGTGCAAAGCAGAAGCAAGATGGTGGCAGTCAGCATGCGGGGCCTTTCCTGATGTGCGGAACCCCGTAGCATGGATCGCAGACGGGGAGGAATCAGTATGTCCATACTTACGATACTGCTGTTGACGGGTACTCTCAATCTGTCGCAACCGGCTACCGCCATGGGAGATCTCCGTATGGAGCCGGAGACGGTCACTTCCCAGACATGGATTGGTCGGCAGTGGAATGCCAATCGTCTTCAGGATTGGGAGCGCAAAGACGGAAAAGTCCACTGCATCAATAGCCAGTTGCGAGATCCGATCCGCACTGCGATCTGGTTACCCCATGATTTTCAGCCACAGGCAAAACAGGTCAGGTGGAGTGTAGAGGTCTCCCTCCCAGGAGATGCCGGCTCACACCACAAAGGTTCCCATGCAGGGTTGATCTTTGGTATCGGTGGACCGGAAGTCGATCATCGCATCCGCGCCATCGTTCACGACAAGCCAGCAGCGGATGGAGGCATCCTTGCTGTGGTCGAAAGCGATGGTCGTGTTGGATTTCGTGATTTCTTCACCGGTGGCGGCGGTGGATCCTGGTCGGTCGGCGGTCCCCTCAAAGAGGGAAGTGTCGCACTGCTCGAGAATCAGCAGAGATCGGGAGAAGGGGGAGAGGGCCCCTGGCGTTTGACCCTGGAGTTTGAGCCACTGGGAGAAAACCTCTGCCGAATGAAACTGCAAGCGGCCGATGCCTCAGGAACGATTCTCAGCAGTGCGAGTGTCGACGGACTATCCTTGAATCAGGTGGATGGTTCCTTTGGACTGGTCAGCCATCTGGGTCAAAAGGGTGGGCGAAAAGGCTGGAGTTTCTCCTCTTTCAAGGGCAGGGGTGAAGGGCTGGTTCAACATCGGGAGCGACTGCTCGGCCCCATCTTTGGTGTGCAATATAGCTTGTCGCGCACTCCGGATTCCTTTTCAGGAGAATCGTCTTCCAGGGAGTTGTCTTCAGGAGTTGCACCGGTGGTTCATGAGTGGAATGTGACCGCTCAACTGGCCCCTGTGGAGCCTGCGGCGGTCAGAGATTCGTGGTTGGAGATTCAGAACCTGAAGGAAGGGGCTCCTGTGTGGACGCGGGTGGCGACCGGCAATTATGAAGCCCTGTCCCAAACGCTCCAGTTCAGGATTCCCCGTTGGTCCGCCAGTCATACCCGCCCGTTTCGCGTCAAACTGCTCCTCGGAGACACCGAGAAGAGTCAAAAGGAATACGCTTACATCGGCATGGTGAGAGCGGAGCCCCAATTAGATGGAAGCCCGATCCGTATCGGTCTGATTTCCTGCGTTAAAAACTTCACCGGTAATCTGGCATGGAACAGCTCCTCCATCTGGTATCCCCATCAAGATGTGGCAAGAGGTCTGCTTTCCCAGGATCCGGATCTGGTGTTCTTTGCCGGTGACCAGATCTATGAGGGCGATATCACACGAGCGGAATTGAATCCGCCCGATCGCATGCTGCTTGACTACCACACCAAATACCTGCGCTGGTATCGGGCCTTTGGAGAAATCACCCGATCACGGCCGACGATTCAGGTACCGGACGATCATGACGTCTATCACGGCAACATCTGGGGTGCGGGTGGAAAGCGTGCTCGGCGCGAAGAGGGCATGACAGCGCAGGATTCCGGAGGCTACAAACTGGCACCACGGGAGGTTAATGCCATCCACCTGACCCAGACATCTCACCTGCCGGAGCCGTGTATCGAAGGTCCCATCGGTGAGGGCTACAGCGTCTACACCACCCGGGTGGAGTACGCCGGCTTGTCGATGGCGGTGATCTCTGATCGACAGTTCAAGAGTGCCCCCCGCCCGTCATTGCCCGAGGGGAAGGTGGTCAACGGCTGGTTCCGCAATCCGGATTTTGATCCGGTAACGCAAGCGGATGCACCGGGGCTCGATCTCCTTGGCAGTGCACAGGAGAAGTTTCTGTCGGACTGGTCCGTCGATTGGAGTCGGGGTGCGCAATGGAAGGTCCTGCTGTCGCAGACTCCTTTCGTCAATGTGGCGACTTTACCTCCAGGAAAGACCGGCGCAGTGATTCCTGGATTGCCGATTCCTTCGCCGGGAGAGTGGCCGGAGGGTGAAGTTCCCGTCGCCGATTGTGATTCCGGTGGTTGGCCGCAAAGCGGGCGCAACCGGGCGGTCAGTTTGTTGCGCAATGCTCGCGCCTTTCATCTCGCCGGTGATCAGCACCTCGCTTCCTGTGTGCGATATGGCGTCGAAAACCACCGGGATGCGGGAGTCGTTTTCGCCGGACCGGCAGTGTCGAACACCTGGCCTCGAAGGTGGTTTCCCACGGAGTCGGGGGGAGGTGAGCCAGTCAGTCCTTTGCGTGGAACCGGTGATTATCGCGATGGATTTGGCAATGCGATGACGGTACTTGCAGTGGGCAATCCGAGTCGAACCGGTCAGAAGCCGGAGCGGCTTCACGATCGTGGGCCGGGTTGGGGTTTGGTGTTAGTCGATCTTCGACAGCGAACGGCAACTTTCGAGTGTTGGCCCCGTTTCAGTGTTCCCGGAAAAGAGGATGCCCGTCAGTATCCCGGCTGGCCCATCACGGTAGATCAGAAATCCCTCGACGGTCGTCAGCCCCATGCCCTGTTGCCAACAGTGGCTGGAGGAAGCGACTCGCCGGTTGCCAGCATTTGGCGTTTCGGAGCAACGATTGAAGATAAGGTGCTGGTCAGTGCATATCGTTTGATGAAGGGGGAGTCGTGGAGCCCGCCGGTTCATGAATCGGGGACCTATCAGGTACAGCTGTCGTTTCCTGACGGGCGTGAGGAATGGCGAGAGAGGGTTGAAATCCCCTGATGCTGTTTTCCGGTGCGATTCGTTCGGTATTCCGGAGTCTCCATTTTTGTTATCATCTCCGGGGTTAACTTGTTTTGAACCGCCGAAAGTTAAAGAGGAGTTGTCGATGAGAATCCAACAGTTTTGCAGTGTATGGCTCTGCACCCTGCTCTGTCTTCTGTCACCGAACCTCTTTGGCCAGGAGGGCGAAAAGACCGCCGTTAAACCTTTCGAGTTAACCGCAGAGGAACAGTCACAGATCCTCGACTTATTCAATGCCAGCTCTGAAAAAGTCAGCCCTGCCGGGGTTTTGGAAGTGAGTTATGACTTCACCAAGGATGATGAAAGTCTCGGAGACGATTGGATGCCCGTGCCGAGTAGTGTCTTTGGCAAGGTCGGGCAGTCGGTGCGCTGGAGTCGTGCCGGTGAAGCCTCCAGGGTAGGTTTTGGCAATGCCATCTACTTTGCAGACAAGGGCCAGTGGTTTCATCAGGCGGTGTTTGAGCCCGATGTCCGTTTGGAAATGGAAGCACGCTCCCTCGTCGGAGGGCAGCGAAAAGACTTTTTCTGCGCCGTGTTTGCCTGGGGTAAAAAGCTGTCTCGAAGAGTCGGCTCCAATTTGGGCAGTCAGTTGATGCGCATTAGCGGCATCAAGTCAGCGGGAGCGGTTGGCCCAGCTCCGGGCATCATTTTTCAGGAGCCGAAAAAGTTCGGTTACGAAATCAAAGATGGAACCTATCAGGTGCTATCTTCCGGTCGTTCAGTGACCGAAACCAAGAGTAGTAAATTTCTGAAAAGCTTGGCGAGTGGCCAGGTCGGTTGCGTCTGGAGCGGCAAGATCAGTATGTGCGTCGGCTCCATCTCGATTCGTGGAAAACTGGACCTGGATTGGGTCGGTCGCAAGATTCCATCGGTCAAAGAGCGACTTGAGGAATACCGTAAGACTGCGGGTTCCAAGAAAAGCTGATCACGCTTTTCCATTTCTTTTCTCTAAATTCGTCGATCAGGGATCTCTGTCGAAATTCCTTTCGTTTCCTTGCTGTAGGGGAGACGGGTGTCCCATTTAGGGGATATTCCGGATTCTACTCTAAAGGCCTGCTGCCCGGTAAGGCCTGCGGAAAGGAAGAGGATTATGAATCCGTTCATAACGCTGATTTTGGCAATAGGAATCTCGACAACGGCGACTCCGGTTGAGGAGAAGAAATCCTGGTCACTGAGTGATCAGCAACAGAAGCAAATCCTCGAGCTGTTCGCAGCGAACGAGGAAAGTATCACTTCTGCTGGAGTGGTTACTCTGGAGTACCATTTTGAGGAAGACGATCCGCAAAACACCGATAACTTTTTTCCACCGGTTTCTTCGGCACCAAATGCACGGCTCAAATGGCCGGATCATCATTGGGGATACGGAAGAAGTTACCACAATGGAGTGGTGATTGCGGATAGTGGTGAGTGGTTTCATCAAGCGGTCTGGGAACCAGCGGTACGCATGGATGTTGACTTTGTCTCCTACACCACAGGAAATGCCAGTCGCAAGGATCTGGTCGCTGCCACGTATGCCTGGTCAAAAAAGAATCGTCGCCGGGTTGGCAGTAATATGGGTACCCAGTTGGTGCGTCTTTCCGGGGTCAGGGCAAGTGCGCGACAAGGGAAAAGCACTCCGTTTGTGCACGAAGAGCGATCCCGTTTCGGATTCGATTTAAAAAGTGGAACCTTCACGACCCGACAAATGGGGTCCTCCAGAGAATCCTCTTCATCAAAAAAGCTGTTGAAGGATCTCACTTCCGGTCAGGTGGGCCTTGTTTGGAGCGGGGGAGTGACGGGGATCGTTGAAAAGGTCCGCATCACGGGAAGATTACAGTTGGATTGGATCCGCAAACATCTTCCTGACTTCAATCCCGAGGCAGTGCCGGTACAAGAGGGTTCGATCAGTCAACAGCTTGGACAGAACAGCCGCCGCTGATTTTTCTCCCAGCCACTCCTAAATCGTTTATCCTTGGACGCTCAATCAAAGGGTAGATCGATTCAGGGGTGGCTGTGGAAGAGCGTCGGGAAGATCCAGAGCAAGAACAGGAATCCCCGAATCGCTCAGAAGACTTCTCGCTTCAAAAAGCTCTTCTGCAGAAAAACCGCCCCAAGGTCCTGATCCTCAACTTCTTTTGGATGTTTCTCATCGTCATGCCAGTAGTGGTTCCATTTATGGAATCCTACGGATTGGGCATGACGGAGATCTATCAGCTCCAAGCGATCTTCGCCATTTCGGTGGTCCTTCTGGAAGTCCCTTCGGGATATCTCGCAGATCTGTTTGGCCGCCGCCATTCGCTGATTCTGGCCGGTATTTTTCATGGGGCGGCTTATACAGCGCTTGCTCAATCTGAAGGCTTCTGGGGCTTTGTGGTTTTTGAGCTCCTTGCGGCTCTTGGTAACAGTTTCTTTTCAGGAAGCGACGTGGCACTTCTTTACGACACTCAGGAAGCGCTGGGAGAAGATTCTGGTGACAGCAGTATGCTGGGCCGGAAGCTGATGTGGTCACAGGTGGGTGAGACCGTCGCGGCTCCTCTCGGGGGGCTGCTCATTTTGGGGGGGATCACCTGGCCAGCACAGGTCAACGCCTGGGTGTCATGGATCCCCCTGTTGGTCACACTCACTNTGGTAGAACCTCCCAGACGNAAACTCGAGNACCNGCACCGTGAGAACTTTGGCCGNTTGCTCAAGATTATNTTCCGCTCCGAATCGATCCTGCGTTGGACCTTTCTCTCCCTCGTNTGTTACGGATTGACGACNCTGATGGCGGTGTGGGCTTTCCAGGGCTACTGGAAATCGATGCAGGTTCCCCTCGTCTGGTTTGGCTTCCTGTGGGCCATCTACAATCTGACCGTGGGTATGACCGGCCGTTTTGCCACGGGTCTGGAAAAGAAGTGGGGACCGAGGGCCGTGTTGCTCTTCATCGCGGCATTACCGATTACCGGCTATGGCGGGATGGCGCTCTTTTATCAGGGTCCAGAAACTTCGCTGGCATTCATGATCGGTGGAATCCTCATCGGTCTCAGTTTCAGCGTCAGTCGCGGTCTCACTCAGGTCGTGACCAAAGGAGCACTCAATTCACGGGTTCCTGCGGAATTGCGCGCCACTGCCAACTCACTCTCGAGCCTCGGAGTCCGCATCGGTTTCGCAATTCTCGGCCCCCTGTTGGGTTGGGGATTCGATGAAAAGGGTTACTTCAGCAGCCTGTTGGTGGCCGCAGGAGTTTGCGTCTCATTTGCCTTGTTGGTTCAACTTCCCCTCGTTGCGCACCTTAAAAAAACCAGGAACCAGTGACGTAACAACGACAAGGTCCTTCGTTCCTATCAGCTTTAATAATTGAGCATCGAAGCACGTCGGATGCACATATGGCCGTAAATGCCCAAAATGACCGTGTGGAGAAGCACCAGCGGCCCTGAGTATTCAGGGTATTCAGGAAAAAAGTTCGGCGAAACATAAGCAGCGATGAAGGTGATCATCGCCGTAGATGTGATCCATGCAGGCATCTCAGGTAGGTTCCACCCATGATCTGAATTGAGATGATTGAATTCCGCTCTCCAGGCCCAATACAAGAAGGGAACCCATAGAGGCATGATCAATGGCACCCAGCAAAGGAGTACTGCAACGATGGCATTTGGAGATCCACCTCGGCGGTTAAGAATTTCAAAAACTTTGTAGAGGTAGGCGAAAAAAAATATGGGGACTGCATAGACCAATACAGTCTCAATCAAAGAAGGAAGAGCAATACGGGAAGGGAGATCTATCGCATTGAGAGCCAAAAGCGCGAAGAAACCAAAAATCCACATGCCGCTCCCCGGCAGCTCTTTGACCGATTCGCTTTGGGCGATTGCAATGTCGGACTCATTGACGACCTGAATAGAAGTGGCCGAAGTTCCTTGTGCTTCAAATTCGACTTCCAGCTCTTCAACCGGAGGAGTTTCAACAGAAAAGTTTGTTGCAGCAAACTCATAACTCACTCCGTCTTCACCCAAAATGCTCCCCGACTTCCCGTCATTTTTTATGAACTCAACTCGTCCACGCATAGGAAATTCTCGTTTCAGATTTTGGTGGGCTAGATGTAATTATAATAAAGAGCAACGATTCAGGGAATATGGTTCTTGAATTGGTCTTGGGATCAGGACACCATGTCTGTACATCAGGATCGAGGGGGCCGGGTCGTCCGCGGAATTTCCGGAGGCGAAAACTGGCTGGGGAGATGCGACACTGCGGTTCGCCGCGATGTCCTGTTCCAGGGGAAAGGTCAGTACGGCCCCCTCCATATCCTATATCCATAACCTATATCCATAACCTTTGCGGACGATTCAGTCCAAACTGTCGAGAGCATTCCAATCCACAAGTGATCTTTATTTTGACAAAGACAATGCGTGTCTTTGGCGTTGGTGGAATTCTTTCCAGCGAGTACATTGCAGGCAGAGTGATCCAGCGACTTTGAAAGTTGGATCGATGGAAAGAGGAACCGATGTCGACCGATCGTTTGACCCGAAGAGGATTTCTTGGAAGCGGAGCGGCTGCAGGCGCAGGACTCCTTTGGAGTTCGAGTCTGGGTGGCTGCTCTCTCGTTGAGGCGAAAGATGGCCATGAAGGATTGCATGCCGGGTCCGAGTCACAAGCGAAGAATGTTATCTTCCTGGTTGCCGATGGTATGAATACCGGGACCTGGTCCCTCGCTGATTACTATCTCCAACATCAAAACAGTACTCAAAATCGTGGTGCCCGCAGAAGCGAGTGGGTGCACCTCTACGCAGAAAGACTGGTCAATCGAGCTTTGATGGAGACCTGCTCCGCCAATTCTCTGGTGACCGACTCTGCCGCTGCCGGCAGTGCCTGGGCCAATGGTCAGCGCGTCAACAACGGCTCCCTGAATGTCAGCCCGGAGGGCAAGATTCTGACCCCGATCCACGATCTGGTGCAAAAGAGCGGTCGTGCTACAGGTTTGGTGACCACGACTCGGATGACCCATGCCACCCCGGCTTCTTTTGCCACTTCCGTGCCCAAACGGGGCATGGAAGACGACATCGCTCTCCAGTATCTGGACAAGGGTGTCGACGTGCTTCTCGGGGGAGGCAGTCGCCACTTTGCAGCAGAGACTCGAAAAGACGGCACCGATCTGTTCTCGAAGTTCCGCAAGTCGGGATACGAGATCCTTGGAAATCGAAACGAATTGCTGAGTGCGACCGAAGTTCCCGATCGCTTGTTGGGAACTTTCTGGAAGACGCATTTGCCCTACACTCTCGATCGCAACCACCAGAAAGAAATCGCCAGCGCTGTTCCCACTCTTGCGGAGATGATGCGAACGGCCTTAAAGGTCCTTGATCGCAAGCCCAAGGGTTTCCTTCTTCAGGTCGAAGCGGGTCGTGTCGACCATGCCGGTCACGGCAATGACCCGGGCGCCATCGTTCATGATCAGTTGGCGTTTGATGAGTGCATCGCCGTTGCTCTGGAGTACACCCGTGACAACCCCGATACCATGGTGGTCGTCACGACAGACCATGGCTGTGGAGGCTGCCAACTCAATGGCATGGGAACTTCTTATCTGGATACGGACAAAACCTTCTTCAATGGAATTGGCGCCTTGAAAAGCAGTTACGAAAATCTGCGCCATCAGTTTGGCGTGTTGTCGCGCGCGGATTTCAGGGCACTGGTCGAGGATTCGATCCAACTGGTTCTGACCGACGATCAACTCGATACTCTCGACGGACTCAAGAGTACCGATTACGGAGTCTCGACACAGATCCGCAAGTGGCACGATCCCATTAAGAGAACGGGCGTCAACTTCACCAGCACGAATCATACGGGTGAATTTGTGGAACTGAGTTCTTGGGGACCGGGCAGTGGACTCATCGGATCATGGTTGAAGAATACAGATCTCAACTCTGTGGTGCGTCAGGCTCTGGCACTTTCTTAGGCTTTTCTTCGGCATTGGCGGTTCCCTTTTTCGGGGAACTGGTCGACTTGGGATGATTGCCAAGAAGTCCTTTTGCGATCTCGGGAGTCGGCGGTTTTTTACCGATATAAAGCTTCAGGATGAGATCGAGAAACTGCTGATCACCGGGGATGAGAGTCTTCTTTTTTCCCTGTCGAACTTCTAAGCCTTTTCCGGGCAGGCAGATGAGCTGCATTTGCGACCCATTCGGGGCCGCTTCGACGGAGTTGATAAATTGATCGAGGGAAGTTTTAAGGCTTTCAGTCATCGGATCCGGTTGATTGACCTTGATCGACTCCTGATAGGCCTCTCGCATCTGCTTTTGTGAAAGAGATCTGACGAATTGAAGCTCAAGGCAATTGATGAGGCCTGGCTTGAGCAGTTGATTTGGATCAGAGCTTGGAGTTTCCACCCATAAGGCGACTCGGTACAGATCGAGACCAAAAAAGCCCCACTCACAGAGAGCCTCACCGTTCTTCTTCAGTGTTTTGTCGGCGATTTCGATAGTTGGAGCAAAACGATCCGCGGCTTGTAGCAGTCCTTGAGCCAGAAAGAGCTGCAAAGCCAGAAGCAGAAGAAATCGTGTTTTAGACTGGAGGCGCATACGGTGAACTGGGCTTTCAAGCAAAGATTCAAAAAATCAGTCATCTGAATATGCCGATGTTTCAGCCAAAGAGCAAGGATCACTTCAGTGACCTTCTAATAATTGGATCACTGTTGATGGAGAGGCTTTTTTCGCAAAGGCATCCATAAAGGTTTTTTCATCGGGGATGAAATTGCCTTCACTGGGCCACTGATTGCCGATCTCTGGTTTGTCTTTAAAAGAGTTGATCTTCGTGAGATAGCTTCGATAGGCGTCCCTGAACGAGGTCCGTACTGAAGCAATGATTTGCAGATACTCGGCTTCTCCCACAGATGTGTGAGGATAAGACCAGGTAGTGGCACCCATCACATCGTTGAGGACCCAGTCTGTCTTTGGTGAAGCCGGGTGTTCGTTATGGCAGGTCACGCACGCTTGCGCCGCTGCGATATCGGGAAACATCGCCACTTGCAGACCGGTTCGTGAATCCATAAAAAATTCCGGCTTTCTGCTCTTTTGGATACTTTCAAATCGGCCGATCTGATCACCCTTAAAAGCGTTCGTTGGAGTGATCGGCATATGAGAACCAAGGACCAGTTCCAGTCCTATATTTTGACGGGACAAGCTGGCGGCTGCTTTACTTAAAAACAACGCAGGTAACGGTCCAGCGTCGACCCCTTCGTTTTCCCAATTTTCATCGAAGTGAAGCCCGACCTTTTTACCTGCTCCGACAATCGATTGGGTGTAAAGAGTACGTACCACGTCATTTTCTGCCGCGATGGTGGCGAACACCTTCTCGATGGGAATGTCTGCGACGGCACTGCGCTCGTTGACTTCAGGGAGCGGTACAGGTGCGCTCACTGCACTCCAGACGATCAAAAGAACGAGCAATAAAGCGAACAGATGAGAAAAGGTGATCTTCATGGAGAAGTCTCTCTCTCTTCCGGGTAGGGGTTAATCAGTTTTCCGTATGGGGCCGGTGTTTTTCCATCGAGGTAGCTTTGGACCTGTTTGATGGAGAATGCGTCCTCGAGAGCTTTAGGCCAGTCGTAATCATGATTGCCATGAAAATCATGGCATTGCAGACACGTTTCCCAACGTTCTTCAGCGATCAGAGTTTGGTGGCGAGGCTCGATGGTGTCTTTCTTGTCACCCCAAACCTGATGGCAATTCATACAGAATTCCATTGAGTGGACAACATTGATGGAAGAGTGGTGATCATGGCAACCCATGCATTGGTGCTGTCCAAGAGTCTCTCTCAACTCAAAATATTCTGAATGAGCAAAACGATGCTGGGGATGCAGATTCTTTGGCATCTCGTGACATGCGAGGCAGTCTGCTGAATCGACGGGATTTGTCAGGAATGGAGCGCCTTCTTTTCGAAAGCCAAGCCAGTGGTGGACATTGGCCTGAACTTGTTGCCTTACAGATCCAGCTGCAGGCTGGTGACATTGCTCACATGCCATCTCCTCATGCATTTCTTGATCACCACCTGGGCTCAGGAATTGTTCCTGGCGTGGAGATAGAAAGGCGGCGAGGAGTGTCAGCGTCAAGACCATGCCCAGCCACAGTGGAGCAGTTCTGGGGAATCCGCCAGTTCTCATGATGGTCCTCCATGTCCCAGAATCAGCCATACATGCAAGAGCCCCAAAGCGGTCAACAGCAGAGAGATGACGATATGAGGATACAGCCAAAGACGTAAGAACCGTTGTTTTTGAATCGCGCCAGAAATCCGTGAACGATCGGCGATGCCGATCACGGTGTGAGTCAAAAACAGAAGGGTGATCAGTCCAAGGATTCCCGCCCCGAATCCGCTTCCATGAAGAAGAAGGAGCAATGGCGAAAAAGCACCGATTCTTCGGTGGAGTTTCAGGGAGCTCGAAGAATTGCGGATCGATCGGCGCATACGTTGCATTGGGAGAATCCATTGCCATCCAAGAAACGCCATCAATGCACTGCCGGAGATCCAGTGGCCTCCGGAAGTCTGCTGCCATTCTTTCCAGTCATGAGGAAGAAGGTCCATGCTGAGAACAAGGGCGGTGAGAATGGTCGTGACCCAGCCAGATACCCACGCTATGGAATCTTTTGGAATCGAATCCAGTGAAGTCGAATTTCGGGCATGGAAGAGTTCTAAACGAATAGATTCTTCCGAGACTCCAATATCATTCAGATGTTCAAGCATCGTCTGCTCGAAACCTTCTGGGCCACAGATCATCCACTTTGCAGTGGGGTAAAGTGCCGAGTAATGCTGAAGATTTTCCCGCCGGAGTCTCTTGCCAGCGAGAGTTTCCCGAATGTGATATTCAACGTCAGGATGTTCTTCAGCAGTTTGGATGAGTTCTTCACGGCAAGGCCCAGAACGATTGCTGTGCATCGAGTGGTCGACGACGATTCGCGGACCTTTATTAAACGCTATACGGCTGCGGACGATGTTGAGGGCCGGAGTGACGCCGATTCCAGCGACCAGAAAAATAATCGGATCGGTGCTGTTCAGGTCTGCGATAAATTCACCGCTGGGCGGCGATAGAAGGAGAGTTTCACTGCCGGGTTTTGCACTGGAAAGCCATCGAGAAAAAAGGCCGTGGGGTTCATTTTTGAAAGTGATTTCTCGCCAGCGCGTTTCATTGGCTGGGCTGGTCAAGGTGTAAGAGCGACGGATGGTTTCTCCATGAATTTCCACTTCAATCCGGACGTGTTGGCCAGGCTGAAAAGTCGACAGAGGTGTTTGATCTTTGGGGGTGAATCTTGCTCGGAAGAACCCGGGCTGAAACTCGGAGATTTCTAGCAGATGCATCTCTACATTGTCGGAAGATTGACAGAGAGCCGCTATTTCCCCGCGACAGCCTCCGCAAACGGTTCCCGCGCCTGTTTCTTGCATCACCTGTTCCTGTAGACAAGAAGAAGTTTCAACCAATCCCAAAATTTCAGAGCGAGTAATCTGCATGCAGTGACAAAGAGTGTCGCTTTGTGCCGCTTGTTCAAACAGTAATCCGGTGGTTTCAAATTTGCGCCACTGTTCGACACTCACAGGAGTTTTATGGCGTATCGCTTCGATGATGCGTCCGGCTTCGGGATGCGGGCCATTGAGGCGTGCGGCAGTAATCACGCCCATAGTCATTTCCAGTTGATAGTGGATGTCACGTTGTTCTTCTCGATACGAGAAAACCATCGCGTCCCCGAGAGTTGGAATGACTTCGATGGAGACTGAATCTGAATGAACATTGAAGTCGGTAATCAGTTGCCGGTCTGAATCAAGCTGAATCGTTGAGGTGAAACGAGGTTGTCCTTCCACCTGATAATGAAACTGTAAAACGACCTCATCGGAACGATTGCGATAGATTTTTCGAAGCGTCAGCAGATGTTGAGCAAACTCCTGGTTTTCGCGGGCAAGAGTTAAAAAATCTTCTGCCTGGAGAATCAGTAAATGGCAGGTGCTTTGGGTGCGCGCTCCAGTTGATCGAGGGACTCCATTGCTAACTCCCAGTTCACCGAAAATTTGGCCTTCTCCCAGGCTCGATTTGATTTTTCTGTCCTCTGATATGATCTCTACTTGACCGTGGAGAATCAGGAAAACTTCTTTCGAAGGATCTCCCTGCCCAAAAATCAAAGCTCCTGCTGGAAGAATCTTTTCTTCGTAGTTCAGGCGTGTTGAACCCTGTTGGGTCATCAAATTAAACAGAGGTGACTGGCTGACCAGAGAGTCGTGACTTTTTAGTTTTCTACCACGCTGTGCACTGTGTCCGAGGAAATCAGTAAAGGAGCCGATTTCCTTGATGAGGGTGTAGGGGATTTCGATCAGCGTTGAATTTCCCCGAGCGCGAACAGAGGCACTGCGGGTCTGATCCTGCCGAGTTGCTGCCCATTCACCGAGAGCGTCTCCTTGCTGAAAGAGACGTGCAAGGATCAGTTCCGGATCTTCCGGGGGGCCTTTGGCGTAGATTTCGAGATCTCCCTGAATAATCAGAAACAGGGATTCACCTCGGTCACCCTTGAAAAAAAGGTGTTCACCAGCCGCAAGAAATTTGTGATGGGCTCTTGAGGCTAACTGCCACTGTTGATCAGGAGTCGCCCATTTCAGATCAGGACAAGATTGAATGGTCTGTAGTAGAAAATTTGTGGCAGGGGTCGCTGGCCGGTTCAAGAGAGATCTCCTTCGATCTCATTATAGGGGGGGCTTTAACTTTAGTCACCCTTTAGGCTTGTTGAGCTTCCGGCAATGTATCCAGTTGCCCAAGCCCATTGAAAATTAAAGCCACCGATACGCCCATCTACATCGAGGATTTCTCCAACGAGAGATAGGCCGGGCATTTTTCTTGAAGTCATCGTTTTGAGATCGACCTCTTCGAGGGGTACTCCACCCATCGTGACTTCCGCATAGGTGTAACCCCGGTCTCCTTGTACCGGTAGCACGTACTGCTTGCAGGTTTGAATCAGTCGTTTGCGATCGGCTTTCGGGAGTTGTGCGCAGGCCACCAAGCCATCGACTTCGGCGAGTTTTAGCAAGGTATCCACGAGGCGGCTACTGAGCCATTGTCGCAAGATCGCCCGAGAGTTTTTTGGACCGGCCTCCTGGAGTGCCTGATCGAGGTCATTTTCTGAAACCTGTGGCATAAAGTCGAGATCGAGGGTGGCCCCGGCATCTTCTTCGATGCCAGCACGCCAGTAACGACTGATGTCGAGAATCCCGGGACCTGATAGACCAAAGTGGGTAAAGAGGATGCTATGCGTGGTGTGGTGCAGCACTTTATTACTCGAAGCTCGAACGGTCAGGGTGCCATCCAATGAAAATCCGGAGAGTTCCCGTAGTGGATGTTCTCCGGGCAGGATCAGCGGAACCAGAGCGGGAAAGATGCGTTCAGAGAGGCGGTGTCCGAGGCTTTCGGCGATCAGGTAGCCATGTCCATCGGATCCGGACTTGGGCAAGGCTCGACCACCCGTGGCCAGAATTACGCGAGCCGCCCTTACTTCTCCCCATTCTCCAGAAATGACAAATCCATCCTCGATACGCTCGACGTTTTCCACTCTTTGGGGAAATGCCAAGGTCACCGCAGCCGCTTCACAGGCGCGGATCAGAGCATCGAGCACCGTTCGCGCCTTGTCAGTCACTGGAAACAGTTTGCCGGTTTCTTCTTGTTTGAGTTCGACACCCTGTTCGCGGAAGAACTCGATGGTGTCCGCCACATCAAAGCGGCGCAGTACCTTGCGAATGCGATTCGGTTTGTCTCCGGCATAATCGGAAGGGTCAACGGTATAGTGAGTGACGTTACAGCGGCCACCGCCGGCGACCAGAATTTTGGCCCCCAGCTTCTTCGCTCCGTCGAGCACGAGCACCCGCTGCCCCGCCCGCCCGGCAAAGATCGCCGCAAACAATCCCGCCGCTCCACCGCCAACGACGGCGACGTCGTAATCAGAGCTGTTGGAGTCTGAAGCCATATGCGGAGTCCATCCTGAAACTGGAAAGTATCTCCTGTCCATCATCGAAGCGACTGTGAACAGGAGATTGTGGATCAAATTGAACTCTGTGAAAGAGCTGGACTCAAGATCTCTCGTCAAAAGAGATTGGGAGGCACAGCCGCCTACTCGGTACGGTTGCCTTGTTTATGGCAGGTGGATGGATCGTCTGAATAGGGGTGGCTCAATGTTCCGGGGATGATCCCTCCCGCAATCGCACCTGCATAAAGATACATTCGCATACTGGCCGGCAACTCAAAGAGTTCGCTGATATTGGGCTCATCATCACTGAAGAGATGGGGTGTCTGGGAAGCACCTGCACCCCTGTTTTCGTAACCAAGGAGAGACTGGTCTGTAGGAGGGTGTTCGACCATTCTGCGAATTGCATGCAGCGTTAATTGAATTGAAGGACAAACATTTCGAAGATTATTCAGGAACAGGTGAGGCCATGGAGTTCCCAACCCTTCAGGGTCAAGTTCGCACTCACGACCCCGCGAGTTGAAGTGGTTGTAACTGAAAAGGTAGTCTTCCAGGTCTTGAACTGTCCATTGTTCACCTTCTTCAA
>NZJA01000147.1 GCA_002691835.1 Planctomycetota bacterium
CTCCAGCAAACGGATCGCTGGCACTTGTTTGTTATACGGCTGGCCGCTCTGCATGCGCACGACGGCATCCATTGAGCCGAGACAGGCATTGGAAAGATCATGAAGCTCGATATTTTCACCGGCACCAAGATGGTGAGCGACCGCACATGCGGTTGCAGGTTCAAAGCCCTCTCGGCAAACACCGGTATAGATCAGGCGGTCGACGGATCCGATATCGATACCCGCACGATGGAGCGCTTTTTGAGCCGCCTTTGCAGCCATTTCGGAAATGGACGTGCCTTCATTCCACCACCTTCGCTCTCGAACTCCGGTCAGTTGTTCGATTTGACCCCGGGGAATCCCCAGTTGGTCCCAAGTGGTCGCCATCATTTCTTCAATCTCGGAGCTCGTAATGACACATGGGGCCATTTCGATGCCTAATGCAGCCAAGTGAAGATCTGGAACTGGTTTCATGATTCCATCCTGCGTTCGACAGTGAAGTCTTCCATACTGTAGATGGGCAGATCATCCACGATCAACATTCCATCTGCACGCAAGAAGCCTTTTTCATCATCGATTTCATTAATCTGGGCTTCTACGACGACTTTTTTACGAGTGGGAATCACCTGTCCACGGTATGTCCAGCGGTGTTCTGATCCACACCGAATGCTTCGATGAAGATCTTTTCTTGGAGTTCCCCAGCGGTCTTTGGCGACCTCCTGCAATAATTGAAGCATCGATTCGAGGCCGAGGCTTCCGGGCCATACTGGGTCGCCCATGAAGTGAGCCTTGAAGAACCAGGCCTCGGGATTGACATCGATGGAGCCGCGGATAAATCCCAGTCCGGATGTTCCTCCATTTGGAACATAGATCTCTACTTCATCGAGCATTCTGAATTCTTCGGAAGGTCCCGAAGGTTGATGCTTCAGAGAGTATGATTTTCCTCTCATCGCTTCTCTGGGTGGAATGTTTTTGGGTGCGGCACCGGGTAAGCCCACT
The DNA here is from genome assembly GCA_002691835.1 of Planctomycetota bacterium. The sequence continues at coordinate 979 of NZJA01000147.1, forward strand.
TGGGCTGCCAGCGCTTCGGGTGGGAAGAATCCAAAATAGGTCTTTCCGCGGTATAGCGGTCCCTTGGAGTCATCGACTTCGAGATCGAAGTGCTGAATCCACATTCCTGCTCCATGATCTGCTTTCGTCATTTTTACTCGCGTGGTTAGTAACCCGGTCTGTCGAGTAATCGGACGAAGTAAGGTGGCTTCTCCCCCCAGATTTCTAAAGTGGAGAGGTCCTTCTTCTGTCAGAGCTGATCCGACATAACCTGCAAGCCATCCACAGGGCTGCAGGGCGATCTCTAGCAGTACAGCGAATGGCATTTCGCCACTTCCACCCGCATCGAAATACCAGGCGTCTTCTGGAACCAGATACTCAGCGGTACAAGCGGCTCCGGCCTCGACAACCCAGGGTTGTCCATGAACTTCGACGACTCGGTCAAGGAAGCAGTAGGGAGGACCAGGCAGTCGGGCAAGGAAGCGGTTTCCGTCAAAGACAGAGAATCGATCACCAAAGGCATCAGAGGGAAGCCCTGTCGCAAAGGAAAGGATCTTGTCATGACCATAGACAGTTGGATTTGGAGAGGCGATGGGAGGCTGGTCTCCACCGCCACCCGGAGCATCGATTGGGATTCCTTTTTCTGAGCTTGCAGGGGGAGAGGTTTTTGTTGCGGCCCACATTTTTATGATTTGGGCTTCGTCGATTCCTGCCAGACGCAGGGATAATCCCTCCATTTCGACGATGGGTTTTCCATCAGCGAGCATGAGAGCACTGGCGATCACATAAGGCTCAGGTCGATATCCGATTTCATGAACATGAACTTCGTAACTGACATTCCGGGTTTCAGGTGTCACCTGGCCCCGGCAACGAAGACGGCCGGCGACTCCTGGTACGGGCATCGAGGCGATGGCATCCGATTCACCGATCCAACCCCAGCTCATTAAAAGGACTCGAAGAGTATGGATGCAGCTCTCGTACATGAGAGTACCCGGCATGACATGGTCATCTGTAAAGTGACAGGTCAGGAACCAGTCGTCCGGGTGGATCGACAGCTCTCCGACAACTTTTCCCAATTGATAATGCCCTCCCGTCGGATCGAGATGAGTGACCCGATCAATCAGGGTCATCTGATCACCGGGGATGGTCCAGGGTGATTGCAGAGGAATCTTCGCAAACTCGTTCCCAAAAACTTTTCCCAGGTGGCCTTTTCGGAGAAGTTCCAGAGCTCTGGAATCCAGAGATGCGACGTCGGAAGATATAGGAAGCTCCCAATTTTTGGGTGCTTTGGCCGTCGGCCTTGGGCGATGGGGAGATTGAACAATCCCACGGCCCGAGGCGAGTTCCTCGGGAGAAAAGAAGCCTGCACACCCATCCCTCATCGATAAAAATGGTTCTCCATCGACCGTGGCATCAAAATGGAACCGGAAGAGAAGGGTTTTGTCCTGCCGGAAAAATTCGTCGATATGAATATCATAGATGATGGTTTTCCCAGCCTCGGGAAGGTCGGAGTGAAAGGTAACCAGTGCATCGAGGAGTCGGTATACAGAGAGGCCACGAGTATGCAGGTCTGCACCAAGATAGCCTGAGAGAAACAGATCCGCTTGACCGCTTTCAACAGCGATAGAAGTCGGAATTCTTCCTGAGTCCAGATACCAATTATCTGCGAGGACATCATGGGCTGTGACGATTCTTCCACTGCCAAGTGAAAGCGGTTCACCTTCCATCGAAATGATTCTGTCCACGAGCATGAGAGGTTCATCAGGTAGACGAACTCGGGTAGGGAATTGATCAGCTTCGCCATGAAGAGGACCAAGGACGGGACCCACCAACCCCTTTGCAAACTCCAGGCATTGAGATCGATCAAACAGAACCGGTTCCGCCACCGTTTTTACAGCCGAAGAGAGTTCTGAATTTTTGGGGGAGGTAGAAGAAACCTGTTGTTCAGCATTCTCAACCATCCCAGAAGAAACGTACTCAGCGTTTCGTCGGGATATCACTCGTTGAAGACGTTCCTCCAGTTTTCCGCGCCGAGTTGATCCTGCCATCGACGCACTGGCGACGATGGGAGTCTTGGTGGGGGAAGAAGATAGATTCTTGGCGGATCCAGAGACCTCTGGAGAGGGATCTACCGACTTATCCGGATTCACAGGAGTCTTTACTGGGAACTCTTCGTCTTGAACGGATTGGGGTAAACGTGATCGGCTGCGATCCGCAGATTTGGAATGGTCCATGGGGGTCCATCTCTTCATCGATGGGGGAAGCGCTGGAATGTGTCTTGGGCCACGACCATCGGTGATTTCAACGATGGGAGCATCTGGTGTTGGCCAGTGCATTTCAGGAAGACAACTCTCAAAATCAACGGGGACGCGTTCGACAGCACAGGAGAGTAACAATCGGGCCAGGCTTCGTTCTTCATCCTCACCTCGCCAGAAGAGTGGTAATGTGCGGAAGTTTCTTTGACCAAGGATTTTTCTGATCAAGCGGGAACAGGAAGCCCCTGGTCCCGGNTCGATAAAGATTCGAGTGCCATTNTCCCACATCGNNTGAATCAGNNCNGGNAAATCAAANCCATGAATCGCCTGTTGNAGAATCGANTCNGCGATAGAAGANGATGTNANATCNAAAGGNNGNCCGGTTGCAGTGCAGAGGANTTTNCANCNNCCNNGGGGANTCGTNACAGGCCANTCATGNAGTGAACGATATTCTTCTCGAACNNACTCNACNAGNGGGCANTGGACTGAGGTGACTCCNGANAGATTNACNGCTGCCCAACCNTTTTNTTCNGTNAGAAGNTGNAGNTCNCGAGGGTCTCCNCCAATGACNACNTCGTCATCNGCATTNACGAGGAGAAGNTAGACNCNAGACGTCANTTGNCGAAGAGCNNCTTCNACTTCGGNTCTNGATCGGTCNACGACCATCGCTCCCCACGGNTGNTCNGGNCCNGANCCNCCATGCCACTGNTTTCNGGCNGCTTTAAATTCNCCNCCNANCCAGATATTGAANAGNTCTCCNGTTTCCATCTTTTCTTGCATCTCACTGCGCTTGGTCCAGACACCTTGAGCAAACAGCATTGCGGTCTGGCCGAGGCTATGACCACATGCCACTGAGGCTTCAACTCCAAAACCGCTTAGCAAGTCTGTTCCGAAACCACCCAGAGCTACTTGAGCGAGAATCTCCTGTCGCACGTCTCCAGGGAGGGGGGTGACTGGACTCCAGAATGCGGGATCAGAGATCATTCGGTGAAGAAGACCTCCGTCGTCACGGGTCGAATCCATGGCTCCTGAGAACCGTGTGAATAAATTTCGGCCGGCACCGGGATAAAGACTCCCTGATCCCGGATAAACGAAGCCGATTTCACCTGAAAAGCCGAGGGCTGTAGCGTGCGATCGGAAGACTTCCCAACCATTTCCACGCAAGTCTCGCTGATCTTCAGTGGAGGGGGTCTTTGCTGCCGAGACAGCAAGATTCAACGCCTCCATATTTTCGAAGAGAATCCCTGTCGCTTGCGATTCTTTGTATTGCGGAGGGTGATCGACAAACCACTTGCGAGAAATCTGGTGAAGGGATTTCCCTGATAGATCGTTTGATTTCAGCCACTCTTCCACATGGGAGACTGATTGTGAAAGAGTGGGACCTTCGCTAAGAATCATTCCTAATGGGAATTCCCCATTGTTGGNGATCTCGTGAGGGCGATTTTCAGATTCGGGTTTTGTCTCGGACTTTTCCGAAACTCCCATTCTTAATAGAACTGAACCGTGATCCCCCAGTTGCCCCTTGAAATCGATGCGCATTGAAGCTTTTTCAGTCAGAGCTCCGAGCCATGGAATCGCCGGTCTTTCTGGTGAATTACTGGGTAACACCGAGGATTCAAACATTTCAAGGCCCTGTAACACAGAGATCAGAGGGGTCGCACAGCCACAGTGCTCCAAAGCCAGAGGCAGAGATACGACCCGTAATCCAGGTATCCGGGTGACTCGAGAGAGATTGATGGGATGGTCTCTGGAGCTCAAGACGATGTCGGGGCGGGTGTTGTGCCGCATCGCAAGTTGTGTGGCTCTTTCTGCAGGAAGAGTACGGCTTCCTGAAACAAAACTGTCCGCAGCTGCACAGCCGGTACCTTCGATGACTCCATAAACTTTTTGACCATCAGCGATGGCGTCTTCGAGACGGCGAAGAATGAGTGCAACTGCCGCATCTGATCGCTGGGGTTGCCCCTCTCGTGAGTCGGAAACTCTCGAAATAATATCGAGACCGAAATCTGCTGCAGCGACAACGGCGGTTTCGGAGTTCCCTTCACGGAGTGAATTAACAGCCTGCTCGAGAGCCCGGAATCCACCCATGTCGTCATTACTCACGGTATGGGATGGACCTCCTGCACCGAGATCACGGGCCAGGCGACTGGCAGCAACACTTCCCAATGCACCCATGACTCGATTGGCATCCAGGGGATCGCTGACCTCGTCCTGTAATTGCTGAATCCATTGATCAACATCTTCAAGACGTGCCTCGATTCCCAACTCTTTCAGCCAAGCTCGAGCTCTCTCTGGAAGCATCCAGCGCAGATGGAAGAGACTGCTTCGAGGATCGAGTCCCAAGCCCACGAGGACAGTCGCATTTTCGCCGGCTTCTGACATGCCGGCATGAGACATTGCTTCACGGGAGACCTGAAGCAGTGCTAATTGTTGTGGGAGCAGCTCTTTCAATTCCGTCGGCGGAATTCGCAAGTCCACCGGTGATCCCCTGAGTGAACCTGCCGGATACCCCTCTGGGAGCTTGCGCCCTTCATTTGCCATCCACCGAGATTGAGGGACACCATACTGCCCAGGTAAATCAAGCTCACCCTGACTCGTGTCGTCGACGGTTAATAGAATCGGTCGAAGGGCTTTACGGCCATGGAATCGACCAGCGAGAGCTCCATAACCAACGATAGCGATCGGAGAATTTTCAGTCACAGGTGGAGATGATACTTCGATTGCGGAGGTTGCTGATTTTGAATGAAACTCTTCTACGAGAAGGTGGGCATTGATGCCGCCAAAACCAAATGCACTGACTGCTGATCGGCGAGGTCTGCCACTTTGTTGAAGCCATGGCTCAGCAGACTCAGGAATCCTGAAAGGTGACGAAGCCATTGGGAATTCCCCAGGAGCTTCACGTTGATCTGGCAGTGGTGGGATCTCTCCATTCCTCATCGCAAGAAGAACCTTGATCAACCCTGCACTACCTGCGGCAGTCAGAGTATGACCGATGGAAGACTTTATGGATCCGAGTGCACATTGACCCTGCTGCCACGTCTGGTCATGCCATAATTTTTGCAAACTGTTCAGCTCGGTGGCATCTCCAACAGGTGTTCCCGTGGCATGACATTCAATGTAATCCACATCAGAGGGGGACCACCCGGCATGTTGATATGCCTTTTGCATGGCGCGCACTTGGCCTTCACCGGAAGGAGCCAATAAGCCACCCGAACGGTCATTAGAGAGACCCCAGCCACGAATCACGCCGAGGATTTTTTCACCATTGTTGAGAGCGTCATCGAGTCTGCGCAATCGTAAAATGCCAGCCCCTTCACCGACCACGAGCCCTTGTCCTCTTGAATCGAGGGGGCGGCAACGACCTTCTGGCGAGAGAGCTCTTAACTGGGAAAAACCCATTTGAGTGAAGAGGGCGTCAGGTCGAGAGACTCCTCCTGCCAGTGCTTGGTCACAGCGATGTGCAAGCAAGTCTTCACAAGCTCTGACGACTGCATATAGAGCGGANGCGCAGGCGGCATCCAAGGTCCAGGCTCCGGATCTTAAACCAAGAGCTGCTCTTAAGGCTGTTGCAGGAAGTGAACCGTCGTGGCGATCGAGAGGGTGGCATGTGGGAATCCCTCTGGGACGTCGATCTTCAAAATCGATGTCCCCGAGAACGGTTTCCTCAAGAGTATCGCCAATGATGGCTTCGGCCATCGCCGAGGTGGACTCAGTCGGTAATAGAAGCTGTCCCAAGATGATGTGGGTTCGGTCAGGGTCGAGCCTGTCTTTGCAATCCCGGCAAGATTCGAGACCAGCATGCACAGCCAACTGAACGGATGGGTCGAGAGATTTGAGAAGGTCCGGTGCGAGTCCGCCCGATCGCAAACCCGTCTCCGGAGGATCGACAAAGCCTCCGCGAATAGCTCTCACCCGATCAGCCTGCGGATCTACTCCACCATGGGCAGTCTCTGGCGATAGGGCCCAGCGGCCAGCGGGGACTTCTCGAGTGTGATCTTCACCAGATCGAACCATTTTCCAGAATTCATCATCGTTTCCTGCACCGGGAAAGATAAACCCGGTTCCAACGATGGCGATCCCGCTCAAGTTTGGGCCTCTTCAGTCAGCTCATGCTGTTGAAAAGCGACTTTCAGAGCCGCATCGATCACGACTTCAGCACCAGAGATGGTCAGCAGGGGTTCCCCTTGCTCGTTGAGGACTTCAGCGCTGGCACTCGCAGAGGATGGACCAAAGCGTTCGAGTTCCACTCGGGTTTCCAATTCGCCGACTCGAGCATTTCCATGAATCCGCAGGCTGGAAATCGAGCATGGAAGACAGGGAGCTCCGACCGCCTTGTCACTCCAAATGATGAGTCCTTGGAAAATAGCGTCGAGTCGTAAGGGGTCGACCAACCAGAAGGGCAACAGAGGTGAACGGAATCCTATTCCTGGTGGAGGTGTCCCGGTGGCAGTGAATGTGATGCCGTCATTGTTCAGTCCAATGACTTTGGAAATACAGCGAAAACTGTCTCCATGAAAAAGTGTTTGCGAATAATCATGGCTAGGGGCAGTGGTGAATCGTTGCACTCGGGAAGTGGCGGGCTGTCGATCACCGAGAAGGATTTCAGTCCTCACATGGAGACGGGTTTCAGGTCCTGTACTACGAACTTCAACAGGGACATACAGCAGGCCATCTCGTCGTTCAGGGGGAGCGCAGAAAAATGAGAGGTGGGCGATTTCTTTTGCACCAATCACGATACCTTTAAGAATCCTGAAATTTTCTACTCCGAGAATATCCAGACCCGGGTTCCGGTGAGCGGCAACTTGTGCGCACCATTCGATCAGAACGGCTGCTGGAATAACTGCTCTTCCCTGAAGAACATGATCCTTGAGGGACGGATCACTTTCGCAGGAGATCTCCAGCTGGAGCTGCAGTTCCCATTGGGTTTCCTCAATTGTGATGGGCTGAAGGGCGGGTGCGATCGAGGGAGCTGGTTCAGGAGTATTTTGCTTTTCAGGCTCAGGTCCGACAAACGTGCTGA
>NZJA01000148.1 GCA_002691835.1 Planctomycetota bacterium
ATTCGGAGCAATCCACGAAACATGTGCAGAACAAACTCCAGGATCATTACTGACCGTGATATCAGCAGGAATTCCTTCAAGAGTTGGCTGTTGTTCATCAAGAACTGTGACAGTGAATGTTTCTGTTGTCGTATTACCGGAGGGGTCTGTAGCAACATAGGAAACAGTTGACACACCAACAATGAAGAAGCTTCCAGATGGGATATTATTCGCAAGCAATCGCCCTGGGCAGTTGTCCGTAGACGTCGGCTCTATCCAGCTTGCAACGGCTCCACATTGACCTTCTTCAGCATTAAGAAGAATATCAGCAGGCATTCCGTGGATCATCGGTGGAGTATCATCTACCACTGTAATCACGAACTGCTGGGTTGTTTGCAAGCCATTGATATCTGACACAGTAGCATTGACCGAATGATCACCGAGACCAAGGAACAAGCCGTTGGTTCTATCGTAAGTGATACCTTCAACGCCACAGTTATCCGAAGCCTCAGCTTCAGGCCACACCACCACAGCTCCGCACTGATCAACAGCTGCTGACACTTCGTAATCAGAGCTGATATTGGTAAACACTGGTGCTTCAGCATCCACCACCGTAACCGTAAAGGTCTCGTCTGATGAGTTTCCACTATCGTCAGTCACTGAGTAGACCACCGTAGTCGTTCCCACTGGGAAGAAGTGTCCACTGAGGAATTCGGCTGTCGGAGTCAGCACGTCACAATTATCAGTAGCAATCGGATAATCCCAACTGTAGGACGCTCCACAGAATCCCGGAATATTGTCGATAGTGACCGATTCTGGCATTCCAGAGATCACTGGAAGCTCATGGTCTTCGACAACAATCACGAATGAAGTCGTGAACTCATTACCGTAAATGTCTGAGGCAGAGAGTACGACTGTAGTCTCACCCAGCAAGAATCGATCTCCAGGTTGATGACTGCTGCTGTGAGATTGGACCTCGCAGTTATCGACTGCGACTGGTGCCACCCAATTGACTTCTGCATCGCAGAGTCCCGGTTCAGCATGAACGACGATTGTTTCTGGAATACCGTCAAAATCAGGATCTTCAAAGTCGCTCACTGTCACAGCGAACTCATCACTGATGACATTTCCAGTGGGATCCTGTGCTGTGTAGGTGACCACCGTCGTACCGATCGGGAACAGGTCACCAGGCTGATGACTGGAAGCAAGATTAATCTCTTCGCAGTTGTCATATACATTGGGAAGATCCCAGTAATGAGCAGCACCACAAACACCCGGATCAGTGTTGATCGAGACTGTCTCAGGCATGGTCACGAATTCGGGGATCTGCAGATCAACGACTGTGACATTGAAACTTGTACTGACAAGATTTCCACTGGGGTCAGAAACAGAATAGGTCACCGTTGTCGTTCCAAGATCAAAGAAAGATCCACTGGAATGATCCGTTGAGAAACCTACTGTTCCACAGTTGTCAGAAGCAGTCGGCTCTACCCACTGATGGACAGCACCGCACTGATCGAGGTCATTTTCCAAGATCACATCTTCAGGAGTACCGCTGATGACAGGATCTTCATTGTCCTGAACAACGACCGTAAACATTACTTGTCTACTCTGACCGTGTGCATCAGCTGCCTGGTAAGTCACGATGCTCAATCCCACCGGGAAGGAGTCTCCAGGTTGGTGACTGGCTGTCACAGTCATTCCAGGACAGTTGTCAGTAATCGTCGGCTCTATCCAATCGAAGACTCTCTGGCATGATCCAGGCTCCGTTGTCAGAACCACATTTGCAGGGATATTCTCGATGACCGGTACCTGGTTATCTTCGACGCTGACGTCGAAGCTACCGACCGTCTCAAGTCCTGCGGAATCAACAATGGTGTAGGTCACTGTCGTTGTACCAATGGCAAATGCGGTTCCCGAAGGAATGTCTAAATGGGTCGAAACGACCTCACAGTTGTCACTGAATGCAGGCTCTTCCCATGTCACAACAGCGTCACACTGATTGAAATCTGTGTTGACCGCTATGTCGCCGGAGAGACCGGAAATGACAGGGCTCTGCGTGTCTTCAACCGTTACTGTGAACTCATGGACAGAAATGTTTCCGGTAGTGTCAATAGCGGTATAGGAAACCAGAGTGGCTCCCACTTCAAAGAACTCACCGGGGTAGTTACTCGGCTTAATGTCCAGGATCGTGCAGTTGTCTTCCGCAGTGGGCTCAACCCAGCTGACGGTACTTCCGCAAAGACCATCCTCAGCTTCCAATAGAATGTCCTGAGGGCCATTGATCAAAACAGGCACTTCAAGATCAACAATATTGATTTCGAAGCTAAGTGTTTGAGCATTTCCGGAGGCATCCGTAACCGTGTAACTAACCGTTGTCAGTCCGGTAGCAAAGAAATCGCCCGGGTTATGAGAACTGGTCAATTGCTGGTTCGGGCAGTTATCTGAAGTTTGAGGAAGCGTCCAATCAATCAATGCACCACATGCTCCCGGATCGTTCTCCTGAAGCACATTGTCCGGCATTGCGAATAACTCAGGTCCTTGAAGGTCTTCAACCAGAATTTCGAAACTGGCTTCATTGACGTTCCCTGAGGAATCCTCAACGGTATAAGTCACAAGGGTCGTTCCTATCGGGTAAACAGATCCATTGACCTGATCCCCCACCAAGGAAGTGACTTCACAATTATCGCTGGAGGTAGGCTCAATCCAGGAAACGAATGCTCCACAACTGTCGAGATCATTCTCGATGACAATGTTTTCTGGGAGATTCACAACTTCTGGAAGTTCTTGGTCGAGAACTGTCACGACAAAACTGGCTGTATTTGCATTGCCATGAATATCAGTCGTCGCGAGCTCAACCAGGGTATCTCCCAACAGGAACTGGCTTCCTGATTCATGGGTGATAGTGCTGGTGTCGATCGCACAGTTATCAGCAAACTCAGGAGCATCCCAACTGACTGGCATGCTGCAAGTTCCGAGATCAGCGATCACGGTGATATCCATGGGAGTACCCAAAATCGCAGGATCTTCGTTATCTACAACCGTGACGACAAATTCTTCAGCAGAGACATTTCCACTGTTGTCGATCGCAGTGTATGAAACTGTCGTGGATCCCACCGCAAAGTAATCTCCAGGCTGGTGAGTTCCTGTGAAGACATGATCAGGACAGTTATCTGATGATTGCGGAATATCCCAAGCATGTAATGAACCACATAGCCCAGATTGGCTATTGATGGTTACACTTTGTGGCATTCCAGTAATCGAAGGCAGCTGTTGATCAAGAATTGAGATATCGAAACTGGCAGAAACCACCAAGCCAGCGGAATCAGTCGCAGTGTATGTGACAGTTGTCACGCCTTTTTGGAAAAAGTCACCTGACGAGTGGCTCGAGGTGAAACTCAATACCGTACAGTTATCGGAGGACTCAGGCTCAATCCAGTTAACTATTGCACCACAACTATCAAGATCAGTTCCTTGCGTCAGGTTTTCTGGCATTCCTGAAATAACTGGATCTTCAGTGTCCTGAACAATCACAGTGAACATCAACTGAGTGACATGACCCGCAGCATCTGATGCTGTGTAGTTGACCACCGTCAAACCAGTATTGAAGAAATCACCCGGATTGTGTGTCGAAGTAACCTCAAGGCCCGGACAGTTTTCTAAGACTTCAGGAACTCCCCATGTATGAATCGCTCCACACTCACCAGAGTCAGTTTCCAAAACGGCACTGCTGATGAATGTCAGGAAGTTGGGGGCTTGAGCATCTTCTACAGTGACAGTGAAACTATCACTAATAGTGTTTCCTGTTGCATCTGCAACTTCATAGGTCACTACCGTAGTACCAATGGGGAAGAAATCGCCAGACTGGTGATCAGATCCATTGATTCCAATACTGCAATTGTCCAGCAGCTCAGGCTCTATCCAGCTAACCGCTGCACCACATTCATTTGCATCATTATCCACAGTCACTGAAGACGGGAATGTTCCAAAGGTTGGATACTCTTCGTCGAGAATAGTGACATTGAACTGGACTGTTGAAATGTTACCTGTGGGATCCTGAGCTGTGTAGGAAACAACAGTGGTTCCCGTGAGGAAGAAATCTTCCGGATCGTGACTTGAAATCAGTGCCTGAACAGAACAGTTGTCCTCTGCTGTCGGCTCAATCCAGGAGATATTAGTCCCACATGATCCAGGATCGGCAATCGCGACGACATCCGTTGGGGTATTCAGAACCACAGGGACTTCAAGGTCTACGACATTTACTTCAAAACTTTCAGCGTGACTATTACCAGCAGCATCTACCACTGTGTAAGTCACCACTGTAGTACCACGTTCAAAGAAGCTGCCGGGGACATGCGTACCTGACAAACTTTCGACCTGACAGTTATCCGAAGTCCCTGGGATTACCCAATCAATGATTGCGCCGCATTCTCCGGCATCATTGATCTTGAACTGATCCGCTGGCATGGCGATCAGTTGGGGAAGTTCGGCATCCTCAATTCTTACAGTGAAATCCTCGGAATGTTCATTACCGTGAATATCAACGATCGTTGCTGTTACGGTCGTATCGCCAAGCGGGAATACACTGCCCGAAGAATGTGTCAAAGAAATCGATTCGACGAGACAGTTATCTGTACCCGTTACCTCTTCCCATGTCACGATTCCATCGCAAACCGCCAGTGAAGTATTACCAGTCACAAGGCCAGGAATCGCAGAGAATGCCGGCTTTTCGTTATCCGCGACAGTCACCATGAAGGATTTTGTGGTTTCATTCCCACTATTATCCACTGCAACATATGTGACTTGGGTCGAACCTACGGAGAAAAATGCGCCAGAAGGAATCGAGTTGGACAAGCTTGAAACCAAGCAATTATCTGTGGCTCCAGGCTCAACCCAGCTTACGTTTGCTCCGCATTGTCCTTCGTCGTTTGTGACAAAAATATCTTCGTCAATCCCGACGATTTGTGCATTCTCCTGATCCAGAACCTCAACGTCGAAGCTGTGATCAGTTTGATTTCCATGAATATCGATGACCTGATACTCGACGGTAGTCACTCCAGTGTTGAAGAACATTCCTGAAGAGTGAGATCCGCTGATCGTATCCACTTCACAGTTGTCTTCCGCTGTTACCGGATTCCATGTCACGCTGGCTCCACACTGACCGAGATCTGTATTGATCTGGATTCCCAGCGGGATCTCTGTGAACTCAGGTGCCGTCGTATCAGTCACTTCAATAGCGAAACTGGCTTCATCTGAATTTCCGGAGGCATCTAAAATGCTGTAGGTGACAACAGTGATTCCAACTGGGTAGAAATCGCCATTGATTTGATCTGCAGACAACTCCGCGACGGAACAGTTATCAGAGCTTTGTGGCTCAATCCATGTAACTGTGGTCCCACATGCGTCACTATCCGAGCTCACAGAAATGTCCGCTGGGAGACTCAGAATAACTGGAATCTCCTCATCCAGGACTGTTACCAAGAAGCTGGCTGCAGAACTGTTGCCATGAATATCTGTGGTACTGATTTCGACCGTTGTCGTTCCAACTGGGAATTCACTACCCGAATTGTGAGAAATCGAGAATGACTCAATCGCACAATTATCTTGAGAGTCCGGAGCGACCCAGCTGACTGGAGTTGTGCAATCGCCTTCCCCTACAACCAGACTTATGTCTGCGGGTAAACGAATGATCATCGGGTCTTCTTCATCGACGACCGTAATGCTGAACTGATCCGTCGTCGTCATTCCCATGCTGTCGGTCACTGTGTATGAAACCTGAGTGACACCGACAGGGAAAGAATCTCCTGGTTCGTGAGTCGCTGTAAAGGAAACAACCTCACAATTGTCGGAGGGCACCGGCACAGTCCAGCTATGAACTGCTGAACAAAGTCCTGGATCTGCGACAATCGTTCTATCTGCAGGCATTCCACTGATTTGCGGAGCCTCATCATCATCTACGGAAATACTGAAAGTACCCGTTGTGATTTGACCCATTCCATCCATTACAAGGTATGTAACTTCGGTGCTTCCTTTTGGGAAGTATGCGCCTGATTCATGTGATCCGTCGAAATCGACCAACTCACAGTTGTCCCATGGAGTCGGGACAACCCAACTCACGTTTGCTCCACACTGTCCAGGATCATTAAAGACCGAAATGTTTTGTGGAAGGCCAAGAAGTATCGGCATCTCTGTATCGTTAACAGTAATGCTGAAACTTTCCAATGTCTGATTACCAGCATTGTCTACAAGTGTGTACTCGACCACTGTAGTACCAATGGGGAAAGCATCGCCGGAATTCGCAGTTCCCTCAAATGCATTGATCCCACAATTATCAGAGATCCCTGGCAGCTGCCAGTTCACTACTGCTGTACATTGAGCTGGATCATTATCAAGAACAAAGTCTTCGGGAACATTACTGATCAACGGTGCTTCTGTATCCAGAATCGAAACCGTGAACTGGTGAATGTTCACATTACCGTTGACGTCTGTCGCAGTAATCGTAACGACCGTATCGCCAAGAGGGAAAATGTCACCCGGCTGATGGCTGCTGAGAACAGAATTTACACCACAGTTATCCTGCACAGATGCAGGAGCCCATGAAATCTGTGCATTGCACTCATTCGGGTCATTACCTGCGACGATATCTTGAGGTGCTGAGGTGTACTCAGGAAGTTCTTCATCCCGAATCGTCACATTGAAACTTGCAGATACAGTATTTCCCCAACTATCAACAGCAGTGTAAGTCACTACTGTCGTGCCCAGCTCAAAGAGAGTTCCACTGGAAACATCTCCGGAGAAAGAAGATACGCTGCAGTCATCTGCAACTTCGGGCTCAATCCACTCAACTAGACGGCTACATGTTCCGCTCTCTGTCAGAAGATCGATATCAGCAGGCATGTTGCTGATTACTGGATCAACCGTATCGACAACAATCACATCCATATTGATTGACGACACATTTCCGTGAGTATCCGTCAAGGTGTATGTAACCGTGGTTGTTCCGATTGGGAAGATTTCACCCGGCTGGTGAGTCGAAGTAACAGAGAAAACACCACAATTATCGACTGGGTTTGGCGTCGGCCAATTTACTGGAAGCTCACAGACACCCTCTGAGGATTCGACAGAAACCGAGCTCTGGATCCCAGTCAAAGTTGGAAGCTCATCATCTGAGACAACAACTGTAAACATTGAGTTACGAACGTTACCACTGACGTCTGTTGCTGTGTAAGTGACAATTGTCAAACCTGTAGAGAAAAACGTCCCAGAGGGGTGTGTTGTTTCCAGAGAAGCAACGCCACAGTTATCAGTAGCGATTGGATCTTCCCAAGTCACCACTGCTCCACATTCTCCAATGTCCGTACTTACATTGAATGGACTTGGCATGTTTGAGATGGAAGGCAATAGAATGTCGGCGTCTACCTGGCACTCATCCGGAATCATATCCAGGTTGCAGTCCAGGGAGAAACCACTGCTTACGTCGCAACTATCCGGCACACCATTCAGGTTACAGTCCGGCAATTCACCCAATGAAATCTGACATTCATCGGGAACTCCGTTTTCATCGCAATCCTGTTTGGTCCCATCTGAAATCTCGCATGCATCCGGAATCAGGTTCATATTGCAATCAGCCTCAAGGCCCTGAGTCACATCGCAGATGTCATCTTCGAGGTTCTCATTGCAATCGTTGTATACGGATATCCAGATACTTTTTCCGGTGCTTTGTCCCGAACTTCCAACAATCAAAAATGGTAACTGGCAACTCAAAGAACTACCGTAGTACTCACCAGTTACCCTGTCAGCGATAGGGCTCAGTGGATTTTCTCTGAGCCAATCGAGACCGTATTTCCGGTAAATTACGACTTGGCCTTGTTCTGATCCCGCTGCGGGAGCACTAATGACAGCCGTTTTTACGTCTAGACCGACTGCGGCACCAAATAGTCCGCTTTCGTCTGCATCTTCTGGTTCAATTCTTTGTTGGTTGATCCACATGCTTGCAAGCCTGTTGTGAAGGTATGCAGCGCCACTTTCGACATCTTCTCCAGGAGCACCAACGAGAAGATGATCGTGATTCACGTCTACTGCATATCCAAAGGTTGCAAATGGGGTTGGGTTCTGGGCAGTAATCATCAGGCTCTCGGTGTAGATGCCTGCTGACTCTTCAAATACCAGAACGCTGCCAGAGTTTGTCACTCCATTTGATTCATGACCAGGAGCACCGATGACTACCGTTTCGCCATGAACAGCGATCGAACACCCGAGCATATCCCCATCGGTCAGCTGATCAGATTCAAGCTTTTGATCCTGTAACCACATACCGTTTTCATGGGTGTAAATGTAGACAGATCCGGAACCAAGGCCGTTTAAGGTTCCTGGAGCTCCGACAAAGATGGTTTCATTTTCAATTGCGAGCGCGCTACCGAATGCAGCGCCAAGGGGGGCATCAAAGGCGGTGAGTGTTCCCTCGTAGTTCCACCAGCCATTACCTACCCTGCGGTAAAGAAACACCGCTCCTCGACCTTGAAGCTTTCCAGGAGCACCAATTGCTGCCAGGTCACCTTCAATAGCCACTGCAGATCCAAAGCGATCCTCAAGAGTCGCAGCCACACCAAAGATCTTCATCTCTTCGATCCAGCGTGTGCCTTTGCGAGCAAAGATGTTCGCAGATCCGGTATTGGTACCCAGCAAGTCATCATCGGGGGCACCTACCACTGCAAAATCTGCAGTTGAATCGACAGCGGATCCGAACCCACCACCAAATGCGAGTCCAATTCCCACCAATTCGGCGGTACCTGGGCTGCACTCGTCAGGGATTCCATCGAGATTGCAATCTTCACTCGTTGCGAGCTCTAGATCACATTCATCTGGGATCAGGTTGCCGTTGCAATCATCACTGGAACCCAAATCAATATCACATTGATCCGCGACACCATTCTGATTGCAGTCTACGGTGGGCTGACATTGAGCCGAGACAGTTGTCTGGGCTAAAAGCAACACACACCACAGTACACCTGTGTAAAGGGCGATACGGGGGAACATCGTACCTCCATAGGGCATGACACATGGACGGGGGATCCTTGCGTCTACCTGGATTTGTTGATCACGACAGAAATTGCCGTGAATGAGTCGGGGTTTATGACCGGGCAACCCATTAAGGTTGCCCGGTTACATTTCATTCAAAAGTTATCAGGGGCAGTTCGAGAAACTCTCGCAGCCAAGAACACTGTCACCTTCCGGGTCAATTCCGCAGGAGGCGAAAGGCTCCGCCGGCGGGGTTTGGGCCAAGAAGAGGTAGTTCAACAAGTAAATGACGTCAGTGATGTCAACCTGTGACTGGGCGTCATTGTTGACATTTGCACTCTCCAGGCATGACGGAACAGGTCCTGTTCCAATGACGTACTGAAGAATGAAAATCGGATCGGTGACATTAACGTTGCCACTGGCATTGGCGTCACCTCTGAGGAACTGAGTCTCACACTCGTCCGGAGTACCGTTATTGTTGGTGTCAAGACTGCTGCCGGAGGCAATGTCGCAGTCGTCTGGAGTGCCATTGCCATTACAGTCGGCTTCACACTCGTCCGGGATTCCATTCGAGTTGCAGTCACTGGCGGCACCGCTGGCAATCTCGCAGACGTCCGGCGTGCCATTGGCATTACAGTCGGTCTGGTCAACATTGACGGTGATCAGCTGATCAGCACTGCTCTCATTGCCATTGATATCTGTCACCGTCCAGGTGATCACAGTGTCACCCAATGGGTAGGTTCCGTTGGCATTGGCACTGTTGGTGTAGTTGTTGTTTACACTGGCGATCTCACAGTTATCGGCAACCTCTGGTCCGGCAACAACAATCGTTGCGTCACAAGACTCAGGTGTTGCGTCTACAGAAATCGTCACAGGATCGACAATCACCGGGTCTTCGGTATCTGTAACAGTGACAAAGAAGGACTCAATCACCTGGTTTCCGGCGGCATCTGTCAGGGTCAAAGAGACCTCAGTCTGTCCAACCGGGAACTCGGTTCCTGATTCATGAGAAACCTCAAGGGTTGCACCCGGGCAGTTATCGACGATTCCAAATGCACTCCATGTGGCAACTGCTTCACACTGACCTGGATCATTCTCCAGAGAAATATCAGCCGGCGTTCCAAGAAGTCTTGGGTCTTCGTTGTCAGAAACTGTCACCGTGAAGTTACCACTGGTCGTGTTGCCAGAATCATCTGTTGCGGTCACCGTGACCACCGTTGATCCGACTGGGAAGAAATCGCCCGAGTCGTGACTGGTACTCACACTGACGAAACCACAGTTATCAATGGCCACATGATCAGTCCATGTTACGACCACACCACATTCGCGAATTTCATTCGTTTCTGTGATGTCACCAGAGAGGTTGATAATCTGGGGGTTCTCGTTATCAAGAACCGTTACCTCGAAGGATTCCGCATGAGTATTGCCGGCATCGTCGGTGGCTGTCGCGGTCACGAGAGTCGTTCCGACCGGGAAGACACTACCGCTGTCGTGGCTCAACTCGAAGGAAGCAATACCACAGTTATCGTCTGCCTGAGGCATGGCCCATGTCACTGCTGCAGAGCAATCACCTGTCGTATTCGACACTGTGATATCTCCAGAGAGACCTGAAATCGTTGGGTTTTCACCATCCAGAACCGTGATCTGGAAACTGGCACTGTCGGAGTTTCCTGCTTCGTCCTCAATGTTGAATTCGACCGTTGTCGTACCCACAGGGAAGAACTCACCGGAATCATGAGTTTGCGTACTTGAGACCACCGCACAGTTGTCACTGGAGGAGGGGTTTGTCCAAGTAGCAATCGATCCACATTGTCCCGACTGATTGGTCAGAACAAGGTCAGCAGGAACGGAAGCCAGAATCGGACTCTCGCTATCACTAATGGTGATCTGGAAGGATCCACTGATCTGATTTCCATGGATATCCACAGCCGTGTAGGTCACGGAGGTGGTTCCGACTTCGAAGAAGTCGCCGCTGTTATGGCTGCTGGTCAGAGACTGAACAGCGCAGTTATCCTCAGCAGTCGGCTCGCTCCAGCTAACGTTGGCACCACAGNCACCGGNATCGTTGGNCNAGGACAAGATCTCCACTGAGGCCGAGAATCGNCGGGTTTTCGTCGTCGCTGATGCTGACGTCGAAGGAGCCGCTGATCTCATTACCGTGGATATCCAAAGCNGTGTAGGTCACNGTCGTGGTTCCGACTTCGAAGAAGTCACCGCTGTTGTGGCTNCTGGTCAGAGACTGAACCTCACAGTTATCCTCAGCAGTCGGCTCGCTCCAGCTAATGTTGGCGCCACAGGCACCGGCATCGTTGGTCGAGGAAAGATCTCCACTGAGGCCGAGAATCGCTGGGTCTTCAGCGTCCACGACGGTCACAGTAAATGTATCGGTTGTCTCGTTACCGTGGATATCGAGGGCCGTGTAGGACACGACTGTCATTCCCACAGCGAAGGATTCTCCACTATTGTGTGTACTGGTGAAGGACTGAATCTCGCAGTTATCCGAGGCAGACGGGTCGGCCCATGTCGCCACTGCTGCACACTCACCAATATCATTATTAAGAGTCAAATCTGCGGAAAGACCGCTGATCTGAGGATTCTCATTATCGTCAACAGAGATCACAAAGGTTTCACTGCTCTGGTTTCCATGGATATCTGTAGAGGTGTAGGTCACCGTCGTATCACCGACCGGGAAGAAGTCGCCCGATTCGTGAGTTGAAACGAAAGTGTCCACCTGACAGTTATCAGTGGAGGACGGATCTGTCCAAAGAGCCACGGCCCCACATTCACCTGGATCCGTCTGCAGTTGACGGCTAGCCGGCATATCCATGATCATCGGATTTTCTTCGTCGAGCACCGTCACGTTGAAGCTGGTGCTGAACTCATTACCATGAATGTCGCTTGTGGAGTAACTCACCAAAGTCGTTCCTACAAGGAATGTATCACCCGGCAAATGGGAGGAAGAACTGGAGAGAATCTCACAGTTATCCACTGCTTGAGGGTCAACCCAATTCACTACCGCTGAGCAGAGACCCAGCTCTGAGTTGACAGTGATGTCTGCTGACATGTTTTCGAATGCAGGATCTTCGTTATCAGTAATCGTTACGAAGAACTTCTCAGTACTGAAGTTTCCGTAAATATCGATCGCGGTGTAGGTCACCACATGCACACCGACATCGAAGAAGCTGCCACTGGCAATACTTGGTTCGAAGGTGCTGACTTCGCAGTTATCAGCCGCAGAGGGCTCATTCCAGCTCACCAGAGCACCACATTCACCCGAATCATTCGTCAGGGTAATGCTGTCAGGAATACTGGAGATCACTGGATTCTCATTGTCAGTGACGGTCACCACAAAGCTGTCAGCTGAGCTATTACCGTGAATATCGGTCACGGTCAGATTCACAGTGGTAACACCCACCACGAACTGATCGCCGGATTGATGGCTGAGAGTGATCTCACTGACACCGCAGTTATCCTGCGCCTCAGGAGCATTCCACTCAATCACAGCACCGCAATCTCCCGCATCATTGGAGACAGAAATCGCCGACGGAACAAAGGTAAACTCAGGTGCTTCCTGATCGCTAATGGTGATCTGGAAACTATCGCTGTTGGTATTTCCGTGAATATCTTCGACGGTGTAGGTCACCATCGTTGTTCCTTCAGGGAAAGTCTCGCCTGACTGGTAATCCGAAGTCAGGGAAAGCACTTCACAGTTATCAGAGGACTCAGGAAGAGACCACTCAACGACCGCGCCACAGATACCCTGATCGGTATTCTGCTGGATGTCTCCAGGCATTGCGCTGATCTGTGGATCTTCCACATCAATAACAGTAACGGTGAACTCCTGGCTACTGATGTTTCCATACTGGTCCATTGCCAGGTATGTGACACTCGTTGAACCCACAGGGAACAGAGATCCCGGGCTGTGGTTGGTCGTCAGAGTCAGTTCTTCACAGTTGTCGGTAGCGGTCGGATCTGTCCAAGAGACCACAGCTCCGCATTCACCGGCATCGCTATCACTGACAATGTCACCAGAGACACCAGAAAGAACCGGATTCTCGGAGTCATTCACAGTCACGTCGAAGGATTCAGAGTGACTGTTACCAGTTGTATCTGTAGCGGTAATCGTCACGGTCGTCGTACCCACGGGGAAGAAATCTCCGCTGGCATGACTACTCTGCAAGTCTGCGACTTCGCAGTTATCGGTTGCTCCAGCAGCATCCCAAATGATCAGCGCACCGCATGCGCCAGAATCATTGTTTTGTGTGATATCTGCAGGAAGGTTAGTGATCTGAGGAAGCTCTTGGTCTTCAACCGTCACAATAAAGCTCTGGCTGCTGGAGTTTCCATGGATGTCCGTCACAGTGTAAGTCACTGCGGTTTCACCGATTGGAAGCATGGTGCCACTTTCGACACTGGCGACCAAAGAGGCGACTTCACAGTTGTCAGAAACATCTGGAGTCGTCCACGAAGTCGTGCCCAAACAGGTTCCGGGCTCAGTGCTCACAGTCACACGTGGCGGAAGATTGGTGATCACCGGATCTTCAAGATCCTCAACGGTGATCAGAATCGAATCTTCAGTGACATTTCCATTATCGTCTGTCAGGGTAAAGGTCACCTCAGTGGTACCCACATCGAAGTACTCACCGGATTGCCTGTCTGTCACAATGCTTGCAACTCCACAGTTATCAGAAGCAAGAGCGTCTTCCCACATAGCAACCGCAGAGCAGAGACCTTGCTCAGCAACCAGCTGAATATCTTCAGGGAAGGAGGTAAAGACAGCATGCTCAGCATCAGTCACTACAACATTGAAAGTTTCAGTCGTGACATTGAAGTGAATATCCATGGTAGTCAGAGTCACAGTCGTCGAACCCAGATCGAAAAGCTCTCCGGATTCATGACTGGCTTCGTAACTCAGGATTCCGCAGTTATCAGAAGCGGTGATCTCTTCCCAGTGAACAATGGCATTGCATTGTCCAAGGTCAGTATCAACTTCGACGACCGCCGGAACATTTTCGATCACGGGCATTTCATCGTCGGAAACTGTGATCACAAAGCTGTGGTCGGTCGAGTTTCCGTGAATATCCATAGCCGTGTAGGTCACGGTAGTCACGCCCACACCAAATTCTGTTCCACGAAGATTGCTCGTCGAAAGGCTGAAGATCTCACAGTTGTCAGCAACAACCGGGATTTCCCAATCAACCACTGTGGTGCAGATACCAGATTCGGTAGAGGCTTCAATATCGCCAGGAGCACTCACAAAGGTCGGATTCTCGGTGTCCTGAATGGTGACGATGATGGATTCCTGAGAGGAGTTCCCGTGAATATCGGTCACAGTGTAGGTGACTAGAGTGTTACCCACATTGAAAGACCACCCAGGTTCATGAGTCGAGGTGATTTCATTCACTTCACAGTTATCGCTGGCGGTTGGTGCATCCCAAGTGGCCAGACCACTGCAAAGCCCTTCAGTATTACTAAAGGTCACTTGATCAGCCAGGCCGATCAGAACAGGGCTTTCAGTATCTGTCACGGTCACGGTGAACGATTCAGCGTGTTCAAGGTCGGAATCATCTTTGGCTGTGTAGGTGACAACAGTCGTACCAACAGGGAAGAAACCACCATTTTCATGACTGGAGACCAACTCCACGACCACACAGTTATCCCATGCAGAAGGCTCAGCCCAACTGACAAGAGCACCGCAATCGCCTTCATCATTCGTCGTAAAGACGTCTTGAGGCATGTTATCGATCTCAGGCGCGTCCACGTCGTGGATCGTCACAAGGAAAGATCCTTCGGTGACATTGCCATTGATATCGGTGACTGTGTAAAGAACCGTCGTCACTCCAACAGGGAACTCGTCGCCTGGGGAGTGCGTCGAAACAATACTATCCACGCCGCAGTTGTCGGCAGTGGTCGGCTCAGGCCATGCAAGATTGGCACCACAAAGACCCAACAGGTTATCTGTCGAAAGATCAACCGGCAGACCATTGATCTCAGGGTTCTGACTGTCAAGAACAGTCACCGTAAAGGACTCAATCGTGATGTTTCCGTGAATGTCTTGTGCGGTGTAAATCACTTCTGTGGTACCGACAGAGTAGACACCTGGAATATTGTTTGCGACAAGCGTAGAGACTTCGCAGTTATCTGCAGCCTCAGGTTCTTCCCACTGAACGAGGGTGTCACACTCACCGGCATCTGCATCGACAGTAATATCGGCAGGCATCCTCGAAATCAGCGGGGCAGTATTGTCGATAACTTCGACAGTAAAGCCTGTTTCCACAAGGTTCGCATTGCCATCGTCAACTGTCAGGCTGACGAAGGTGGTCCCCACTGGGAAGACATGGCCTGATTGGAGGCTAGAGGTTAATGCAGGAGACCCGCAGTTATCTGAAAGTGCAGGCTCATCCCAGAAGAAGGCCGCTCCACACAGATCTTCGTCATTAGTGAGCTGCACGTCAGCGGGAACATTCGTAATCGTCGGAAGCTCACTATCGAGAACAGTCAATTCGAATGAAGCTTCCGCGGTATTACCGGCAGCATCAGTGACAATGTAGGTCACAAGAGTGACACCCACATTGAATGCAGATCCGGATTCATGATTGGCAGAAGCAGTGACTCCAGCGCAATTGTCGGAGTAAGTAGGTGCCGGCCAGCTAACCTGTGCTGTACAGAAACCAGGATTACTGTTCACGAAAACCGGTCCGGGAAGCCCCTGGATCTCTGGAAGATCTTCATCTGTAACCGTCACATTAAAGGAATGAGTCGCTTGATTGCCGTTCACATCCGTCGCAGTGTAAGTCACAGTAGTCGTTCCGACTGAGAAAGAATCAGTCGCTGAATGATTACTGCTCAAGTCAGCAATCCCGCAGTTGTCGGAAGAGGTCGGCTCATCCCAAGACACGATCGCCTGGCATGTTCCGGCATCATTGGCGACAGTAATATCTGTCGGTCCATTACTAATCACCGGATTCTGATGATCCTGAATGGTGACAGTGAAGGACGCAGTATTCACGTTTCCACTGACATCGGTCGCCGTGTAGGTCACCTGGGTGGCTCCCACCGGGAAGGCGTCGCCAGAGTTATGGCTGCTAACCACTGATGCAACACCACAATCATCCGTAACAATCGGATCTGCCCATGTCGCAGGAGCCTCACACAACCCTTCAAGGGCGTTGAGAGATAGATCTCCGGTCAAGCCCTCAATGGTTGGAAGCTGGACATCCACGTCGACTTCACATTCGTCTGGAATGTCGTTTCCATTACAGTCAAGAGCACCATTGGCGACATCGCAGGTGTCCGGAATGCCGTTTCCATTACAGTCCTGATCGCTTCCCGCAATGATATCGCAGGAGTCAGGCCTGTTATTGTTGTTGCAATCTGGCTCACTGCCATCCTGCAACTCACACTCATCAGGAATCAGATCGTTGTCACAGTCTGGAGATTCCCCGAAGGCAACGTCACAGATATCGGGTTTATTATTGTTGTTGCAGTCAAATGCCGTTCCGTTGGCAATCTCGCAGGAGTCCAGGATCTGGTTCGAGTTACAGTCGTTGCTGACATCGAAAAGGATATCGCAAACGTCCAATATCCCGTTTTCGTCGCAGTCCGTAGCGTTACCCGCATCGATCTCACAACCGTCGAGAACCGAGTTGTTGTTGCAGTCCGTATCGGTCCCTGCGGCCAAATCACATTCGTCCAGGAGTCCGTTGGAATTGCAGTCTGCAGCGGTTCCGGCTGTAATTTCACAACTGTCTTCAATATCGTTCTGGTTACAGTCGGACTCGCAATCGTCGGGGATCCCGTTTTGGTTACAGTCGTCCGAGGTTCCTAAGTCAATATCACAGGAGTCGATGACGCCGTTGAGGTTACAGTCCGGCTGAGAACCATCATCCAGCTGGCAGGAATCGGGAATCCCATCCAGATTACAGTCAGAGACTTCTCCATCGGCAATCTGGCAGGAATCGGGCTTTCCGTCCTGGTTACAGTCCTGTGAATCCCCAAGGAAGATATCGCAGGGGTCATCCACCCCATTTTCGTCGCAATCTGGAAGATCGATCAATCTGTCGAGGGCGACATAATTATTGACAATACTGGCACCAGCAACCCAACGTCCACCGGCAGCAACACTCTCACCAAAGCGATCGCCGCTCAGTGCGCCTGTGGGGACATAATTTTCCTGCTGGTAAATTCCGTTGGCATCTTTCTGGAAGACGACAACTCGTCCCAGGTTTCCAGAAGCTCTCCATGCACCGGCAACGAGGCCGCCAGATGCAATCGCGACATCCTGTCCCAGGTTTCCATTTGCGGAGGAACCTGTCAGGGTAATCGTCGCAGTGTAAGTAGTTAAACCACGAGTGAACAGATGCACCTCACCTCGAGCATCTGATCCACTATTAGGGGCACCTACCAGAAGTTGATTATCGATCATATCGATCGAGTAACCGAATTTTCCGCCATCAACGGGGCTCGTTGAAGTCAACTTTTGAAGGAATGCCCAAAGGCTAGAAGAGAAGGCCTTGTAGATGTAGACAGCACCCGCGTCGTCGACGGGTCCGGCATCGGCTCTTGGATCTGAAACGGCCAAGAAATCACCGGTCAGTTCGATGGAGGCAGCGAAATGCTTTTCACCATCTGAATCAGGTGACTCGATGAGCTGATCAAAGCTCCAGCCATTTCCATCATTACTGTAGAGGTAGACTGATCCCGAATCACTGGTGGTCATTGCATACCATGCACCAACAGCAACACGTTCCCCGTCAACATCGACTGAGATTCCGAACTCGGCGTCGTTATTACTGCCGGCTGGCTCAAGCTGTTGCTCGAGAGTCCAGCTCAATCCAGTTCTGCGGTAGATGTAGGCAGCGCCCTCATTCATAGAACCGCTGTTGTCGGTTCCGGGAGCACCAATCACCAGAAGGTCGTCCGTCAAAGCCACGCTATACCCAAACTCATCAGAGTCAGATGGCACAGGAGCTTGGAGGGTTCCCGTAGAAACCCAGCGGCTACCAATATTGCGGTAAAGATGCACGGCACCCACGGAGTTACCGCCGGAGGAATGCTCCGGATCTCCGATAGCGAGCCAATTGGACGTCATGTCCAAGCTCTTGCCGTAATCCGAATCGGAGCCGTTCAGGATATCCTCGAGATTGCTTTCGCAAATATCGAGAATCTGATCCTGGTTACAGTCCAGACTCGGATCAAGGCTGATCTGGCATTCATCGGGAATGCCATCGCCGTCGCAATCATCGCTGTTGTAGTCAGCGATATCGCAATTATCAGAGATTCCATTCTCATTGCAGTCGACAACTGGGTCGCACTGGGCTCCCACAAAAGTGGTAACCGCAACAAGGTGAATCACAAACACCAGGAAGGCGAGGGGAGACGTCTTCATGGTTTGACCTCCAATTAACCTGCACTCGGCAGGTCGCAAAGGGTGTATTCAGGCTTAGGGACATCCCAAGCCGAGAAACAACAGGGTTAGACATGTCAGGAAATATCGAACAAGACTGAACTCAGGTCGGTCATTGGTATGCTCTCAGGCCACTGTGGGCATGAGAGCAGGGATGGGTGACTGTCCTGAATCAGGGGTTTATCCGACAAAATGTTTCTGGAAGAGTGGCTCTAATTTATCCCTGAGGGGCAATCTGCCTAGGGTGGTTCTTTGTTTAGAGCTATATATCGATTCTTTTTTTGGGCACGTGGGATGCGCCCATCAAAATCAGGAAATCGTTTCCGGAATTTTAAGTTTGAAGGAGTATCAAGCTGGCAAACCGAACATATCTGTCATGCTGCAGATCGGATCCTTCATGAGTAGATGGACTCCACGTCAAAGCAAAGATCAGCAAAGCCTCAATCACTCAAATACGAACAAATTGATTACGCCAGATCAGCGTATCGTGTCCCGAAGTACTCTGGCAGCAGCTTCACTCCCTGATCGGGCACAATTTTCAAGCGAGATCCCATCGAGATACCCGCCCGCCAACTCCAGCCCAGGCAGAAGAGAACTCTCATACCGAAGAGCCTTCACCTTGCGGCCATGACCCCGTTGAGCCTGGGGGATCGCAGCCGGTGCTCGTCCGACCTCACACCAGTCAGCAGAGAATCCTTCTCCGTGAACTTTCGTCATGTCCCCCAAAGCCCGATGAAGAATCTCACTGTCCGTCTGAGAACCAAGTTCGGGGTCCCTCGTTCCACCCATAAAAACCGTCGCCAGATCTCTTCCGGCTGGGGTTCTCCATGGGAAAACAGACGACGACCAAATCGCCCCCAGAATCTCAAGAGACTGCTGTCGTGGAACCAGAAAACCAAAGCCATCCGGCTTTAATGAGCACTTAGAGGCATCGTATGCGATTTGTACGAGAACCATGGAGGCGTACGAAATTGATCCCAAAAGGCGACTCAGGCGTATGTTATCAGGACGTAGAAGCTTCGCAGAAACACTCGCTGGCACCGCCAGGATGACCCCATCAAACCCGGACGTATCCCCTTGATACGGGCCCTCCAGACGTAGATTCCAGCGCTCATTTTCAAGGTACAAATCCGTGACGGTAACGCTTCCCTGATAACTCTCCGCCAAGCCTTTGGCGAGGGCATTCGGCAATGACTGCATCCCCGACCGGAGGGTTCCGGTCCCCCGGAAAGGAACTCCTTCTGGACTGGATTTCGAGATCAATCCCCTGAAGAGACTTCCTTTTTCTTGCTCCATCTTCAGGACTGCTGGAGCGAAGGAAGCCATTTCAAGATCTTCGGGAACTCCCCCACTGATTCCTGCGACCATTGCGTCGGCAAGAATCTCAGAGGCCTCCTGTCCCAATCGGCGTCTGAAAAACTCCTGAACCGATTCTTCTTCAGAGCCACCTGCTGTCCGGAAAGGTTCGGATAACACCCTCAGCCAACCCAAAGGACTGAGAGCCGTCGAAAAGGGGATGGTCAGGGGCGAAGAAGGGAGAGCCCTCGGTCTACCCGCACGATAGACCCATCTGCGACGGGCTTTGCGATCAGCACTCTCCCACTGATCCCCGAGTCCCGACTCTGAAGCGAGGCGAATCAGTTCGGGACTCGATGGAAGAACCGAGTGGGGACCCCATTCAAGGAGGAATCCCTCTCTCTCGGTCGTGTGGATCCAGCCGCCCGGTCTCGAATCTGCTTCGAAAAGAACGACTTCTGCTCCCGCCTTCCGCAACTCCCAGGCAGCGGAGAGCCCGGCGATTCCACCGCCGATCACCGCAATCCGACGAGCAGAATCAACCGCCACGGATCTCCTGAACCACTGCCTGAACATTTGGAACTGGAGTCGGTGGCAGAATGCCATGACCCAGATTGAACACGTGTCCCGGATGATCCTTAAAGGCTTCCTGGACCTGACGGACTCTTTGCAGCAATTCTTCCTTCGGCGCAAAAAGAGCCTGCGGTGGCAGGTTTCCTTGAAGCGCACAGCGATCTCCAAAGACGCGTATCGCCTGCTCCGGCGGAATCATCTCATCCAGCCCGACAGCCTCCACTCCCACCTCATCGACCATCTTTGCGATCTTTTCGAGGTGACTTCCAGCTCCACGGATAAACAGGATTCTGGGAACTCCGCATCCATCGAGCCCTTCTAAAATCCTTCGGCAATAGTGGAGGGAAAACTCGTCAAAGGCCTGATGCGAAAGCATTCCACCCCATGAATCGAACAGCTGAACGGCATTGGCTCCCGCAGCGATCTGAGCCTTCAAGTACTCTGTCACCGTGTCAGCAATTTTTTCCATCAGGACGTGAACATCTGCAGGGGATTCGTAGAGCATTCTTTGGGCAGCCGCAAATGTCCTGCTCGGTGATCCTTCGAGGGCATAGCAGGTCAAAGTCCAAGGTGCCCCTGCGAAACCGAGTACGGGAACTCGCCCATTCACATGGCGATGGACAGTACGGATGACATCCATGACGAATCCTGTTTCCGCAACGGGATCAGGAACTCGAAGCGCATCGATATCCGCTCTGCTGCTCAGGGGATCGGACATACAGGGTCCACGATCTCCAAATTCAACCCCGAGTCCCATTGCCTCCAGAGGCACAAGAATATCGCTGAAAATAATGACGGCATCGACATTGAGAACCTCTAGAGGTTCAACCGTCACTTCTGCAGCGAGATCGGGATCTTTGCAAAGGTCGAGAAAATTCATGCCCTTGCGGATTCTCTGATATCCGGGCAGATACCTTCCTGCCTGGCGCATGAACCAGACCGGGGTTCTCTCTGTCGGTTGACGGCGAAGTTTGCGGATTAGAAGTGAGTTCTCGAGATCCAAGACTCTTTCCCTTTCATGAGGCTCCCGACAGGGGACCTCTCCAGGTCAATCATTCAGTTCGTCGCCCATGTTACCAGCAGAAATTGATGAAACGCAGGCCCCGTGTAATCCCTTAATATCTGCGGAATCCGCCACATACCGATGACGTATCCCTCCAGATTCCATTGCCGCACCGGTTCGAGAACCCACAGCAATGCCGGGAATCGAGCGAATCCATTCCAGAAGATCGCCCGACTGCCCCAAAACCCCGTCTACTGTAGCGGGACTGCTGTAAATAATGCCACTCCAGCGACTCCGAAGTCTTTTCCAGCTGGCGATTTCCAGATCAGGGACGAGGTTCGCCGTGCTCACCTCAACCCTGCCACAAGGGATCCCGCCCTGATTCAGACCTTCCTGAATCAGCGCAAGCCCCGCATCGCTCGTGATGTGGACCGCCGAACTGACCGTTGCCCCCTTGAGGATAACGCTCACCAGATCTTCTGCACCGGTCCCCGGCCCTAAATAGGACACGAGATGACCATTTTCACTGATCGCCTCAGCGGTCGCTTTGCCGACGGCAGCAAATTGGGGAGCCCCAGCTTTCCAGGAATCGGTGAAAGAAGTCGGAACGGTCGTAAAAAAGTGGCGAACACTGGTGGCACTCGAAAACACCATAAGCTGAGCAGTCTTAATCGGAAGCCAGTTTGTAGATTCCAGATTCGGGGTCAGCTCAAGCACTGGATCACAATGAACAACAGCACCGAGAGCTTCAAGGCTTTCAGCCCAAGGGCGCGATCGATCAGCAGGCCGGGTCATAATCCAGGAAGAACCGTGCAGCTCTGCAGAATCCATCACTGCGTCAGTCCTTCATCCAGTTTCTCGAGAATCCCATCGCCCCCGGTTTTTCTGATGAGAGCGGCTAAATCAGCTCCGATTTTAAGGGGATCTTTGCGACAGCCCTCCGCAGACAGTCGAATCAAATCGACTCCATCGAGAGATCCGAGAACCCCACAAAGACTCAGATGATCTCCCGAGACCCCAGCAATCGCTCCCACTGGCAAGTGACACCCACCACCAAGCCCAGAAAGAAGGGATCTTTCTGCGGTCACGCAATCACGAGTGTCGGCATGATCCAACTTTGAAACGATATCAAACAGATCATTGTCTTCTTTGCGTATCTCAAGAGCCAGAGCTCCTTGCCCAGGCGCAGGGGTCATCTCGGTGACCGAGATTAACGCTCGATAATCCGACTGCCGGGACAGACGATTGATTCCCGAAGCAGCGAGGATCAATCCGGCGGCACCCCGCTCCCTGTATTTGGACATCCGAGTATCAATGTTTCCTCGAATCCCCTCCACTCGCAAATGGGGATAGCGGTTCAGAATCTGACTTCTTCTTCTCAGTGAGCCCGTCGCAACAATGGCCCCCTCAGGCATATCGACAAGTGCCGCATGATCCAGGGAAATCCATGCATCCCGGGGATCTTCCCGTTCCGGGATTGCCGCCAGAACCAAACCATCCGGTTGGCGAATCGGCAGATCCTTCAAAGAATGAACCGCAAGATCCACTTTCCCATCGAGGAGGGCTTTTTCGACTTCTGCGGTAAAAACACCGGGAGCTCCTGCTTCATGAAGCGCAGTTTCCTGATCCTGATCTCCCCCGGTCTCAATCAGAACTTCTTCAATATCCAGTCCTGATACAGATTCGCGAAGCCGATCAGCAACCCAACCTGACTGAGTTCTGGCTAGAAGACTGGCGCGGGTGCCCAAACGGATCTTCATGGTGACTCATCCTCTTCTTGGGGATCGATATGAAAAAACGACTCCAGTTTGGACAGGAAACCTTTTTCCAACTGGCCTGAAGATTCCTTCAACTCCTGTGTCGATTTATACAACAGGCGGTTGATCACCTTACGGACCACTTTTTCCATCCGTTGATACTCCTCTGGACTGAGATCTTCTTTCAGCTGCTGAAGTTCTTTCAGTCCTGCAGATTCGAGAGCACTTCGCAAAGAACGAATCGCGGGATCAAGTCGTCTAGTGTCGAGCCAATTTGCGAACTGTCGAGACTCATGCTGAACAATCTCTTCCGCTTCAGGAATTGCTTCTCTTCGCTTCTTGAGATTGCCCTCGACCAATCGTGCAAGGTCATCGAGATTAAAGAGGAATACATCTTTCAATGACCCCGCTTCCTGCTCGACATCCCTCGGAAGCCCCAGATCAACCAGGAGCAGGGCTCCACCTTTCCTGTCTACTTGGGATTTGCGGACCAAATCAGCAGAGATCACAGGATTGCTCGCCCCGGTTGAGACGATCACCAAATCAGAGTCCCGTAATGCCTGTGGAAGTTCATCCAAACTTCCCAACTCAGCACCGTGCTCAATAGCAAGATGCTCTGCTCTCTCACGACTACGGTTGAGAATCCTCAGGCTTTTTGTCTCTTGGCCCTGCAAGTTTTGCAGAACCAGCTCAGCAACTTCCCCAGCTCCGATGATCGTGACATTCAATTTCGATAACTCACCAAAGATTTTTCTCGCCACTTCCAGTGCACCATATGCCACTGAAAGAGCCCCATCGCCCAAGGGTGTTTCTGATCTCACACGCTTTCCGCAGCGCAGAGCTTTCTCCCAAAGTTTCAAAATCACGGGCCCGTTGACCCCTGCTTCCACCGAGAGATTCATCGCATTTCTGACTTGGCCCTGAATTTCTGATTCGCCGACGATCTGACTTTCGAGACCGGCTGTCACCCGCATCAGTCTCTCAACAGAATTATGGTGATCGACAATATTTGGAGGGGGGCAAATGGGGAGTTTGAAGTTTCTCTCTCGCTCCCAAGTCTGCAGAACTTCTTCCAGAGATGTCAAACCTGTATGAATGTCATCGGTGCCGATGAACAACTCCGTACGGTTACACGTTGACACTAACAAGGCTTCACTGATTTGATGCTGTGCTTTCAATCCCCTGAGAAAATCGGTGGCTTCTTCTACTTTGAAGGCGATCTTCTCCCTGAGTTCAATCGGGAAAACCTTGTGGCAGACAGTGAGGCTGTAAATCTTCATCCCGCATGAAATCCGTATATTGAGATCACTCCGAGAACGAACAGAACTACGACAAACCCACCTATCGAGAACCATGTTCTCCAAACAGTCACGCTATGCGTCGCGCGAGGAAAAATGGCAAGTATCGAGAAGACCAACCAGATCAACACCGTTGCCATACTCTCATATCCAAACGAACGCTCCCTGTTCGCATCGTCTACGAGGAAAAAGGCACTGGCTACTGTGATCGTGAGAGTCGACGCAGAAATAACAGTCGCCAGCTTTAACAATTTGGAAAGTGATTCCAGACTCGAAAGCTGATTAAAGAGCAAACCAAAATTGCCG
The DNA here is from genome assembly GCA_002691835.1 of Planctomycetota bacterium. The sequence continues at coordinate 24,637 of NZJA01000148.1, forward strand.
CGCTTGATCGACTGACGTAACAGCTCCCACAAGATCCCATGTATACCGGCAACAGCAACACCAGCAACGCCCAGGAGAGCAGAGAACGCGTGAAGCGATCTCACCGAATCAAGAACGGGCACATCCTCACCGGGAAAAGTTAAGCTGAAAGTCGCCGAACCAAGCTGAAGAACGAAGGCAAATGACAATCCGTAAAGAAGAGTCGATCGATCTTCACTGATATACACCAGCAGCCACTGCAAAAAGGTGATCAGGAATGCGAGAAGTGACAGGGCTTCCCAGCGAGATCCCACCGGGCAGGAACCAACTTCAAAGCCACGGACCAGCACAACGGCAAAATGAAGCAGGAGAACAAACTTGAGCCAAAAGAACTGGGCATTGGGGCCATCTTTCGAAGAGTCTTCTCTTCGCAAAAACAGCACTTCCCCTGTGATCAGCGAACCGTAAAAAACGGTCAACAAAATCACGACAATATTGGTCAGCGCACCGTATGAATCAGGAGTCAACCGTTACCCCTATCGGTCGGAACACCACCTCAGTTGGCAAGAGCTGAAATGATCTCCTCATCAAGACCCGGGAACGAGTTCATGTATTCGACTCGCTCATTCTGAATCCTGCTGACGTGTTCACTGTACTCTTCTTCACGACCCTGCTCTGTGTAAAGAACTCTGGGCTGAAGAATGCCAATGTCCTCAGAGGAAATCCCTGGAACAGCACTGGCTACCTGATAACCAAAATCAGGATCTGTTTCCCAAGTAATGGTGTTCTCAGCAATGCCTTTAACAATCGCACTGGAGTGCGGAATCCGAACTTTCGCTGAGCGATCATCCGAAGATGGTCCACCCACTCGCCCAGTGTTCATCAGGTAAACTTCCAGCGGCTGCTTCTTCAACAACTCAAGGAAGCGATTTCCTTGTTGGGCGTGAAGCAGTGGGAAGAAAGGATTCGTCCCTGGCACACGAAGAAACTTGCCAGCTTCATCCTTGCCGCCCGCACTGGTTCCTTGAGTTTCACCAAGCATGAAGTAAGCAGCTGCCTGCTTGTTATCGAGCTTGCATACTCCAGGAATAATATTTTCATTACAGTTGAGGATCAGAAGGAAATCCGCTTTCGGAACATCGCGGGCATCGATGGCCCCGTCGACATCTTCCATGCGAATCACTGCACGGCCATTTTGGGTATAAGACTCGTCGAAGAAATCGACAGTCCCGTCTTCTTTTTGGGCCACATTTTCAAGATAAGATTCCTCGCGACAAACTGCTGCGTGAATCGTTGGCTCATCTTCAACCGAGAGCGCAAATGTCTTTGCAAAACAGCCATTTTCGGTCGACTGAATCACCCCATCGGGCATCCATGCCACAAAATCATCCTGAACAGGGCCAGATCCGTTTTGACGCGTGAAAGTAGTGGTCGTTTTACCGGTACCACTCAAACCCACAATCAATGCACAACGGGATTCGTCCTCAACAGGGATCACCTTGCAACCAGCATGAAGAGGAAGTCCGCCCTGGTTGTAAACCATGGCGTTCCACATGCGCAGTCCACCTTTTTTAGACTCCCCGAAATAGTCTGAATTCATGACTCGGGTGACTCCGGCCTCAAGGTCGACAGTAATCACGCGATCATCCGGGTAGCCATCGGCTTTCACACTCGGAGTGTAAACCACGGTTAGAGTCGGTGACCAACCTTCTCCCTCACTGCCATCGAGAGGGTAGTAAAGAAGGTTTTGCATGCCAGCAATGTTCGCATGTGCTTTTTCGATCCAAAGGCGAGCAGCTGTGCGGTACTTGGGGTGGTTACCAATGTATCCATCAACACAGATCATTTCTGCGCCACGGATAAACTCATCCTGCAGAGCAGCGAGGCGATCGGCTTCTTCACGGGTGACACACTGGTCACTGTGACGGCTCGAATCATCGTCAATCACAAAGGTCGATTTCTTCGAACGAGAATCTACCTTTGCGTGAACATTGTAATTATCAAAACTCGTGTGGAATGCATTCGGCATCTCTGCCGTCATCGCGCGCAGTTCTTCAGCGGTGGGTCTGAAAATGGTGACCTTGGGTTGAATACTGAATTCGTTCAAGGTGGACATGCCTCTCCTTTACCTTCTGCACAGCAAGGATCGACCTTCATTGAAGGGATCCACTGGATTAATCAGGGTCCGAACCCCAGTAACGGAACACATATGGCGAAACACATGTGGCGAAACACAAGGTACGGAAATCCCACAAAACCATTTTCTGGTTGAAGCAGGAGACGAATCAGGCCTGCCGCTTCTTCAATATGAGTTTATTTTCCCCAAGGATGCCTTCTCTTGCGAGTGAATCCGCCGACTTTTCGATCAGCCTGCCCAAGGTGTGTCAGGGCAGTGCTCATCGGCCATAGAAGCGGTTTTTGGGTCCACTTCTGATTTTTGGCACGTATTTTTGAGTACCCCCAGAGCATCCTCTAGAGTTTCCCATTGGCCCTTGAGGCGGGCATCCTTACGCCCGACAGGGGGAAAATCGACCTTCCAGGCAACTTTACCCTTGCCGAGAGAGACGGAGATGATCTTCAATCCGTTTTCTGCATGACTGGTCATCCGTTGACTCCTCCCAGTGACAATCCGTTGGGGAATACTGAGGCTCCCCTGTTCATCAGCGGCAACTGCCACCGTCCCCATCCTAATCAGGACCAGCCCCGCGTTGAAGTCATTCCGAAGCCTTGCCCGGAGCCTTTCCAGACTTCAACATCCCAACTGTCACTTCCAAGTGTAGATTCCCGGTTCCCAGCGGAAAATTGGAGACCAGCATGTCCCGACCCCGTGCACTGATTGTCGACCTTGACGGCACCCTGCTGTCAGATGACGGGGTGATTCACCCAGACACACGCTCGGCACTTCACAGGATTCACGATGAGGGGATTCGCGTCATGGTCGCGACTGGGAGATCTGAAAAATCTGCCGCGCCGGCAGTCGATGCTCTCGGAATCCACCTGCCCACCATTATTTACAATGGTGCTGCCCTCTGGTGCCCCGTCGATCGTCGACTGATTCGAGAGCGCCTCATCGATGCTGATCACCTCGATGCGATACTTGATTTTGCCCACGCCGAAAATCTCATGCCGGTTGTCATGTGTGCCGATACCAAAAAAGCATTTACTGCACGACCTCAAGTTCTTCAATTTCCTCTTCACGATATGCCTCATCTGGAAATCGTCAGCGAATCAGAACTCCGAATCGAAAAACCGATCCGGCTATCGGTCTTTTCAGAACGCCACAATAATGCCGCAGAGTTTGCGCAGGAAATTCGCCAGATCCATGATGCGGAATCCTATATGACCTGGTTCCCTCTCAGCCTGCTGCCAGAACTTCGCGACAGCCCTTTGAAGGTGGTCGATATTCAACCACCTTGTGAAGGCAAAAAAGAAGCCCTGATTTATCTTGCTGAAGAAGAGGGGATTCCCGCAGAGGAAGTCGTAGCCATCGGCGATGCGACCAACGATTTACCGATGGTCACCGAAGCAGGTCTCGGAGTGGCAATGGAAAATGCCATGGAAGAACTCAAGGAAGTGGCGGATCGCATCATCGGTAAAAATGATACCGGGACTATCGGTCAACTCGTCGACGAAATCTGGCCGATCAAACGCTAAAACTGCGCCTTTGCAGGGTTAGTGCTCATCTCCCTTATACATACTGGCGACCTGTTCAGCATATCCGTTGTAGAGCAGGGTCGGTCTCCGCTTGCCTGTCCCGATGTCTCTTTCCATCGCTTGGCTCCACCGTGGGTGAGGCTTGGAAGGATCAACATTCGAATAAAACCCGTACTCTTTTGGGATCGCCTGATTCCAAAAAGTACTCGGCTTCTTTTCTGTAAACTCAATTCGCACGATGGATTTCGGTGATTTGTAACCGTACTTCCAAGGAACAACCACACGCCAAGGAGCCCCGAACTGCATCGGCAAGGCATGGCCGAAGATTCCGACACAGACCATTGCCAAATCATGTCGGGCTTCATCCAGTCGCAAAGCCTCAAAGTAAGGCCATGGCCACTGGGGATCAGACTGACCCGGCAGACGATCCTTGTCGAGGATTGAAACGAATCGAATGTATTTCGCTTTTCCCAAAGGCTTGCAACGATCGATAAGCTTGCTCAATGGATAGCCGGTCCATGGCACTTGCATTGCCCACGTCTCGACACAGCGAAATCTGTAGGTTCGCTCCTCAAGGGGGGCCAGCTTCAGCAAGTCTTCCAGATCGAGAGTGAACTCTTTTTCAACATCTCCCCCAACTTCGATCTTCCAGGGGGTCGCCTTGAAACCACGGGCCATCTGCCAAACGCGATTCTTGACGGTCGTGAACTCATAAAAATTATTGTGGGTCGAGGCGACCTTCTCTTCGGTCAGAGTTCGTGGAGCGATCGAGTATGCTTTTGAACTTTTTGCAGGAAACAGATCAGCATGTAAATCACCGATGGCTGGCTTAAAAGCTTCTTTGAGCTCTTCGTCATCGAGACCGAAAGAACCATTCATACCCCGGAGAAATCCCGGCGCAGAAAGGGCCGTCAATCCAGCAGCCCCAAATCCGAGACCCCGAAGAACATCCCGGCGATTCATGTAGGTGGATTCGGAGATGTCATCACTGGGGAGATGCAGGTGGTCCATTGGATGCCTTCCACAAAGGAGATGAATCAAATTTCAAGATTATCCTCAGTCACTGCAGTTACAAAGACGAAAGCAAGGGAACTACAGTTCCAGTGATCGTTTCAGCGAGAACGATAGTCAATCAGAACGGTCTCGACCCGACTGCGGTTCTCCTCATCAAAGGCGGTAAATGCCACCAAGGCCTGACTCGATTCAGGAATCGGCATGATTTTGGGGAAACCACTTTTGCGGCCAGCTGAAGTTTCCGCGACAACCCAACGAACCCCAGGCTTTGAACCTGGCTTCCAATATCTGAGTGAAACTTGGGCACGCCCCTCCCGCTGCTCCAACCAACTGACGAGATAGTCTCCATTAGGCAACTCACAAAGATCTACTCTGCCAAGAGGTTTCCCAGCATCGATTCTGTGAACGGGAGCAGACGAATCGGACTCGAGACCCCCACCCCTGAGAAGGACTGCCCCCTCTCCCTCCGGAGCCATCGAATCTGATTCGGTGTACCAGGCAGCCGCCCAACTTTGGGGATCTCCTGCGACCGCTGGGCCATTCACGGGACAGCCCGGTTGGACCCAGCCATCTCCATGAAGAAGAGCAGCGTTATCAGGGTCTCCGTCCGTGACTCCCTGCCGAATCCAAGCGATGTCTCGAACTTCCATATAATCTCGATCACGATAAAACGTCAGTGCCTGATCTGCACCCACCACGGCATCCACTGGACAACAATCACAGACTGAATCATCGAGAAGAACTTCCTCTGATAGAGCCCCTGAACGATCAAGAAATCTCGACCGCAGCGTCATCGGTTTACCATTCAGGGTTTCTCGCCCGTCCAGCCATGCGAGATGAAAACGATCTCCCAGGGATTTCATCGAAAGGAAGCCATGTTCAGATGGTGAACGGTCGGTATGGGGGATAATCGCAGGGCTCCAAGATTCACCTCGATCTCCGGATAAGGAAATCTTAATCCCGTAAGCGTAGGTATCTGAGGAGATCTTATCGAGCCAATGAACCGCCATCGTTCCGTCATTCAATACGGACATCGTTGGAAAATCAGCCCAATTCACAAACCATGTATCTCCCCTGACGACCTCTTTGGGCGCTGACCAGCCTTGATTCTCCCACCTTGAAAAACGGATCACGGCAACTCCGTCACTCGTTCTGTCAACCCATGAGATCAATGGCTGACCTTTCTCATCGACCGTCAGTGAAGGAAGTGCTGCTCCCGGTTCGCAAGGGATCTGCACGCTGACAGGCGTCCGCATGCTGACCCGCTTCGGTTCTGTCGTTATCCAACCCGAGACAAACCAGATCACTAACGAAATCCAAATGGCGAACTTTACAAAACTAAAACCCCGAAGCATGCCCATCCTTTCGCGACTCACTCGCACCCACCCAAACTCCATGCAAATGATCTCTCATGACAGCCTGATAACCCCCGAAGAGGCCCTTCTTTCGGGAAATGACGTGGCCCTTTTTTCTCAATGCCGAAATCACTTCCTCAGAGAAGCCGCTCTCGAGAGCAACTTCTCCACCGTCTTTCATAGTATATCCCGTCGGCTGCGATGAACCGACATGAACGACACGGGGCGCATCTCCCGCCTCTTGAAGGTTCATGTCAAAATCGATCAGATTCATCAATACCCAAGCCTGCGCCTGAGGTTGAGTGGCTCCACCCATGACTCCAAAAGAAAGCCAAGGTTTGCCATCCTTGAATGCAAAACCGGGAATGATCGTGTGGAAAGGTCTTTTTCCGGGGGCATAAACATTGGCGTGATCTTCATCAAGGCTGAAGAGTTCACCCCTGTCTTGAAGTCCAAACCCTAAACCCGGAGGACAGACACCACTCCCAATGCCACGGTAATTACTCTGAATGAGAGAAACCATGTTTCCATCAGAGTCTGCGATCGAAAGGTAAACAGTATCTCCCTCACGAGTCTGGGCACGTCCCGTATCGATGGTTAATGCCGAGCTTTCAGAAGAGATGGCTGAACGTTGAAGATCTGCCCGTGATTTTGAGATCAGCTCTTTCATGGGGACCTGATGAAAATCAGGATCGACATAATCTTTGGCACGATCTTCGAATACTTGTTTCTTCGCTTCGATGAAGTGATGAAGTAACTCGGTGCTCCCAAATCCCCAGTCACGAACAGGGTAGCCCTCCATGATATTCAAGAGCTGGAGTACCGCCAAACCCTGCCCATTCGGAGGAAGTTGCCAAACGTCGACTCCACGGTAACTCGTGCTCACAGGCTTCACCCACTCCCCCTTATGGGAAGAAAGGTCTTCAACGGAAAGATAGCCCCCGTGCTGTTGCACGAAGTCCGCCATCTTCTTTGCGAGCTCACCTTGATAGAATCCAGCCCTTCCTGATTGAGCGATCTTTTCGTAGCAGTTTGCCAGATCAGGATTCTTCCAGATTTCGCCTTCAGAAGGAGCCTGGCCATCGCGGGTAAACGTCTCTATGAATCCTGGTTGGGACTTCAGCTTTCCTAGACTCGCCTGCCAGTAGTAGGCGATGACCTGAGAAACTGGAAATCCCTCGCGAGCATGGCGGATCGCCGGCTCGAGGACTTTTTCCAGAGGCAATCGACCCCATTTCTCATGGAGACTGATCCAGCCATCGACGCAGCCCGGAACAGAAATGGGAAGAGGACCATGGGCAGGAATCTCATCGAGGCCCATTCGATTGAGTTCACTTTTTAGTGTTTTTAGATCCAGGTTTTTTGGCGAACGCCCAGATCCATTGTAACCGTGGAGCTGACCCTCTTCGGCATCCCAAACGATGGCAAACAGGTCGCCGCCGATTCCACAACCTGTTGGCTCCATCAGTCCAAGACAAGCATTCGCTGCAATGGCGGCATCGATGGCATTGCCTCCTGCTTTAAGAATGTCGAGAGCCGCGTCCGTTGCCAGCGGCTGACTGGTCGCGGCCATCCCATGCAGAGCCAATGCTGGGGAACGAGTCGCCAAAGGAAGACCAAAGACCCGGTCTCCCCCAATAACCCGGGAACTGGCGAGGAATAGAAACATCAAAATCAGGCACATCTTCATGGAAACCCTCAATTCTGAAAGGCATGGTATCCAGCAGTCCCTGCAGGAGGTAGCTGGCAATCGAAGGAGGTCGATTTCCGGATCATCAGGACCAAAGTGCTGACGAACATTTACCCCGATCAATTTGGTGTGGGTACCCCCGGGGCCTGCGGGGGATATACTCCCGTGAAATCGATAGTAGGGAGCAAGCCGTGAACTCCACCCCCCAGAACCCTTCACCGGGTAACCAAGAACTTTTCGATCGTGCCCGTCAATTGATCCCCGGTGGGGTCAACAGCCCCGTTCGGGCCTTCGGATCCGTCGGTGGAACCCCCCGTTTTATTCGCTCGGCAAAAGGTTGCCGCATCACCGATGAGGACGGAAACGACTACATCGATTTCGTCGGCTCCTGGGGGCCGATGATCCTGGGTCATGCCCACCCCGAAATCCTTGAGGCGATCTCACGGACGGCGGTCCATGGGACCTCTTTCGGAGCCCCCACTGCTGCAGAAGTTGAAATCGCCGAGCTCATCGTCGATATGGTGCCCTCTGCGGAGATGGCTCGCCTGACCTCCAGTGGAACCGAAGCAACGATGTCTGCTCTCCGTCTCGCTCGGGGCATCACTGGCAGATCTCTTTTCATTAAATTTGAAGGCTGCTACCACGGCCATGGTGACTCCTTCCTCGTTGCCGCAGGCTCCGGGGCGGCAACCCATGGCCATCCTTCCAGTCCGGGAGTTCCTGCCGCCACTGCCAACTTGACTCTCGTCGCTCCATTCAATGATCTGGATGCCGTCAAGAATCTGATGGCCGAACATGGCTCGGATATCGCAGCCATCTTTGTCGAACCAATCGCTG
>NZJA01000149.1 GCA_002691835.1 Planctomycetota bacterium
TAGTAAAAGATACAAAATTTGATGGTAAAAAAGGATATAATAAATTTGGGAGAAAATTACAAGCTTTAGATTTAGCATTACAAGAATTTGGTGAGGTATTACTATTAGATTGGGATTGTTTTATATTAAAACCATTTGATAAAAACTTTTATAATTCTTTAAAAGAAAAACCAATACAAATACCATTATACATTCAACATAAAGATACTAAAAATGCTGTATTGGAGATGTTAGTAAAAGATCAAAGCCCTTCATTATTAAGAGAATTAGAAGATTTAGAAGTAGGAATGAATAAGTATGGATGGGAATGGGAAGAAGGAGTAATAGCTCCTAATTTTGGTTTTGTATATTGTAGAGATAAATCATTTGGTAAAAAATTAGTTGATATAGCATTAGAGCATGATTTAAATAGTGTAGTAGATGAATTTGCTACTTTAATTTATGTTGATTGTACTTTAGAAGAATATATTGAAAAATATGTTCCCCGAGTAGTAAAAGGCAGATCAGATCAAATGATAATATATGATACTAGAATACATAAACTATCAAGAAAATTTAGTAAATGGTTAGATACTAAAGTTAATATAACTAATTATTTCGAACATGTCTAATATAAAAATAATAAGAACTTGGTGGGGTAATGACTCAGATAAATGGGAAGATGTTCCAATAAAACCCTTATACAATAATGAAATAGTATATGTTTGGGGTGATGAAAATAAAGAGGAATTAGAATCAAGAGGGTATGCTTGTATTGCTATGGGAGACAATAATTACTCAGGTAATAATGTATATGGGAGAAAATTACAAGTATTAGATATAGCTCTAAAACATTGGGAAGAAGTATTAATGTTAGATTGGGATTGTCTTATTTTAAAACCATTAGATAAAGATTTCTATAATTTACTAAGACAAAAAGAAACTCAAATTCCTTTATATGCTCATTATAAAGAACCTATGTTTGCATTATTAGAAGCAATACCTGACCATCACCCAATTTTACATTATGATGAAACTTATTTTAGTTTAATTGATGATTTGTCAACATTAGAATCACAAATACAACATTATCATTGGGTATGGCAAGATGCTTTAATTATTCCTAACTTTGGTTGTGTTTATTCTAGAAATAAAGATTTAGGTAAAGATTTACTTAAAATAGTAGAAGAAAATGATATAAAAGGATTAGTAGAAGAATTTGCAATGTGGAAATATGCTAATTGCTCACTAGAAGAATATATAAATGAATACCAACCTGATTATGTATTAGGTGTATCAGATGAAGAATTAAAATATCAAAATTATACCATATCAGTAACACAAAAAAGATTTAACAAATATATAAAAAATAAAATTAACTATAAACCCTATTTAGAGCATGTATAAATTAAAAGTAATATCTCTTCCAAAACGTGAAGACAGACGTAAAAAAATATCTCATATGTTCCAACATATAGATTTTGAATTTTGTAATGGATTAGATGGAGAAACATATAAATTAACAGAATTTGATAAAGAATTTATTAAAGGTAATGATTACGAAAAATATGGAATACACATTCCATCTTTAGTTTGTGCTCAATATACTCATTTAAATTTATTAGATGAATGTTCAAAACAAGACTTACCATTTTTTATTTTTGAAGATGATGTATTCTTAAATGAAGACGAAAAAGCACCAGAAAACTATTTTGAAACATTAGCATCAGTAAATGATTTAGATGCTTTTTGGTTTATTCCAAATGAACCTAGTGTAGCAGCTTATATTGTGTGGCCTGAAGGTGCTAAAAAAATGATTGATTATGTAGAAAATGTTTCTAAACTAAGACGAGGTTTAGATTGGGCATTTTGGGATTTAAGAAAATCCAAAGATTTCCGTGGAGACCAGGCAAAAATTTCGTATTTTGGACATAACCCAGGTGAAGACTCTGACATTACAACAATAGAAAACTATGATATTTCATCCGACGAGTAAGGAAAATATATTTAACTTAGCACCTATTCCTGTTTATAAAAGGATATATGAAGATGATATTGTAACTAATAGAACATACCAATTTGGCTTAAATATATTAGATGCTGAGCAAAGAAGAATGGGTCAAGAGTTGCCTGGGCAGTACGATTATGAAAGACAATCTAATTATGAAGTAAATTATGATAAACAAGATGAATGGGTAGAAAAACATGAATTACAACCTATTGGAAGTAGGTTTTATGTTAACCCTAATGATTTTTTAGAAGCAGAAAATTCCGATGTAGAGGTTATTAATAGGAGAATTAAAAATGGTTTTAAAGAATTAATAGCTACAACAAAAGAACCAATAATAACTGAAAGTTGGCTACAATATTATGAACCAACTGAAGGTAGAGGACATAATGCTCATAATCATAATAGATGGCAATTTAATGAAGAAAGACCCAATATGTACTCAGGTGGATATTATTTAAGCGATGGTGAACCAATTAAAGATCACCCTTATAGTGGTGTATTTGCTTTTCATATTAGAGGAGAAAAACATTTTGTTAGACCAAAAGCAGGAATGCTCTTAATTTGGCCACATGATATTGTACATTCAGTAGAACCATTTTATGGTAAAAAACATAGAGCAGTAATTAATTTTAATATACAAGTATGAATATAATTTTTGAAGTAAATGGTGGGGTAGGTAAAAATATTATTGCAACTGTAATACTTGAATTACTTAGAAAGAAATATCCTAACGATAAAATAATAGTAATATCAGATGCTAAAGATATATTCTTTAATAATCCACACTTAGATATATTAACTGATTTTGAAGGGAGAGTTGATATTTTAGATAAATATGTACATAATAATTTAGATAATTGTTTAATATTAGTAAAGGAGGTCTATAATGAACCCGATTACATAAGTAGTAAAGGTAGTATATATGAAATTTGGGCCAAAATGTATGATTTAGAATATAATGGTGAAAAACCTAAATTATATTTTAGTGAAGAAGAAAAAAATACCCCTGTAAAGCTAGTAAATAAAAAACCTATATTAGTAATCCATCCTCATGGTGGGGCATTAGCAAAAAATGAACATATTCAACTAATTAGTTATTATACAAAACCTTTATATTATAATTGGTCAAGAGATTTACCATTAATATTAACTAAAAAACTAATAGAAAAATATAAAGATGACTATACTATTTACTATATCAAACACTCTAGTCAACCTCAAACATTTGAAGGAGCAATACCAGCAGAATTTAACTTACGAGGTATAATTTCATTACTACAACAGGCAGATAAAAGGATATTAATAGATAGTTTTGCACAACATATGGCAGCAGCTTTAGAATTACCATCTACTGTATGTTGGGTAACAACAAACCCTGATGTTTTAGGTTATGAAATTCATGAGAACATTAAAGCTAACCCTTATGAATTACATACAGATATGAATTGTTATAGTGGTTACAATTTACAAGAACCGTTGGATAATATTCCATACACAAAAACTGCAAATATATTTAATATAAAAGATTTATAATGAACTTAAACTATACATTTGAACAAGAACAAACAGATTCACAAAATTACTTTTATTACAAAGAAGGATTTAGTAAAGATGAGTTAAAAAAAATATCTAAAAATATTAAAAATTTACCTTGGCATATAGCATCAACCGCTGCCGGTGATAAAGATACAAATAGAAAATCTAATATTAAGTGGATTCCTCAAAATAGTGATTGGTTTTGGTTATATGAAAAATTAGCAAATATGGCCATAGAAGCTAATAATTCACTTTGGAAATTCGATTTACACCAAATCCCAGAACAAATTCAATATACAGAATATCATGCACCTGCTGGTCATTATGATTGGCATGCTGATATAGGTCCAAGAGAATTATCATTAAGAAAAGTATCTATTACAGTTCAACTATCAGAACCAGATGAATATGAAGGTGGTAATTTAGAATTATTTAGAGGTGGAAGTATGAATGGTCCTTTTATACAAGCTGAAAGAAACGCTGGTTGTGTATTTTTATTCCCTTCTTATATGATGCACAGAGTTACACCAGTTACTAGGGGAACCAGAAAATCTTTCGTATTATGGTTAGGTGGAGGACATTATAAATAATATATGATAGATAATTTAGCAAAATTAGTAATAGATAATGGTGGTTCTATAGCACCACTTATTATCCCAGGAGAATTAACTGATGGTACAGGTTTATGTAATGTATCGGTTTTTATAGATGATAATGATGATATTATAGCTAATATTAGACACGTACATTATTCTTTATATCATAGTGAATTTAACCAAAACTTTTATTGTGTTTGGGGCTGTTTAGCTTATTTAAATCCTGAAGATGATATAGTATTAAGAACAGGAAATTATTTATGTAAATTAGATCCTGATACTTTAGAAGTAAAAACACACCAAAAAATTGATACTTCAAAACATGACATTAAACCCGTATGGACTTTTATTGGGTTAGAAGATGTTAGAGTATTTAGATGGAATGATATACTATATGCTTGTGGTGTAAGACGTGATGTAAAACCTGATGGTGAAGGTAGAATGGAATTATGTGAGGTAAATTGGAAGGGTAATGTATGTGAAGAAGTAACTAGAGATAGAATTGAACCACCCTCACCAACTTATTTAGAAAAAAATTGGATGCCTATATTAGATATGCCAATGCATTTTATTAAATGGACAAATAATTTAGAAATAGCTAAAATAGACCCAGTTAATAAAACAAGTGAAATTGTTATAACAAAAGAATATAATGCTGAAGTTCCTTTTGAATTAAGAGGAGGGTCACAAGTTATACCTTGGAAAAATGGAAGTAGAATATGTGTAACGCATGAAGTAGATTTTTATCACAACCCAGGACAACATAAAGACGCTCACTATTATCATAGGTTTGTTATATGGGATAAAGATTGGAATCTAGAAGCAGTATCAGAACCATTCAAATTTATGGCAGCTAAAATTGAATTCGCTTGTGGTTTAGCTTTAAAAGATGATAATTTTATTATTACATATGGTTATCAAGATAATGCTGCTTATGCATTAAAAATGCCTACTAAATTACTAGATAAATTAGGTTGGTTAAATAGAAGATCATGGACAAATAACGGACTATAATGAAAAGACTAAAAGAATATTTACATAAATACATTCAGGATCCTTTAGATCCTTATATAAATGCTGAATTAGGTCAAGAATATGAAAACATAGGCCAAGGAGCAGCTGCATTATCTTACTTTTTAAGAGCATCAGAATTAACTCATGATACAGACCCATTATTAGCTTATAATGGTATTTTAAAAACATGGCTCCAATTAAATAGAACTACACGTAGAGCAAATTATGAAAAGGGTCAATTAGAAACAGCTATAGCTTATTTACCTACTAGACCTGAAGGTTATTTATTTTTATGTAAATGGTATAGTAGCAGAAAGGATTGGAAAACTGCTAACTTATATGCTGATTTAGGTTTACAATATATAGGAAAAGAACCTTTACCTTATGATGTTGGTTATAAAGGTGATTGGGAATTAAAATTTCAAAAGGCATTTGTGTGTTGGTATATAGGTCAAAGAGATAAATCACATAAATTATGGTTAGAATTATATAATGATCCTTATGTAGATGAAAATCATAGAGAACTTGTTATAAATAATTGTATTAACTTTGATTTAATTAAAGAAAGACCTCCATCACCAACATGGCATGATTTATTACCTTTTAAAAAAACACAATATAAAACATTATCTAAAAAATTTAAAGGTGCGAATTTAGTTGAAGAAAATTACTCACAATGTTATCAAGATTTATTTGCCTTAACTGCTTTAAATGGAAAGAAAAATGGTACTTATTTAGAAATAGGAGCAGGACATCCTACATATGGTAATAATACACTTTTACTTACACAGTGGGGATGGAAAGGAGCATCTTTAGATATATCTAATGAATTTATAAAGGAATGGAAGAAACACAGAAGTCTTGATACAATTTTAAATCAAAATTCATTATCAGCTGACTATTTAGATATTGCAGATAATTATATTGGAACTCGTCAAATAGATTACTTACAATTAGATGTTGATCCTGCATATAACACATATAGAACATTAGAAAAAATTCCATTTGATAAATTAGAATTTGGGGTTATCACATATGAACATGATTATTATTGTGATAGTACTAAGAGTTATAGAAACAAATCTCAACAATTACTTACTGAAGCAGGTTACGTTTTAGTAGCAGAAAATATTTCTCCTGATGAAAATAGCCCATATGAGGATTGGTGGGTTCATCCTAAATATGTCAATAATGTAAATATTGATATTGGAAAAAGAGTATTATTTGCCAAAAATTATATGNTAAATAATAAAAATTAATATTTATTAACGTTACGTTANCTTAAATTAACTAAAACAAATACTATGAGTNGGACCTATCAAGGAAACAAAATGGTCGATATCACTCAGTTCCCAGAAAACACTTATGGATTCGTTTATATAAATAAACACATACCTTCAGGGAAATCATATATCGGAAAAAAAGTTTTACAATTTACTAAAAAAGTAAAACTTGGGAAAAAAGAACTAGCTGCTCTAACAGGAGTAGTTGGTCGTCGCCCTTCATATAAAATAGCAATTAAAGAATCGGATTGGAAAAATTATTATGGTTCCCAAAAAGATATTAAAAAATTGTTACTTGAAGGAAAAAAAGACGAATTTGAACGTACTATACTAAAATGTGTACCTAATAAAAAATCATTAACATATTTTGAATTAAAATATCAAATGATCTATCAGGTACTAGAAAGACCGGATGAATTTTTCAATGATAATATTCTAGGTAAATTTTTTACTAAAGATTTAGAGGATATTGAATATGAAGATCCTTTGGAAATTAAAATACATTAACGTATATTATATCGTTATGGTAAATCAGTTATTAGTTACTTTAGTAAATTCCGTATTAGGCACAGGCAAGCAAACTGCCCGTGGTAATATGGCATATACATGCCCTCACTGTAATCATCATAAACCTAAATTAGAAATTAATTTTACTGAAAATAAAGAAGGTAATAATCCTTGGCATTGTTGGGTATGTGATAAAAAAGGTAAATCAATATTACAATTATTAAGAAAAGCAGGTGCATCACAAGATAAGATAACTGAAGCAAAAACTTATGTAAAAGATGTTACATATACTACTAAAGAAAAAGTGGTAAATGTACTAAAATTACCTAGCGAATATATGCGTTTAGACCAGTCAGATAACAACAGTATTATTAAACGCCATGCCTTAGCGTATTTAAAAAGACGTGACATTAGTATGACGGATATTAGTAAATATAATATTGGTTATTGTGAAGAAGGTTTATATAAAAATATGATTATATTACCAACTTATGATAAAGATGGAAGTATAAATTATTATACCGCCCGTTCATTTGAAAAGGATGCGTTTGTAAAATATAGGAATCCCCAAGTATCAAGAGATATAATTCCTAACGAACATTTTATTAATTGGAATTTACCAATTATATTATGTGAAGGATTATTTGATGCTATGGCTATAAAAAGAAATGCAATACCTTTATTAGGTAAAAACATACAGAGTAATTTAATGAAAAAAATAGTTACTTCAGTAGTAGACAAAATTTATATTGCGTTAGATAGGGATGCAATTAAACAAGCTTTAAAATTCTGCGAAAAATTAATGGCAGAAGGTAAAGAAGTCTATCTTGTAGATTTACAAGATAAGGATCCGAGCGAAATGGGTTTTAAAAATTTCACAAAACTGATTCAAAAAACAGTTCCTTTAACCTATTATAATTTAATGGAACAAAAACTATCTATATGATAAAGAAATCTTATAACAGAATTCTAGAGATCTCAGACGATCACAAACAAATTACCTTACCAGATTCAAGGTATTACAGACGTAATGGTGAATATTATCCATCTATTACTTATGTTTTAAATTGTTATCCAAAAGGCAAGTATTTTCAAGACTGGCTAAAAAAGGTAGGACATAGTGCAGATTGGATTGTTAAGAAGGCATCAGAAGAAGGTACTAAGGTGCACGAAATGATTGAAGAGTATTTTACAGGAGCGGAATTAACTTATCTTAATGATAGTGGTTACCCAAAAATGGATCCTAATGTATGGCAAATGTTTTTACGTTTTGTTGACTTTTGGGAAACACATAACCCAACATTAATTGAAACTGAAGTACATTTATTTAGTGAAGAACTTAAAGTCGCTGGTACTTGTGATTTAATTTGTGAAATTGATGGTGAATTGTGGGTTATTGATTTTAAAACTAGTAACCATTTACAAACAACTTATGATCTGCAGGGTGCAGCTTATGCTCAATGTTATAAAGAATGTTTTGGTAAAACAGCTGATCGTGTAGGTGTATTATGGTTAAAATCAAAATCTAGAGGAGCTGATAGATCAGGTACTAGATTAAAAGGTAAAAATTGGGAAGTATATGAGTCACCAAGAACTCAAGAAGAAAATATAGATATTTATAAAGCAGTAAAAAGCATATTTGATATCGAAAACCCCAAACATAAACCAGCTACACAAAGTTTTAAAACAACAGTAAAAAGATCAGTGTGAGAATAGTATATTTTCCAGTAGGTAAAGTATGCACAGCAGCTTATGCTGCAAATGAAGCAAAATTAAGGGTAAGAAATTATCCTTTTGATTGGAGTGGTAATTCTTATAAAACTGTATCCTATATTTTAGATAATGGACTAGATGACATATTTGATGATGTTGAAATAGTAAATAGTGGTTTATTTGAAGGTAAACAAATATGGGATAAAACATATAAAATGATGTTTATTCATGAGCGAGAAGATAAACTATCAACTACTAAAAAGAAATACTTAAAAAGATATAATAACATCATCCATGATATAAAAAATGGGGATGTTATTTATCTAATCCAAAGTTCTAGTTGTGAACGCGTATTATCAGACCACTATAGTGATCTTGTACCTTTTTTTAAAAGTGATATTTTAATTGAAAAAGACATGGATAGTAATAATTTAGATTGTGTAAAAGAATCAATTCTAAAAATAAATCCTAATATTGATGTTAAAATAACTAGCCATAGTTTATATAAGACTCTTGTGGAAGAATTAGGATACCTGAAATAGGGGTCGTATATTCACACCAAGTTAGTTAAGGTCAAAGCTGGTAGGGAGTAGTCCAGGTAAAAGATCCCATGAGTGTAAAACACCATCCGCTAATCTTAAATGCATGCGGTTTCAATCTACAACTTAACAACATAAGCCCGGAAGACGTTTCGGGCTTTTTATGCGATAAAATTTGGCTACCCGAGGAAGGGGTCGTATATTTACAGGGTAAATAAGGATAATAATTAAAAATAAAGGTCATGAAATTCAAAAATTTAGGTTTTATTAAACACCCAGTTGTAAAAGGAATTATTTCTCAAGTATTCACAGATGATGGTACTCGTATTTCTATAGTATGTGGAGAAGGTATGTACAGTACCTCTAGAGCTGGTAACAGAGCTATATGTGATAGCATTGAAGATGCTGGAAGTTTTGAAGTAATGGTTGGAGATAATGATCCATTAGGATGGCAATCAAAAGAAGATATTGATAAACTTTTTGAAAAATTATTTTAGTATGATGAGTAGTGAAGAAATTTATTGGGAAGAGCAAGAATATAAACGCGCTCAAGAAATAATGCAGAAAAATGTTATGGATGTAACTAAAGAAGAATTAGAGTTTTTAAAGAAGATGAACATGATTTAAACTTCGATATTTATAATATATGATAGAACTAAATAACTTACTAAAAGAAGTAACCAATGCCGCAGGAGTAAATGCTGGGGCAATTGGTGGTCAAGATAAACCAAAAGCAATTATATTAGCTGGTGCTCCTGGTGCTGGTAAAGGATATGTTTTAAAAGGTTTAAATATCGGAGGATTTAAAGTATTAAATATAGATAATACTTATATTCAAAATCTAAAAAAAGCAAATGTATCTTTAGATTTAAAAAATGCTGGACCTGAAGAAAGAAGTAAACAGGCAATAGCAATGGCAGATGCTAATAAAGAATTTAAAGGTAAAGTAGCAGCTACAATAGCAGGTAAAGAATCATTTATACTAGATGGTACAGCAGCATCTTACAAAAAAACCGAAGAGTTAGTAAATGAATTAAAAAAAGTAGGGTATGAAGTATTTATGCTTTATGTTTATACTGATTTAGAAAGATCGTTAAAACAAAACGAGCTTAGATTTCAGGCATCAGATGGTAAAGATAGAAGTTTAGCGCCTGCAATCGTGTTAAAAACATGGAATAATGTGACCCAAAACTACGGTCCATATAGAAATTTATTTGGTGATGACAATTTTATATCAGTTGCTAATACTTTAGAAGATGAAAAATTAGAAGATTTAGATGCAATAGTAGATAAATATTTAAAACCTTATTCTCCTAAAAACACAAAACCTAAATCACCAGCTAGAGCAGCATATGCAGCTAAACAAAAAGAAAAAGTTAATAGCCAAATAAGAAAATTACTATCAGATCAGGGCGTTAAAGATATAATTGATAATTCAATTTCAAGAGAAGAAGCACAAAGAGCAATTTCAAAATTTTTAAATAAATAATGAGTTTAGTTAACGAAATTATAAAAGGACTATTACCCGAAGACGAAAAAAGAACGGTAGCGGTATATGGAGGTGGTTTTAAACCTCCTACAAATGGTCATTTCCAAGTTGTAAAACAAGCAATAGAAAAAAACCCTGATATAGATAAATTTATTATCTTAATTGGTGGTAAAGAAAGAGATGGTGTAACCCCAGAAGAAGCATTATTAATTTGGGATATTTATAAACAATATTTACCTATTAATGTAGAAGTAAAATTAAGTGCTAAACCACCTATTCAAGCAGTATATAATTATGCTAAAGAACACCCAGATGAAAATGTAATATTCATACTTGGAGCCAGAGAAGGTAATGAAGATGATTTTGCTGATATAGCAAAAAGAACAACTTCAATAGATAAATATCCTAATTTAAGAGTTGGTACTACAGTAACAAAAAGTGGGGCATCAGGTACTGCAGCTAGAAATGCAGCTAAAGTATCATCGGAAAAATTAAGACCACTATTACCAAAAGAAATAACAGATGAAGAAGCAGAAGAAATTTTTGGGTATGTTAATGATGTAGTAAATGAACAAAAAATATTAAAAGAAGTATTAGATCCAATTAATTTTGATTTTAATCCTTTGATTAAATCATTAACTACAAGTATGGAAAATGATGGGTTGAAATTAAAACCCTATCCTAAAGTTAAATTTATCCACACTGATTTTAAAAACGCAGATAACTTTTTCGGTAAAACCGCGTATTATGACCCCAACAATAATGAAGTTGTACTATATACGTTAGGTAGACATCCCAAGGATATATTACGTTCATATGCGCATGAATTAATACACGTTCACCAAAACCATGAAAATAGATTAGAAAACATTAATACCGATAATGTTAATGAAGATGACTATTTAGAACAAATAGAACGTGAAGCATATGAAGAAGGAAATATTGCATTTAGGAGTTGGACTAATAAAGATCCTTTTGGATTAGCTGAAGCAATATTTGAAATAGCTGAAGATGAAAATTACTACATTTATTTAGATATGGATGGTGTAGTAGCTGACTTTGATAAACGATTTGAAGATTTATCAGGTATGATGCCTCAAGCATATATTGAAAAAAATGATTTAAATGCTTTTTGGGATTTAATTGATGAAAAACATAAAGTAGCATTTTGGAGAGGTATTGAATTAATGCCTGGTGCAGAAAAATTAGTTAAATTTGTAGAACAACATCCATTTGAGATGTTAACTGCACCTTCTATTAAAAAACAAAGTATTATTGGAAAAGGCTTGTGGGTTAAAGATAAAGTTGGTACATTATATTCAACGAAGCCAAAAGTAACATATAGATCGGCTAAACAAAAACACACAGTTAAACCAAATTTAACAAAATTTGATATTTTAATTGATGATAAAGGTAGTACAATTGATAACTGGAACGCAGCAGGTGGTACAGGGATTTTCTACCAAAATGCTGATCAAGTAATTAATGATTTGAAAAAATTAGGTTTATGACCCAACTAAAAAAAGAATTTCAAAAGAAAGATGTTGAAAGAATCCGTAATCTTGTTCAGGGTAAATATGGAGAAAAAACAAGAGAATCAGTAGGTTATACACCACCTGATGAACAATATAAAGAAGGAGATATTTGGGAATCCAGAGATGGTCGTACTTGGACTATTAGAGATGGTATAAAACAAAATATTACTAAATTAGACAAAGCTAAAAAAGCTCATGTAATGCCTTTATTTTGTCCTAAATGTAAAAAAATAATGGATCAAAGGGTAGATAAGCCCTATTATAATACCTACAAATTCTGTTTAAATTGCTATGCTAAATTTGAAGATAAATTAAAAGCAGAAGGTAAATATGAAGAATACTTTAATAATATCAATAATAAAGTAATAGATAATAGAATTCAGGATTTTAAAGATTTTGTAGAATCTAAACTAAATGAATCAAATAATGGCCATGTTACTGAACAAGGTGATGTAGAAACGTGGCATGGTAAATTAAATGTTGAAAGAGTAGATGAGTATGTAAAAGAAACAGTTGAATACCTAGAGTCACTTAAAAAATAATTTTACATATTTATAATAAAATAAAAGTAATGAAAGACAATTTTGACCATCACGCTTGGAAGCTAAATCAGCTACATGAAGAAATCCGTAAGGAAATTGAAATGTATATTGATGGCCTTATCCCATTAATTAAAAAAATTGATTTTTGGTATACAGATTTTGGACGTTTATATAAAATAAAAGTCTTAGATGAAAATGGTGACGAATTAACAGTTAAAGATGAAGATGATTATAGAGGAGAAAGAAGATTTAATAGTGACGATATTCGTTATGTAGCCAAAAAATTAGGAGTTCAAGTAAATGATGATTTTGGTGGTAGAACCTATGATTTTAATTACTACAGAGATTTAGAACCAGTATTTGATAATATAGGAATCGAATTAGATCATGACGATTCAATGGATGTAAGCTAATGGATAGAATAGAAAAATTAGTTAAAGAAAAACTTTGTAAAAAAGGCGAAGCTTATAGAAAGCGAAGAATGGCTGCTGGTGAAAAATCATCTGCTTACTTATCTGGTCGTGCTGTTAAAGTATGTAAAGGTCAAATAAGTGGTAGAAAAAAGAAAAAAACTAACGAATCATACTTAGAAGAAAATTTTGAAATAGATTCTTTAGCTAAGGAATTAGCGAACGCAGTTGAAGATAAGTTAGAAGATAAAAAAGACGAATTAAATGAGGTAGTTGATCCCATTTCTGTTTTATCAACAGTATTAGCGGGTACTACCTTAACTAATATTTTAGCTAAGTATGCTGGTAAAATATTTAAAAAATATAATTTTGGTAAAGGGGAAGCAGCTGCTAAAAAAATAGAAAGTTTTACTCATAAATTAGAAAATGATTTTAAAGGTCCAATTAAAAGGGTAGTTGGATTATTTACTAAAGATGAAAAAACAAAATCCTTAGTTACTAATAGCTTATATGCTTTATTAATATTAGGTTTAGGATTAAAAGCAGGTGGTGGTGCACTACAAAATTTAAGTAAAGGTAATATATCAGCTGGAACAATAAGTGGACTAAAAGCAGCTTTAAAAGGTAAAGATTTATCATCATTATTAAAAGATATAGCATCAGCAGCAGCATAATGGTACAAGATAAAATAACAGAAAGAATACAAGAATCCTTACGCGATTGGTTTAAAAAAGAAGATTGGGTAAGAATTAATACATCAGGTAATATATCTGGTAAATGTGGTACAATGAAAAAAGGTAAAGCCACTACTAGATGTTTACCTAAGAAAAAAGCACAGTCACTAACAAAAGCACAGCGTAAAGCAACAGTTGCTAAAAAAGTTAGGGGTAGTAAAAAGGGAAAGCAATTTGTGAAAAACACAAAAAAGGCTGAATTTAGTAAATAATTAAAAATCAAAAAAATGAAAAAAACAATTTTATTATTCTTAGTATCAATGTTCCTAATTGTAGGATGTAAAAACAAAAAAGCAGAAAAAGTAGAAACTTCACCTGCTAAATTTACTTTAACAGTAATTAACAATACAGATCAAGATATGAGATGGGAACAAAGTTGGGCTATGACAGGATCAACTAAAGGTGTAGTAAAAGCAGGAGAAAAAGTTGAATTATCTTCTAATGAAGTTGATTCAGATCACATTAATGTTTATCCTATGCCTCCAAAAAGTGTAGAAAATCCTAACCCAGCAAATGGTACTTTTGGAATGCAATATGGATATGATGGTCATATAGCTCGTGTATATTGTGATAATGTATGTAATAAAGGATATCCAACGGTAGATGTTCATTATGAAGGTACAAATTGGGTATACGCAACTGAATGGAAATTACCTTCAGGTGTTCAGACCAACACAACAAATACAGTAACTATAACTACAAAACCATGGTCTAAAGAAAACTAGAAAATATGAAAAAAGTATTATTATTATTAGGATTATTATTAACGGGGTGCTCAACAACTTATCATGTAAGCACCGTAGGACATGATCCTATTTATGATACAGTTTTAGAAGTCCCAGCTGGTGTACAAATAGATACATTAAGTTACAGACAACTACAATGGAAATTAAGAACTGATTTCCAATTTAGATATGATTTTGCTCAGTATGCTTTAAGTCAACCTAGATCATTTGATTGGAATAATCGTATTTTAGGTTACAATTATAATTGGAGTAATAGATATTGGAGTTACAATTATTATTGGAATCGAGATATGATGTGGAATGATTGGGTTTGGGGTTATCCATATTCAAATTTTGGTTATAATAATTGGTATAGTTGGAATAGACCTTATTGGGGTTGGAATAACCATTACTATGGATGGAATAGTTGGGGTTGGAATAATTGGGGATGGAGACAAGAAATGAATAATTATGCTTGGCAACACAGAAACAGACCTAATACAGCTTATATTAATGGTAGAAGAGGTTCTAATAATATAGAAAATAGAGTTGTTGTTAATAGAAACAGACCAAGAGTTAATGTTGACCAGAATAATGTTGATAGGATTGCTAATGAACTTCGTGTAAAAATAAATAATAAACCTATTAGAGTTTACAATAATCCAAATAATCCTAACATAAACAATAATAGTAAACCAAGAGTTAATAATAACTCCAAACCTATTAGAGGATATGGTAGACCAGAGATTAATAATAATAACTCTTCTAATATTTATACTAGACCGTCGTCAAACAATAGCGCCACTACTACAAGAACATCAAGTTCTGTAAGTAGAGGCAGTAATGTTTCACGAGGAGGTAGTTCTAACAGAAGGAATTAATATTTATAAATAAAAATATACATAATGGACAACTTTGATTACAAAAAATACCTTAAAGAAGGAAGAATCAACAAAGATTTTAGCCAACTTGATGAGAAAAAAGAAGACTCTAAAAAAGGTAATAAAGAAGAGCAAAAACGTATGGAAGGAGCTATTAGAGATAATAGAGACCACATCAAATCTTTAGAAAAAGACATTAAAGCTGATGAGAAAAAATTAGCTAAATTGAAATCTGACGAACCTAAAGACGTTAACGAAATGAAAAAGCAAGGATACGACGATAGAGAAGACGAATCTCTAGGTGCTCGTAAAGGTGCTGAAAAAGATAAGAAACAATCTATGAAAGATCGTAGAGATGATTCTTATGGTAAGTTTGGTAAACGTGATGCTGAAGCAAAAGGTAAAGCTAAAGGACCAGGTAAAAACAAAATCAACAAAGAAGAGATTGAAGTAGAAGAAGGATACGGTAAAAAATATGAAGAAGATGACGTAAAAGCTATGTCAGAATCTTCTAAAATGAGTGTATCTGAATTAAAAGCTAAAATCAAAGAAACTATATTAGCTGAATTATCACTAGCTGAAGATGGTTTCCAAGCTGACGAAGCAGGTTCACAATACCATGCCGGATTATATAATGAAGCTGAAGAAGACGTAGATGTTGACATCGAAGATGATGTAGAAGCAGACGTTGATGTAGATGTTCAAGATACAGTAGATGTTGATGCTGAAGGAGATGAAATTGATATCGTAAAACCAGCTGTTAAAGCAAAGGTTGAAGTAGGATTATCTCCAGAAGAAGAAATAGTACAAGATTCTTTAAAAGCTGCAATGGATGCTGCAGACGCTTTAGGAAATGATAAATTAGCTGATCAAATTGGAAATACAATTACATTTTTCACTAGAGAATATGTAGTTGGAAGAAATTCTGATTAATACATGCTTAACGAACGCAAACTTACGGAAAGAGAACTAGAATCACGCGAAGTTGTCCTTCAAGGTTTATTGAAAAATAAACGTAATTTAGTTAAAAAGTACGGTAAGGATGCAGAACAAGTAATGTATGGAATTGCAACAAAGAAGGCTAAATCTAAAGTTGAAAACATGAATAAAGATAGAATCAAAGAACTTATACAGCAATCTCTTACCAAAGAAGATGCAACCCCTCAAAATAAAGATAATTGGGCTGATTATACTGACATAGGTCAATTCTACATAGAAAATTCAGGTAGACGTCATTCATTAACTCAAGATGAATTAGAACACTTAGGTAAAGAAATAGTTACTAGACTATATAAAGGTGATATAGGCAGAGCATATGATGAAATTGTAAGAAGAGTAAAAGAAGACAATGATCCATCAGGAGCAGATCTTGAAGGAGACCCAGATGAAAAAGTAATGGGTGAAGATGTTGAAGGTTCTTTAGGACTTGAATTAGAACAAGCAGTCGTAGATCTTAGAGACGCAGCTGATAACATCGAAAGAGCAGGTGAAGAAGCTAGAGAAGTTGTTAGACAATATTTTCCAAATGAATTATCAAGATTAGACGCTTATGGCGCCTTTAATAATGTATACTCAGCTAATAGATATGATGTTACTTTAGGTAGCTTCATTGATAGATTAGAAGAAGAAGGATTTGAAATTGATGATGATGGTGATGTATTTGTTAATGAAAGACTTGATTTTGATGAAGTTTTAACTCTAAGAGGTATGAAAGCTGAAATCCAAGATGAAATCAATCAGTTATATAGAGATATGGAGCAAGAAGCAGAACCAGAAGGAGGAGAAATAGCTGATTATTATGGTAATCAATTAAATAAATTAGAAAGTCGTTTATACAAAATTAGTAAACAACTCCGTGATTATGATATGAATGAATCATTAACTGAAGTAATGGATGGTGGTTCTTTATTTGATTATTTTTCTAAAAAAGGATACATAGTAAAAGAACGAGGTGAAGTTAGAAATAACCCAGGTTTTTTATCATATATTGTAACAAACAATAATGGAAGATATCCACAAACTGTAATATTCCAACATAATAAAGATAATGATGAATTTATGATCAGCCAGATGGGTGGTTATAAAATTGATCAAGAAGAAGCTGTCTTAGCAGGAATGAGAGAAGCAGGCCAATCAGGAGCAGTTGGAATAGATTCTTATTTTACAGATGGAAATTACACACCAGTTGATATTTCAATTGATGGGTTAAAAAGAGCAGTTGATCATACAATGAGTGGTCTTGAAAGAGAAGCTAAAGCACAATCAGATTTTTATGGTGCTAGAGGGCGTACATCAGGTACTATAGATGAAAAAATATCTGCTATAGTTAAAGAAAAATTAACTAAAAAATCATCAGTAGAAGATCATATAGATGATTTTAAAAAATCTGATGCTAAACAATTTAAAGGTAAATCATTAGAAAAAATAAAACAAATGGCTTTAGCGTCATTTTTATCAAAACAGAAAAAATAATGACTGCAGCTGAACTAAGAGAAAAAATTAGAGCTCTAGCATTACAAGTGGTAGATGAAAAAGGTAAAGCAGATGATGCTGCTGAAGCTTATGATGAGCTAACTAAATTCCCAGAACTTAAAGATATAATAGTTTCGTTATTAACCCATGAATTTGATTCATTCTTAGAAGGAATAGATTGGGTTGCCCCTCGTCCATCAACATTCAGAATTAAATTACTGAATGGACAATTTTTCTTACTTCAATTTACTCCACGTAGTTGGATAGCACAAGTAGAAGGTAAGAAATACTATTTATTAAATCTTGATGAAGAAGAATATGCTGCCTTAGCTATTGCTCGTATATTACAATATGGCCCAGAAAGTGGAGCCGAAGTAGAAGGAAGTGAAACCGATTCAGCACCTGAAGTCGAAGATGAAGTAGATGTTGATGTAGACGTAGAAGCATAATGAATATATTTGATAAATTTTTTACTAAATTTTCCTACAAATTCGATAAAGGGTATCCGGATATGAATAATGATCAGGATGTTTTGTTGTTAGAGACATTGTTAAGTGAATTTTTAGGTGAATCTATTATTTTAGAAAATCAAGACTTAATATCACTTATAAAATCCAACATTACTAATTATGGTAACTTAACACCTTCAGGTAAAAACACCCTTAAATTAAAATTTTCAGATATACCAAACACAGGTAATCAATCTAAAGAGTTACGTAATGATGTATATGATGAACTTAAATCTTTAGTGGATAAAGAAGAATCCTTATCTAACTATAGAAAAGAAAAAGGAGGTTCATCTCTAGGTAGTGCTAAAGTTAATTTTAATGGGAAAGATTATACCTTAATAGTTAAAGGAACTCCAGGTGAAGATTCAGCAGACACGGATGTTAAAGAAGCATTAGTATCTTTATTTTATGTGTCTAATATTACTACTCCTTTTACAAAAGAAAACTATGATGAAAGGATTAATCAATTAATCCCAATTGTAGAAAAAGGTATACCCGGAGAAAGTGGTAAGGCTTCTGATAAGGTAGCAACCTATTTAAAATCTACAGATAGTAGTAAAACTAAGTATATTAAATTTATTAACCAACCTCTTTCATCAGCCTTAGCAATTAAAGAAGCATATCCCGGAGAAAAACTAATTAGAGATGGATTATTTACCCAAGCAAAATCATTAGGACAACAACTATCAGGATATCCTTCAGATAAACATAACCCTGGTGATCTGTTTGTTGATTTAGGTGGTGCTGATCTTGATAATGTTAAAACTTTAGAGGGTTTAAATGATTTATTCGTAGATTCATGGGGAAGTAAAACAAACGTAAGGGGTGAGAAAGCTCCTTTTGTTTCAATTTCATTAAAACAAGAAGCAGCCCAAGGTGGAAAAGCAAAGGCTTTACTACAAAAATACACTAAAGTTAAGTCTGACTATAATTTAAGTAAAGAAGAACAAAACTATACCCCTGATGAATTTAGAGAAGGTATTAAAGATTTAAGATCTAAAGTACAATCTTTAGTTGGAAGTAATAATAATATATTATACGACTTTAAAGACGGAAATATAACAGACGAAAAAGCACAAGGTAAATACGCTGCCTTAAAATCAATTGAATTCTTATTTAGAATGTTCCCAAATGATCAAGTAGATGATGCTGTGGTTTCAATAGCGGGTTTTGCATTGTCTTTAACAGGAGTAAATCCAACATTCTTTAAGTTAAAGGGTAAATCAAGTGGTGAGCCTGCTAGTGTAGAAACTTTTAAAAGAGGTGAAAGTATTGATTTATTTGATGATGTTAATGATAATTTAGATCCTATTACAATAGAAGACACTCCTGGATTTGGTGGTTTAAAGATAAAATTTTTAATTAAAAAAGGAGGTGAAGTACATTCTGTTGCTATTAATGCTAGAAACAATGGCAATACCCAGGGTACTATAGAAATTCAAAACATAGAAAAAGTAAGTTAATATTTATAATAAAATAAGATATGTGTAAATGTGGATGTAATACTTGTGAAACAAAAGGACCTTTATTAACGGAAGGTAAAGTTAAGTCTTTATTATCTGAAAACTTATCTTATCATATTGATAATAACATCTCATTAATGGAAAATGTATTCAGAATTGGTTCTGATGCTCATTTATCTATGATTAAAGAAGCAAGAAAATTATATTCACGTGGTGTACTTGATTTATGTGAAGAAGATGAAGGGTTAATGAAAACACATTTAGGTGAATTTGATTTATATAAAAATCAGATTATACCTTTAGATTTACCTATGATAAGAGAAGCTACTGAATATAAGGGTAGAAAATTAAGTCATGAAGAAGAAGATAGATTAGACTTAATAGCACATAAAGAATTTGATTGTGATTTTAAAGATTGCAGTGACGAAAACAAATCTAAAATTTGGAATAAAAGAGATTTAGTAGGTGTTAATGAAAATAAAGCAATAATTACTTTTAAAAATGATTATGAAGTTAAAATGAATACCGGTGAAGGGTATGATGATGACTTTGAATCTTTTGAAGCAGGAGAAAGAGAACAAGTTTATATCTTAGATAAAAATGATAAAAGAGTTCATGTTGAATTTGGTGATGGAACTAATGCTTATATTCCAACAAGTTTAGTATCATTAAATGAACAAATGGACATATATGATGATGTTGCAAATATGGAATTTGGAATGGACTATGACCAATTAGGTTCAAACGAAAAAGAATGGGTTCGTGATGAAATAGATAACATGGAAATGAGAGAATCATTAAATGAAGATGAGCAATTAGACGAAAAGAAAAAGGCTAAGAAAAAGAAAAAAGATCCACCAATTGGAAAACCAAAAAGAGGTGGTTCTAAAGCATATTATGTTTATGTAAGGGACCCTAAAACTAAAAGAATTAAAAAAGTATCATTTGGATCAGGTGGTTTAAGAGCTAAAATTAGAAATCCTAAAGCACGTAAAGCATTTGCTGCTAGACATAAATGCTCTCAAAAAACAGATAGAACAAAGCCATCTTACTGGTCTTGTAGATTACCTAGATATGCAAGTCAATTAGGTTTAGGTGCTAACATGAATACTTTCTGGTAGGATGAACCCATACACAAATAAAGGTAATATTAGAACGTTTTCAAAAGATGTCAATCCATTAGATTTAGTATGGCATTCGGATCGAGAAGATAGAATGATTGAAGTATTAGAAGGTGAAGGATGGAAAGTTCAATTAGATAATCGATTACCCTTGGCATTAACAAAAGGAGATCGTATATTTATTAACGAAGGAGATGTCCATAGAATACATAA
>NZJA01000150.1 GCA_002691835.1 Planctomycetota bacterium
GACTCGATTCCAGCGAAGTTCTTCGAACTTTGTGGGATCACTCAGATTCAAAATTTACTGCAGGCGAATCGGAATGAGATTCGTCGGATATTGATGATTATCAGACCCTGTAATATTCCCCCCGGGTGGGGGACGGCGTGAGAGGTGTAACATGATTCGTAACTTTTCGGTCTTTTTGCTGGCCCTAATGGTGGGCCTTGCTGCGAACAGTGTCAGTGCTCAGGACACGAGTTTTGCTGCTGGCAGTGGCTCCGTTTCTCTGGGTGGAACCGATACCGTTTCCCTGACGATGGACAATACCGGCAATTTGATTGCGGGTTGGTCTTTGGGAATTTGTAACGACACCGCATTTTTGACGACTGTTAATGCGACCAGCGGTTCTGGGACAGAAACTTCGAAGAATGGCGACGCTCCAGATTTCAATCAGATTAACGTTTTCCCTGAAGGTGCGACCCAAGGAGTGGTGATCTGCTTTACCGGCTGTGCCTCGGTCGGAGATGTCAGTGATTTTGAATTGCTCGCCATGGAATACTCCGGAGATGCTGAAGGATCGACAACCATCGATTTTTGTAACACTCTGGGATCTCCTCCGGTTGAAACTGTGATTGTGGTGAATGGCTCTTCTTTGGTTCCCACTTTGAACTCTGGGTCCATTGAGGTGGTGGGAGTTCCAGGTCCCGAGTATGTATTCTCGGCTCCGAGTGAGTCGGTGACTTTTGATGGGAATACAGGAATCGGTGCTTTCACCGCACTGATCAGTGCCAGTGAGGTCGATAACTCTGCCCAGGGTGCACCTTTCCCGAATCCGACCCAAGGATTTTCTATGGGGCTTGCCAATGACTCTGCTCTCTTGACTCCTCTTGCAGTGACGGCCACGTTGCCATTCTCTGCCGACTTCGCAGAAGCGAATACTCTGGCTGACGGTTGGACCATTGGTGTGGTCTACAGCTTCACTGGAGGCAATACTCTTGCATTGGATACTCCGATTGATGTGGTTTCAGTTGAGTACGACACTGTTGCTGGCGGTCTGATCGGATCGGTCGACAATGTAGAGACGACTCTTACCTGGAGTAACTCCCTTGGAACTCCTCCGGTTGAAAACGTCGTCGTTGTGGCCGGAGCCTCGATCGCCCCTGCGCTGGAGGACGGAAGCATCACTTTGGAGCCCTTCTCGATTCCCGACCCCGAGTTTAACTTTACTGCTCCCAATCAGTCTGTGAGTTATGACGGGAATACTGGATCTGCCTCTTTCTCAGTGGCCTTCAGCATTGAAGAGGTTGACAACAGTGCTCTCGGCGCTGATTTCCCGAATCCCAGCCAGGGTTTTTCCATGGGAATGGCAAATGACAGCTCGATCCTTGAGCCGTCCGCAGTGAACGCCACTCTTCCTTTCGACGCAGATTTTGCAGAGGGTGGAATTTTTGCCGACGGGTGGACCATTGGTGTGGTCTACAGTTTCACTGGCGGAAACACTCTTGCCTTCGATAGTGTTCTGGATGTCGTTTCTGTTGACTACAGCGCTGTTGCAGGAGCATTGACTGGGACCGATACGATCGAAACGCCCTTAACCTGGACGAGCACATTGGGTTCCCCTCCGGTCGACAATGTCGTAGTGGTCAATGGGTCCTCCATCTCTCCGACTTTGAATGATGGAAGCGTAACCCTTGAGCCTATCTTCGATATTCCGTTCGTTCGTGGTAACTGTAACGGTGATAACAAGGTCAACATTGCAGACGGAATTTGGATCCTGAACTACCTTTTCCTTCAGGGCCCCGCTTCAAACTGTGTTGCTTCCTGTGATGCCAACGAAGATGCCAAGTACGATGCTGGAGACGCAATCTTCATCATCAGCTACCGTCTCCTCGATGGTCCAATGCCTTCTGCACCGTTCCCTGATTGTGGAGCCGTGTCAGGTGCTAACTGTAATGAGACAAATTACTGTCCCTAAATCAATCTTCATGGGTCAGATATAAGATCCGCGTTGATTTTTTGAACATTCAGGCCCAGGATCGAAATGATCTTGGGCCTGTTTTCAATTTCCATCTCAACAGGTTCGGGAAAAAGTACCGGAAAATCAAATCTATACTGAAGCGGTATAGCGCTGCTTTGTTGGGCTTCTATCCGTTAGCAGTTTTACAGCGTGAGTTGATCCCGGTAATCACTTCCTGATTTAGGAAAGTATTGCTGAATCGGCAGGCAGATTCCTCTATCGCAATACTTATGAAGGCTTATGTTTCTTTGGTATTCCCAAGTGATCGCATAATCGCCGTAGACAGTTTTCGCAACGATCTGTAACTTTGAAGCACCAGCACGGGGATCTCATGATTCCCAATCGCAGGATGTTTACTCCTGCACATTCCTCTTCTTGCACGACATTCAGTCAATCGTCCCCCGGGATCATGTGAACCTGGCCTCCCCCGAGTGCCCGGCCTCTCCTGTCCCGGTTTGTTTCAACATTTTGTAATTTTTTCCCCCTGTTCGGAGTCTTTCCGCGCGGGTCGATGAGTTGGAAGTCTCTATCGGTCCTCAAAGAAGCTCTGAATGTGTCCCTTCGAGACGAGGAGAGTAGTGATGAAACGCAGTCTCTCGCGCCTCTACAGCGCATTGTTTGCGGTGATTTTCACCGTTATTTGTTCCCAATCATTTGCCCAGAACGCTCTCACCATCAGTGATGGTGAAACAGCGGGTTTGGCACCTGAAACCCTATCGGTCCTAATGGACGCAGATTCGGGTGTTCAGGGATTCGTTCTTGCGATCACGTATGACGACAGCTTGCTGTCCGTCAGTGACGTTGGAGCCGGATCTGCCACTCAATCTGTGGGTGCTGAGTTGGTTGTCCCCGAAACCCTGAGTGGTGGCTTCACCCTCGGAGTTGTTGTGGATGCCACGGCTCCCTTTGACGGCCAGGAGATTCCTGCCGGCACTGGGCTTGAGATTGCGGCTTTCACCATGACCCCCCTTACCCTCGTGGGGGCCCCTACGGATTCCGCTATCGGATTCTCCGACGGTGTGTTGAATAATCCTCCTCTTTCCAACCTGATCGTTCAGGGTGGCCAGAGTGTGGACGCTTCCACCGGTCTGGGTCTGAATGACGGTCTCCTGACCCTGCTTCCTCCTCCGCCTGACAGCATGAGGATCGAAGACAGTTCTATCAGTGCAAATGGAAGCGGACCTGCACGGGTTCTTCTTTCGAACTCCAGCGGCGACGCTCAGGGTTTCGTTCTTTCCATTACACATGATCCTGCGGTTCTGAGCCTGGTTGATATCGACCTTGGCTCTGAGACCCAGTCAGCTGGTGCTGAGCTTGTTGTTCCGGAGCTTTACTCCAACGGTGGAACCCTTGGAGTCGTTCTTGACTTCGAGACTCCATTCGAAGGCCAGACCATTGCTGCTGGAAGTGATAACCACATCGCTTCCTACGTTTACTCTTCACAGATCGATGTCGTCGATCCGGATCCGGCTCAGACCACTGCCCTGAATTTCGTTGACGGTCAGTTGGGAAGTCCATCCCTCGACAACGTGATCGTTGTCGCCGGTATTTCCCTGAGTCCTTCTCTGGAGAACGGCACCATGACGATCAATCCGACTCCTCCTCCTCCGGTAAACGACACCGCCTTCTACATCGGACAGCGTGATTTCCCGCAAACCGGTACCAATGGTGGCAGTGGATTCCCCGGCCAGGAGATCGAGTTCTGCTTCTTCTACAGTGATCCCACTGACAACATTCAGGGTGTGCAGTTAGCCGTCTGTTACGACGACTTGCAGCTCGTCGACGGTACCTTCAGCATCGAAGGTTCTATCGCCGAAGAACTGGGTGCTGAATTTGTTCACTACCAGATCGACAACGACGACAATGACGGTGATGGCCGCGAGTTGGTTGCCGGTATTCTCATGGACGCTTTGCCGCCCTTCGAGAACCAGCAGTTGCCGACCACGACCGAGCCGCTGTTGATTGCTTGTGTTGACGCTGAGGTCGACGGTGGAGCCATCTGTGGTGACACCTTCAGCATTGACTTCTGTAACGGTGTTAACGGTAACGGTATGGTCGACATCAACAACATGGCTGTGATTGAGTACCAGTCGATTCAGGACTTTGCCCTGATCGGTGCTGACTACGAGATCATTCCTGTTCCGGCCTTCCTTCGTGGAGACTGCAACACGGACACCAAAGTTGACCTTGCTGATGCCGCTACGGTGATCGCGACTGAGTTCCAAGGATACAACGCTCTATGCCTTGATTCCTGTGACTCTAACGACGACGGAATCATCAACCTCGCAGACTCTGTTTACCTGTTGAACTTCCTTTTCAGTTTCGGAAATCCGACGCCGGATCCAGGGCCTTACAGCTCCGGAGAAGATCCGACTGAGGACTCCCTCGATTGCGCCCTTCCGGCTGCATGTAACTAACGGTTAGTTTCAGGAACCCAGAAAATGAAGTTAGCTTTTTCAAGAAAGCAGAGTAAAAAAATGAAATCATTCAAGTTGTTTCTTCCCTTTGCCTTCGCGCTCCTTCTGAGCGTCCCGGCACTCGGGCAGAGTTACCAAATGTCGGTCAGCAGTGGATCGGGAGCACCAGGCTCTTCCTTAGATCTCCAGATTCTGCTCGATAATAATGGCGAAGACATTCAGGGTTGGTCCTACGGAGCCTGTCATGATGGCGCGGCCTTGACCTT
Source organism: Planctomycetota bacterium (assembly GCA_002691835.1). Next base: position 4,674 of record NZJA01000150.1, read on the forward strand.
GACTGCGGTCGAAGACGGGGCAACCACTCTTGTAGTGAAGAACGGTTCTCCCCCGGACTTTAATCAAATCAATGTGGACGCCAATGAAGGCTTCACGATAGGCGTGGTTATCTGTTTCACTGGTTGTGCAAACCTTGAGGCAGGAACCATCGGAGCAGAGTTGAACCTTGCTTCTTACGACCTGATCGGCGCACCAGGAACCACGACTTCTGTGGACTTCTGTAACACTCTTGGTAGCCCGACTGTTGAGACGATCGTTGTGGTCGGTGGAGCATCTGTTTCGCCGGAAACTACGAGTGGAACCGTCGAGCTTGTTGCCGGTCCTCCGCCTTTCGCCTACACAGCCGGTGCATACGATGTCGACTATGACGGCAATACAGGTGAGGCCTCCTTCACCGCCAGTCCTAGTATCGCAGAAAATCCGGATAATCCGGGATTCCCGAGCAACACTCAGGGATTCTCCATGGGCATGCAGCATGACGACTCGCTGCTAGCCATCGAAACTCTCGATTGGAATGCTGATCTTGGTTTCGATCCGGACTTCGCGGGCATTAATCTTCTAGCCAATGGCTGGACCATTGGGGTGGTTTACAGTTTTACAGGCGGGAACACTCTCGCATTCGAGACCGAGACAGCTGTGCTCAATGCTGGATACAGTTCTGTCGCTTCCGCTCTTATTGGTCTTGAAGACCCAACTGATACCGCTCTTACTTGGAGTGACAATCTTGGTAGCCCTCCGGTTGCTAACGTTGTCGTTGTCGGTGGTGGCTCTATTGAGGCAGAGAAAACTAACGGAAGCGTTAGTCTCTTTCCTCAGTACGCTCCGCCTGACGTACCGTTCATTCGCGGTAACTGCAATGGCGATGACAAGATCGACATTGCCGACGGAATCTGGATTCTTAACGATCTCTTCCAGGGAGGTCCCACCAGTACCTGTCTCGTTGCTTGCGACGCCAATGACGACTCACTCATGGATGCTGCTGACGCAATCTTCGTGATCAGCTACCGCCTCTTGAGTGGTCCGGCGCCGAGTGCACCGTGGCCGGATTGTGGAACAATCGAAGGCGCAGAATGTGAAGCGACTTCGTACTGCCCCTGATCTAGAATCAGATAAATCTCAGGACACTAGGGAAAGCCCGGTACGACGCAAGGTCGTACCGGGCAGTTTTTTTATGGGTCTGAAGGAAGTGAGAGTCGTTCCCCGGGCAGATTTCCCGAATATGTTCTGCGTTATCGGGGCTGAAACAGGGGGGATTGACCTTGAGTGGCTGGTGGATAACATGGAATAAGCCTCGGGGATCACGCAACCACCGGGTCTTGCCCATTTCCTTCCGGAACCCTCATCGTCCGTGTTGACGAGATGTCTGTCCTTGTATAGGCGCATCCCAGATTCACGAATAAATCAGGCCTGTGCCTGATGGTAATGGTGAGGAATCGATCCACGATTCCACAAATTGACGATGGAGGCGCGTCCATGCTGATCGCCGATAAATCTTTGCCCGTGAATCAACGGGAGACACTGAACTCTGCCAATGGGATTCTGCCCGTTGCGATGAGTGTCATGCTGGCCGTTTTGTTGACCCTTTCCGGGTGCACCAATCCACCGGACGTTCCGTTTACGATTCCTGGTAACGGAGCTTCAAACGTTGAGGTGAGCACTGATATCCAGATTGCATTTACGACAGCAATGGATCCGGTTTCATCAACGGATCCGGCAAACTGGAGTATTCAGGGAAGCCTTTCGGGACCTCATCCTTCAGCCGGTACCCTGAATGAAGATAATCGTATTTTGACATTACTCCCCGAGACCCCTTTCCAGCAGGGAGAGACGGTCACGGTGACGATTTCCGATGGTGTGAAAACGAATGTCCAGATCCCCATCGAACCCATCACCATTCAGTTCACGACTGTCGGTGCAGGTGCCGGTGCCGGAGACTTTGAGACTGACGGCAGCGAGTTCTCTCTGGTTCAGGTTACCCCTGAAGCAGGAGAGCAGGGAGTTTCACGAAGACCCTCGGTGACTGCTTCTTTTGATTTGCCATTCCAGGTAACGAGTGCCAGTGGTGCTGTCAGCCTTCGTGGTTCTCGAACCGGTTTGAAAACAGCACAGTTGGCTTTCCCTTCCCAGACCAATGGAATTTCTGACCTATTACAGGTTTTCCTCGAAGGGGGCGAGCCGTCTTTCTACCCAGGGGAAGAAATCGAGCTGGTCTTTGATGCGAATCTTCTGTCACAACTTCAGACTGGTGAGGATAACCCTCGAACTTTGTCACCCTTTGTTGCCAGATACCGTGCAGCGGTAGGCTTTGCCACTGGTGGCTTAGGACCCCGTGAAGCTGTGAGCTCTGTTGGAAATCAGGAGCTGCTGTTTGCGGATCTGGGTGAACTTCTTCCTTACAGCGGCCTTGAAATGCTCACTGTGGACTCATCTGGAACGGTGTCCTTGCTTCGATCCGGAAGTGCCGGGGATGGCGCCAGTTGGTCATTGGAATCCCAGTTCAGTCTGAGTTCGCTACCGGCCTCAGCAGTGTTGGCGGATATCGATGGAGACAGCCGTTCTGAGCTCGTCGTTTCCTGTGAAGATGGAACTTTGAGAGTGATCACCGTCTTGGGTCAGGAATTGATTGAAGACGGGACTCCACACGACATGGGTGGACTTGTGTTTCACATACTCAAGGTGGGTGAGCTGAATGGTGATCAAAGCCTCGATATTCTTGGTGCGGCCACGGATGGGCTGAGGATTATTCAGAATACGATCACCATCGATCCGGTGACCTTTGAGTTGGGTAGAGCTTTGGCTGTTACCGGAATTCTGCCCATGCCAGCGGCAACGGAATCTCTCGAAGTTGCAGACTTTGATAAAGATGGACGTCTTGATTTACTGGTTTCAGCTGGTGTTGGCCTACTCCTTAGAGGAGCGGGCAATGGCTCTTTCCTTGAAGCTGCATTCCTTGATCCCGCTCCCGTTGGGGCTGTGGTTGCTGGGGATGTCAATGGAGATGGCTGGTTGGATGCCGTGACGCCTGATGCGACTGGAATCTCTGTACACCTGAATCCTGGTGGCCAGCCACCTCTGAATTGGGCCGGTGTTTCGATACTGACAGCAGGAGCTGTTCTCGATGTGGCAGTGGCTGAGGTCGACGGCGACCCTGTAGAGATTGACGATATTGTGTTGCTTCAGGACTCTTCGGATCCGTTGGTGATGCTGAGGAGACTGTCTCCAGATCTGGGTGACTCAGAAGTGGTCACTCTGAACTTCTCAGGTGTTCCTGCGAACGCCAGTATCCAGCTTCTGGATACAGACGGTGATTTGGGAACGGATGTCCTTGTGCGTCAGTTCGGCGGTGGGGATTCCCTCGCAGTCTGGAGATCCCTGTCAGTGATCGATGATCAACAGAGTGCACTGGAATTCCAAGTTCCGGAACTGATCTCACTTCCACAAGGAACCTCCAGCTTTGAAATCCCGATTACAGCAACTTTTGAAGATGATCTCTCCGGCTTCACCATCGCTCTCGATTACGATGAGAGTCTGCTGACCGCGACCGGTTTGATCGCTGACTCCGAGACTTTCCCATTTGGCAGTGTCGATGTTCTCACGAGTCTGGATGTTGCGAATGGTTTGATTGCTGCAAATCTTCAGATCAACGGTTTTATTCCTGCTGGTGTCGAACTGCCGATTGCAAGAGTCCAACTCCAACCGGTGCCCAGTCAGTTGGGCGAAGCAGCATTCCTTTTGGCGGATGGTCTTAGTATTCAAGGGACCACCTGGTCAAATCAGGCGACTGTTTCGGCAAATGGAGCACTGCTGTCGGGGGATGTTTCTTCCGCACAAGGTGTCGTGTTGATCAACTCAGCGACTCCTTCGCCAGAGTCACTTCAGTGTGAGATTGCTTCACCTGGGGGACAGGCAGAGGTGCAGTTGACCTGGACGAATCCTGTCGGATATGACCTTCAGGGTGGTATCGAAATCCGCAGAGGAGGAGCTTTTCTTGCCTCCATCTCTGGTACGAGTGTTGGATATACTGATACCAACCCAGGGCAAGGATCTCTCGATTACAGCATTACAGGATTCCAGGGTGGGGTGCCGTCTGCTGCGGCGACGTGTTCGGCCGTCATCATTCCGACGACGAATCTGACTTGTGAAAGAAATGTTAACAATCTGAATACGGTCCAACTGAGTTGGGTCAGCCTGCCAGGAACGTCCGCATGGCAAGTCTTCCGTGATGGAAGTTTCTTGCTGGAGCTTCCTGCAGTGCAGCTCTCTTTCAATGATGGTGCAGATCTTCAGGCACATATCTATGAGGTGCGTGCGGTTCAAGGTGGAGCTACTTCTGCCGGTGCAACCTGTATCGTTGAAGATGCGGGTGGCTTAGGAACTGCTAATCCGACAAATGTTCAAGCGACGCTCATCGGATCGGATGACCTTCGACTGACATGGGTGAATGAAGAGTACTACGATGAACTGAGAGTTCTTGAGAGCGGTCTTCTTGTCGAAACCCTCGGAGGTCAGGAAATCGAGTTCAATGTTTCCGATCTCCTTCCTGGTCCGGTGAATTATTCGGTTCAGGCACTGGGTGATGGAGGATTGAGTTCAGAAGTGGCGGCTGGAGAAGTTGAAATTCCTCTCGCTGCTCCGACCGAATTCGTCTGTTCAGCAACAGGACCGGCGATCGAGCTGTCCTGGAACAATGGGCCAGAGGCATTTGATTACGATGAAATCGTGATTGAAAGAAATGGCCCTCAAGGATCTGATTTCTTCAGTCTGGCTGGAACGACCACGACCTTCAGTGATCCTGTTGGTGGTGGGACATGGTCTTACAGAGTTGTGGGGTATTACTTCCGAGATGGGATTAACTACTCTGCTCCTTCAGCCGCTTGCCAAGTCTCCATCTTTGAGCGTGTTTACTATGATCCCGCAGACGTAGTGATTGGGCGTACGTTTGAATTGGATATCCTCGGGCAGCTTCTACAAGAAGCTTCCGGTTGGAGTTTCCAAATCGATTATGACGGAAATGTTCTCGATAACGTTCAAGTGGATGTACCGGGAGTCTCTCCTGCAGATCTGCTGGTGACGGATAATCCTTTGGGAACTTTCGCAGGACTTCGTCGCCTGACGGTGGATGTCCTCAATGGTTCAGCTCCCGTGGGTGCCGATACCGTTCTCGCTTCGATTAGCGGCAGTGTTGCCTCTGACTTTTCACTCTTGGGGCCGGTTCTATTCCACTTAGTGGGAGGAACTTTGGAGACCTCCTCAGGTTTCAGTTCACCCGCACTTGAAGATGGTGGAGTGACTGTTACAGGAAACGCCCTCTTTATTGAACCGGGACCACTGACTCCCGGGGAAGAGGTTGTCGTTTGGGCCCGCGGGGTCTGGAGTCAGGCTCTGACAGGTTATTCGGTCGTTCTCGACTACGATCCTTCCATCCTGACCTGCCTTGAAGTCAGTAATGTTGGAACAGTGGGCGAAGATCTTAGCGGTACTTTCGGCCTGTTCTTCTCAGGGATTGATCCTCTGTCTGGTAAGGCATACGGATCTGTCATTTCAACCTTTGACGCGATCCCCGCAAACCCCGAAGCGGAGCTGGGATACTTCCGATTCCTTGTCTCGCCTGATGCGAGTGAGGGCGAATCCACACAGATCGGCTTTGGCATTTACGATGCGGATGGGGTCGAGATCGAGAATTTGTATGTGGATTCAGTGGCTTCGACGATTCAGCCTGTCCTTTTCCCGGCAGAATTCCAGGTCGTTTCCCAACCACAACCACCGACGCTGTTATCCCTTTCTCCAGATGCGGGACCTGCAGTTGGCGGAACAGAAGTGATTCTAAATGGCACAGGTTTCTCTGCCGAGACAAACGTCTTCTTTGGCGCGAATGCTGCTTCAGAAATCGTGTTTGTGGATTCTGGAACTCTTCTTGTGAATACCCCTGCGGGGAATGAGGGTAGCGTTGACGTAACAGTGCTGAATGATTTTGGCCAGGCCATTTTGCCGCAGGCATTTTCCTACTACGTCTCAACTATCGACAGCTACACTCCTGGTGAGGGTTCCATTTGTAGCCCGACAACAATGCTCGTGAATGGAATCGGCATCCCGGAAGGCCTGCAAGTTCTCTTCGGTGACCAGGCCTCGGTGAATGTTCAGGTTTCCCCTGACGGAACGATGGCGACTGTCAGGATTCCGGCCTCCACCTTGACAGGTCCGGTAGACCTGCAGTTCCTGGATGCCGTTGGAACTGAAATCGCAGCTTTCCCAGATGGTTTCACTTACTTCAATGACGGAGTGTTCCTTCGTGGTGACGTGACCTGTGACGGTCTTGTGAATATCGCGGACGTGGCATTGATTGCAGCTTATGTGGCGGGGTCCGGGTCTGCTCCGGTTCTCCTCGACAGCGCTGATGTCGATGATAATGGTGTCATTCATATTGGAGATGCGGTCCAGTTGGCGACTTGGCTCTTCGATGGTGGCGCGCCTCCTGCAGCTCCCTTCCCAAGTCCAGGGACTGACCCGACTCCAGACGGACTCTAAAGCAGGTTCCATTTTCGGTCCTGTTCATGCCCGTGCCCCTTTTGATGGGGGCACGGGCATTTTTAATGGGCCTTGCAGTATTGGAATCGCAATGCGCCCAGATCGATCTCTTNTNGAGGATCCGGTTTGTCGAGATCCGGTTTGTCGAGATCCGGTTTGTCGAGATCCGGTTTCCTTGAGGTCGCTGTTGTCTCCACGAGGGTGACGTGGGCGATCTCGACAACAGAGCGCGAGTCCTGAATCGGATCGAAGAGGGCGAAGAGGAAATTGGGGAGAGTTATGGGTGAGACTGATCGTGANCCGTCGTGGAAGATCGAAGACTGGTCGCAGCTGTCGGATGAGAGTCTGCTTCTTGCANTGGAGGGGAAGCCTTTCGGGGATCAGCAACTGCAAAAAAAATCTGAGTTCGGAAGTNCTGATCGNAAAGCTGATGCCGGGATGATGCCCAGCGTACATTCATCGCGCCCAAAAAATGAAATCCATCCTCAGCTCCCTTGCAGCGGCGATTTTCTCAGGACTCTTTTTATTCGATCGAGCGAAGGTCAGCAGGAACGGCTTGAGAGTCTGTCGGGTGTTGGCCCGACTCTGGCCCGAAAATTATTGGCGGCCCATGAGGTCGGCCGGAGAAGTCACACTGCAACCTGGAAGCGAAAAGAACCTTTTGTCTCATCGCGTCAGGTTCATCGCCATCTCGCACGTCTCTGGCAGCAGGAATCACGGGAGCATTTTTATCTGATTCTTCTCGATGTTCGTCACCGCTTGATCAGCGAATTTGTGATCAGTATCGGGTCATTGACGGCCAGCATTGTTCACCCGAGAGAAGTCTTTCGCCCTGCAGTCATCCATTCCGCTGCAGCTGTGATTCTGGCCCATAATCACCCGTCGGGTGATCCTGAGCCGTCGGATGAGGATCTTCGGGTCACCCGAAGGCTGTATCGATGTGGCCAATGGATCGGCATACCGGTCCTCGATCATGTGATCAGTGGTCGGGGAGAATGGTGCTCCTTGAGGGATATGGGAATCGGACCATGGAACCCCTCAGAAAGGGGGAATCCCGGCTCTGAGAGGGTTTCAGCAAATGCGGATCTGCTCGATTGAGACCGCTCTGCCGAGGAGTCTGGAAATCTCATCCGGATCTTCCATGTTCCTTCGCCATCGCTGGAATCAGCACCGGATCCGGTTAACATCCCGAATCGGTCCTGAAGGATCGATTCGGGGATGAGGCTCTTCTGACTTGAGGTCGCAGATGATCTCTATGGAAGGGCCAATCGTGAATCCAAAGGGGTCACTTGGGTCAGGAGGCCGAAGCTGAAGACGGCAATCATCAGTGATGTCCATGCCAATCTGGCCGCGCTGAAGGCGGTTCTCGAAGACTGCGCCTCTCTCGGAGTGGAGCAGTACGTCGGGTTGGGTGACATCATCGGTTATGGACCCGATCCCCGTGAGTGCCTGCTTCTCTGTCGAGACTTCTCGGTCAATCTGCTGGGCAATCATGAGGAAGCGGTCCTGTTTGACCCCGTGGGTTTCAATCCACGGGCAAGGGCAGCGGTCGAATGGACCAAGCAGGAACTGATGAGCTCTGATCATACCCGCGAAGAAAATGGCGTACTCTGGCATATCCTGGATTCGATGAAGGTCAGCCATACCTTGGGTGATCTTTTTCTGGCACATGGAACTCCCCGAGAACCTACGAGGGAGTACCTCTTCGTTCAGGATTGCACTGAGGATCCGGCCAAGGTGGAATCGATCTTTGACAGTTTTCCGACACAGACCGCATTTGTCGGACACACTCATGTTGCCGGAGTCTTTGTGGAGGGCCCTCGTTTCCTGAGTCCTGATCAACTCGATGATGGGGTTCATGTTTGCGGAACAGGGAAGTCCATCATTAATGTGGGCTCCGTCGGGCAGCCTCGTGATGGGGATCCTCGTAGCAGTTATGTGATCGTTGATGGAGACCGGGTACAGTTTCGTCGTGTGAAATACCCTGTCGAAGAAACCCTGCAGCGCTTTCGGCGAACACCGTTACCTGAAAATTTGGCGCTTCGCCTTGTCGAAGGCCGTTGAGAGATAAATGACCGATGGATAAAAGAACCTTTCAGGCNTTNCTCGTCTGCTTTGCCATCTCGATCCTNTANCTNAATTGGATNACNCCNNNTCCTGANGNNAATCCTGNTCTNGGATNCTTCNNNGTCGAATNAGCAGGAAGTCGNNAGTNNTGAGANCNCNNCTCNCGGNAGNCGNGANCCTTCNCAGGTTNCCAGCCNANNGNNTCAAANCAACCCCGNNCNAGCNCCNGCTTNGNTTGCNCCNGTGNATCCTCCNGTGGAAGTCAAAAATGTNTTTCTNTCNAATGNGGANCTNGANCTTCAGTTGACCAGTCANGGNGCTGTNCTGANGGAGGCCCGGTTGCCGNNNTANCGGGAAAGNNTGGANGATGAAGANNCNCTGAGATTGCTTTCNCCTGANNTGAAGTCNGCGGGAGCATTNGGNATCANGATTCCTTCANTNCAGNTNGATCTTTCNAAGGCNAANTGGGAAGTNCTGGANNAGGANTCTCNNCAGGTNCGATTCNGNACNTCGATCGACGNGGANCGTCAGATTATTCANACCTTGAGNCTTCCCGAGNGAGGGNGGGTANGANCTGANCTCNGANNTNGANTTTNCAGGNAACTGGAATNCGACCNGTGANGTTTNTTANGAAATCCTTGGAGCNGAGAGAATCCGATTTGAATCNTCAGGACGTGCNACNGCNTANCCNAATCAGTGGGTTGCNGCNCAGCGNNACCAAGATGGNTCGATCAANGATGCNNTCCATGAATCNGTCGGTGCACTTGAATCTGGTGAGATCCGGAAAAGTGCTATGGCATGGGGAGGACTGGAGAGCACCTATTTCACTCAAGTGATTCGACCGATGGGTGAAACTGCGACGGGTTCTTTGGTGATCCGTGGCAAGGAGCCTGGCGTCGATGAAGCTCTGTTTGAGCAGTATTCCGATGATGGATTGCAGGGGTGGCCCATGCGTGTGGGCTTCAATCGCAAGATTGACCCGAACCAAAACCACCGGTATGCCGTTTTCCTGGGTCCCAAGGATCCTGAAGTACTGGCGAAAAATGCCAGCTGGGATGCACCGCAGCTGATTGACTACGGTTTCTTTGGTTGGCTATGTCGTCCTTTCCTGTTTCTGTTGCGGTCGTTCAATTCATTACTCGGTTCCTGGGGCCTCGCGATTATATTGCTCACCTTTGTCATCCGGGCGGTACTTCACCCTGTGAACAAGCGCAATCAGAGACAGATGCAGGTCCAGCAGCAGGGAATGGCACGAATCAAACCACAAATGGATGAGATTCGGGATCGTTACAAAAACGATCCGACGACAATGCACCGCAAGACTCAAGAGTTGTTTAAGAAAGAGGGCGTTAATCCGGCAGCGATGTTCGGGGGCTGTCTCTTCATTTTCTTGCAGTTGCCGATCTGGATCGCATTGATCAATACCTTCTCGATTGCCATCGAATTGCGTCAGACCGCGTTTCTGTGGATCGAGGATCTGACCCGTCCAGATATGCTCTTTCAGATGCCGTTCTCGATTCCTCTTCTGGGAGACTGGTTTAACCTTCTCCCTTTGGTCTATGTCGTCGTGACGCTGATTAATCAGCGGATGATGCCCAAATCAGAAGATCCTCAAGCGCAAGCTCAGCAAAAAATGATGAGTTTCATGATGATTGCCTTTGGATTCATCTTTTACTCTTTCGCCTCGGGCCTGTTGATCTATTTCATCATCTCTGCCCTCGTCGGAATCCTGGAACAGAAGATGATCCGTAAGGAATTGACTGCTGCTGGAATCACCCCGGGTGCTCCGCAAGTCTCCGTTGCTACGGGGCCTGCCGGACCGACCGCTCCTCGCGGCCCAGGCCGTCCGGGCCGGGGCGGAAAGAATTCCTGAGAGGCCTCTGATGGGGACGACGAATATGGGGCCAGAGGATGTGATTCTGGCGTTGGCCAGTCCTCCTCCGCCAGCCCCAGTCGTGTTGTTGCGCATCGATGGAGATCAGGCCATCCAGCTCTTCTGTGATTATCTGGCTCCCGAACATTCCAGTGTTGAGCCACATCATCGCATTCCCCTGCGTGAGCCTCTGAATGTTCACCTTCCATGGGGGAGCGACCTTCCGAAAGTTCCAGGCGTCGCTCTCGGTTGGGCCAAGGGCGCTTCATGGACTGGCAATGAGTCGGTGGAATTATTTCTTCCGGGTTCCGGACCGATTCTTGAGGGGGTGATGACTCTTCTGCAGTCTGCAGGAGCCCGAATGGCAACACCGGGCGAATTCACCCGTCGATCTTTCATGAATGGCCGTCTCGATCTGAGCAGTGCCGAGTCGGTATTGGCAGTGATCGAAGCAGAGGACCGGGCCGCTCTGGCCGCAGCACGAAGAGTCCTTGAGGGCGATTTGGCTCAGCAGATTCGAGATCTATCGGGTCGGTTGGTCGATGTTTTGGCGGAGTTGGAAGCGGGATTGGATTTCTCTGAACAAGAAGTGGAGCCTCCGGGCGAAGAGGAACTGAACCGATTGCTGACTCCGATTCAGACGGACCTGAATCAGTTGCTGGAACGACGTCAATGGCCTTCTCAGGGGCCAGATATTCCGAGAGTTCTTCTTTGGGGAAAGCCAAATGCCGGGAAATCTTCTCTGCTGAATACTCTCACCGGGAAGCCCTTGGCGATCACTTCTCCGGAAGCGGGAACGACGACAGATGTGATCCGTGGGAATTTGGAAATGGACGGTCAATCCCTCGAATTGCTCGATCTTCCAGGGGATCGCGAAACTGACAGCGAGGTCGAGGGTCTGGCTCTGGAAAAAGCCCGTCAGATCCTTCGGGGAGATGACCTCATTTTGTGGGTTTTCGACGGTCGAAGAGGGATGACAGAATGGCAGGTGGAATCGAATGAAATGGCCGCAGAATGGGCTTCTCGAGTGATTCCCGTTTGGACCCACTTTGACTGCCTCGTGGACGGGAATCCGATATCCACAGACCCGATCTGTGTCAGTTCAACGGAGGGTCATGGCATCGAGGAACTGTCTTCAGAGCTTTTCCGGCAGGTTCGGAAAACTCCGGGTCAACTGAGGGGGGATTCCTTGCGTTTTACCCGTCGGCAATGGCACCTTCTCGATCGCTGCCGGCAATCCCTGACGAGGGCTCATGCGTCGGTGATGGGCCCGGAACTTCTCGTTGCCGATCTTCGGGAAGCGTTGCACTGGCTCTCTGAAATCAGCGGCGAGACGACCCCGGAAGACGTTCTCGATCGAATATTTGCGCGCTTCTGTCTCGGGAAGTAGTCCCCTTCCTCTGACTCGGCCTCATTGAGCCACCCCCATCTGTGGAGTAGGATATAAGTCGATATCTTGCCGACCAGAAAATCTTCGGGGAACGGTCGGTAGCCCATTTCTTTCAACCGCTTCAGTTCGAGGGGACAGAAAAGATGCGTTGTCCCAGTTGTGGATCTGAAAAAGACCGAGTCGTCGACTCCCGGTCCAGTTCTGATGGCTTGGCTGTTCGACGGCGACGGGAATGTCAGGGCTGTAACAAGCGCTTCACCAGTTATGAACGGATTGAGGAAACACCCAGGATGGTCGTCAAAAAGGACCAGAGAAGGGAGCCGTTCAACCGCGGGAAGGTTTTGGATGGCATCATGACAGCCTGCCAAAAGCGCAAGATTTCCATGGAGCGAATGGAATCCATCGTCGACGAAGTCGAAAGACGGATTCGGGAAGAATTCGATCAGGAAGTCCACTCCGGGTTCATTGGCGAGGTCGTGATCGAACACTTGCGGAAACTCGATTCTGTAGCTTATGTCCGATTTGCTTCGGTATATCAGGAATTTGCGGATGTCACTGAGTTTCTGAATGAGCTCACCCGATTGGTGGGCAAGGAAAGAAACCCGGATGTCCAGAGCTGATTCGGGAAAGCGCGAACTACTGGAATCTCGCCTGAGGAAGATGCTGGCAACAGTCGTCGATCCAGGGGATCTCTTGGAAGCCTCCATGTCGATTTCTGGAAATTTGCCCTCTGCTGATCGAGTGATCGGTCACGTCATCGAAGAGATCGGTGTTGAAGCCGTGGATTGGCAGAGTCATGAGTTTGTCGAGCCTTTGAAGCAGGCTTGTCGAACTTCAGGGTTCAGTGATTGGGCTGACGAGTTTGAAGACTTGGTGTGCTATGCAGGAGACCAATTAGTCCCCGGGCTTTTACTGGCTGAGATGACACGCCACTTGACTGATTTTCAGCATCCTCGCCAATTGGAATCCTTTTTTTCAAAGTCATTCCTCTCCCAGAATTGGCCACTTCATGACGGTCTGCATCCGGTCGAGCCTTTCAGGTTCCTGAGTCGTCATGTCTGCTTGGGAAGTCTTTTCGAGAAGCGCGACAATGTCGATGCGATCGCGACAGAATTGATGAGGGAGCTGGATTGGGTCAGCGGTGAGATGACGGTGGCCGGTGTTCTTGATGGCCCCCTCGAGATCAGCCATGAAGAAGCGTGGCTGAGATGGGTACGTCTGTCGGAGCGAATCCGAGGGTTTTTGGCTGGAACGCTCCCTTCNCCTCGCGTGAGGTGGGAATGTTCACCGATCGTCGACCCGAGACCTGGGCACCTGTATGGGGATCCTGATCAAGAGGAGTGGTTCGCTGATTTTCTGCACCGCAGTTGTCGCAAACCCGGATCACCTGAACTGGTTCTTCGGCTTCCTGAACAGATCCCGATTTCATTGCGTCCCGTCATTGCAAGGGCTCTGAGGGGGGGATCGCCTCCTGAGCTGATCAGTGCGGATGTCCAGCCGCGGCTGATCGTCGCTGGGAAATTACCTGCAGACCCCGAGGTATTACTGGTTTTGGACCAGAGAACCCATAGTTTTGATTTGGTATTAGAGCTGGGGGGGGATCCTCCCTGGCGTCAGGATTGGCTGGATATGCGGGCTGCTGGTGAGCCAGTTTGGTGGGCTCGCGAGCAGGACTTTCCGAGAAGCTCAGTCGAGTACATCCACCGTAATTTTCATGAATTGGAATCGCTTCCAGTGATCGCTTTGGAGTCGATGATAGTCGACCGAGGGAAACGGGACCTGAAGCGCTTGCTCGACAGAATCTCACGTCGTCGTGGGGGCGGTTGGGAACGCCTCGGAGAACTGCTTCAGTTACAGGCAGTCTCTCCTCGTATCCTCCAACCATCAGGAGACCGGACTCTTTGAGTCCGAGGAGTCAACAGTTGTATCTGAAAAGAATTCATCTTTCCGGTTTCAAATCCTTTGCGGATCCGGTCCAGTTTGATTTTGACCCCGGCACCAGTGCGGTGGTCGGTCCCAATGGGTGTGGTAAGTCTAACGTGGTGGATGCATTCCGCTGGGTCTTGGGCGAGCGATCGGCCAAGGGGCTTCGTGGCAGTGAAATGCTCGATGTGATCTTCAAGGGAACTTCTCACAGACCTGCTCTGTCACGAGCGGAAGTTCGACTCGTCTTCGACAATGAAGATCAGACTTTGCCGGTGGATTCTGCTGAAGTAGAAATTTGTAGAATCTTGACCAGAGACGGGAATAGCGAATATGAGATCAATCGCAAAACNTGTCGNCTGAANGATATTCTNGCTGTNTTCTCGAATACGGGAATNGGCGCNGATGGATATTCNGTNCTCGGNCAGGGGCAGGTGGANTCNTTTCTGAATGCGAANGCCCAAGAACGGCGAAAGATNTTTGAGGAAGCNGCAGGAATNTCNAGCTTNCGAAAGCAAAGNGCTGAAACNACNAATCGNNTGGATCGTTCNGAGNGAGANNTGACCCGTGTCACGGANCAGCTNTCNGANATNGAGCGTNGAATNCGNAGNCTGAAAATGCAGGCAGGAAAAGCTCGNNGNTANGTTGAAGANCGAGATCGNTTCCGTCATGTCAGCACCGTCATCGCNGCNTGGGANGTCGANCANCTTGAGTTNGAACANAANTCNNTGAACTTTCGNCTNAGTTGGNGAAANNCNCTCCGCCAATTNATNTCCGAGGTCGGNACNCGNTTGGATGTTTCNGTCGAAGAAGTNCGAAACGGGATTGANNGACTTCATCGNGAACTCGAAGAGGTNCGTCAGGTTGAAACNGAGAAAAGNGTCGCCCTTCANGGNATCGAGGCNCGNCGTTTTCANATGNGAGAGCAGCAAGATCAGGGNCGNCGCNGNAATGANGANCGCCAACGCCAGCTNGANGAGCTTTCNCACGTNGAGGANGANTATCGNCAGAGACGATCNGATGCNCGACANAGAATNCGNAANTCNCTCGGNGANTTACGAAACCTNCGAACNCTNCTGGANCAGNTGAAAATCGACCANTCCGTCGAGCTNGCNCATCAGGANGAGCTCGATCGNTCNATCCATGAGTTCAAAGATCAAGATCTCGGNCTNGTCTTNGAGGAATCNCGCCTTAAAAACTCCATCGCATCCCATGAAGGGGANTTGCGNGGGCAGGAGGCGATCCGTGAGCGAAGAACCACAGAAGACCTCGATTACCGAAAACAGCAATCTGAAATCGAATCGCAGGTCGTGGGCCTTGAAGCAAAGATCAGGGACTCACATGCCAGGGACCACGAAGCTCTGATTCGTGTGGAGTCACTGCGTTTTGAAATCAATCAGAGAACGGGCATCCTCGGAGGAGCGAAAAAGCGTTTGACTGAAGTTCGGTCAGAGCTCGAATCCTCCCATGGCCGTTTGCGGTTGCTCAAAGATCTGGAAGAGAACCTTGAGGGACTTTCCAAAGGGACCCGTGATTTGCTCAGTAGCGAAGCTCCAGCAGCCGGTGANATTCGCGGAATGTTGGCCCGACTGATTGAAGCGGATCCGAAAACGGCGCAAATGGTCGACGCAGTCCTCGGTCGTATTCTTGAGACAGTGGTCTTCCAAGGTCGAACTCCTATCGAGCAGAGGATTCGTGCGGTGACATCGATTCTCGATGGAGAAGCCGCAAATTTTGTTTCACTTGAAGATGATCTTGAGACCGGGAAAAGTCATGGGGCTCCGGTATTACCTGAGGGACTCGCCACTCTCGCCAGTCGTGTCCGGTGCGAAAAGCTGTGTCGTCCCATCGTCGATGCACTTCTGGATGAGGTTCTTGTTGCCAATGACTTGAGTACCGCTCTTCAATTGCGCAAAGAGTATCCCGGTTATCGGGTTGTGACCCTCGATGCTCATGTTGTCGAGCCATGGGGCGCTGTCAAAATCCCTGCGATCAATAGTGCCGGCTTGGTATCGCGACAGGTCGAGATGAATCAGCTGCAAGACCGTGTTGGTATTCTTTCTGCAGATCTGGAAGAACTCTCTCATCAGGGTGATGCTCTGGAAGAGTCCATCGTTGCCCGTCAGGGAGAACTACAACGGTTGGAGCAGGAGTCTGGTCGGGCAAAGCTTGAAGCAGAACACGCTCTTGCTGAACGTCACCGGTGCAGGGAAACATTGAAACGAATCTCTGATCGAAGATCTTCCCTCAAAGTGGATATCGGAAAAGCAGAGCAGCTGACTTCTGAATTAGAAGAGCTCAAGTCTGGTGCCGAGTCAAAACTGAATGAAATCGGCGAAGAGAGAAGCAGGATCCGTGGAGATCTCGAGGTTGCAGAGAAAACTCTGGAGCCACTCGCTGAGAAGTTGGCTCAACTTGAGGGTGGAATTCAAAGCCGTTCTTTGGAATCGACTNGGGTACAGGAGCGCATTTCTTCCGATTGGCGTGAGCAACGGAGACTTGCCGATGAAATGGATCAGCGAAAAGTTCAAAGAGAACGAATTCTGAATGACATTGTTGAAGATGAAAAACTCGTCGAAAAACTGAAATCAGACCTGATTCAACTCGACGACGAAGAAAAAGAGTATGGGCTTCAGCTGAATCAGGCCACGGAAAGCCGGACCGCCCTCGATGATCGCCTGGAAAAGGAACGGCGCAGTCGGGGAGTGCTGGAGAAGCAGCTCAAGGAGTGCCGTCTTCGGGGCGAACAGATTCGTGAAGGGCGTGAAGCGGATCTTTTGGCTGAAAATGAATGCCGCGTGCGGATCGAAGGGATCCAGGAAAAGATCCTTGAGGATCTGGAAATGAATCTCAGTGAGGCTCCGATTGAGGAGTGGAAACAACTTCTCATCGAGGAAAACGAGCCTGAGAAGGATTGGGTCCCACGTCTTCGTAGTGAATACCAACAACTTCAAGACCGACTTCGCAAGAATACGAATGTCAATCTGCAGGCGGTTGAGGAATTGGAAACTGAAGAAGCCCGATTTGAAGAAGTCACCGGGAAAATCGAAGATCTTTCGACGGCCAGAGATTTGATTATCGAGGCGATATCGACTTTGGATGACGAATGCCGAACCTTGTTCAAAGAATCCTTTGAGCAAGTCCGGAAACACTTCCAGGAAATCTTCTCATTGATGTTTGGTGGCGGAACCGCTGATCTGAAACTGGATGATGAAGAAATAGATCCCCTTGAGGCTGGTATCGAAGTTGTCGCCAAGCCACCCGGTAAACGGATTTCAAATCTTAGATTGTTGTCTGGTGGAGAGCGGGCTTTGACAGCGATTTCTGTCATCTTCTCACTTTTCAAGACTCGCCCGAGTCCGTTCTGCATTCTCGACGAGGTGGATGCTCCTCTCGATGAGCAGAACACTCGCCGATTTGTCAAAGTGTTGCAGGAGTTTGCCAAGAATTCTCAATTCCTGGTGATTACCCACTCACGAGTCACCATGGGTGAAGCTGAGCGTCTCTACGGAGTCACGATGGAGGAACAGGGTGTCTCCAGGCGTGTGGTTGTCAAAATCGATGAAGCGGATGACTGGCTGTCGAAAAATGCGGATGAACTCAAGGTGGGAGAGCGCACCCGAGCCAAGGGCGGTAAATCCATCTTCGATCGCAATACCAAGCCGATTTCTCCGGAACCGACGATTTAATAAATCACTGAATCAGCTCTAATCGCCTAATCCTATTCACTGGTGGCCGAATTTCTTTTTGGCCACCACCCCCTGTTTGACGATTTTCCCGACAGCGGGCTAGTCTTCCTTGACGACGAACTTTTGCCGACTTTCCGGAAAGGATTCCCCTTTCCGAGATTTCACCATGCGGTGACGGCGTTTGTCAGGGTGCTTCTGCTGAACAGGAGAGTCGATTGTCCACTTCGGATAGATTCGACCCGATTGTGGGAAACAGTTCGCTGATTCAGGGTCTTTGGTCCTTCGTACTGGAGGTCAGTGACTCTCGATTGCCGGTGGTCCTTCACGGTGAGGATGGCGTCGGCAAAAAATTAGCGGCAAGAAAAATCCACGCAACAGGCGGTATTGCCGGTTCGCGGATTCGTTTCCTTGATGGAGCCTCACTGAAGGCTGATCAGCTCTTTGGAGATGATGAGGCCCATTCGATTCTGAACCGTTCAGGAACTGTCTACATCGGTGAAGCTGAGAAAATTCCGGCGAGTGTCGTTATGGAAATGCTAAAGCTTCATGATGAAGAGGCTCATCGCTTACCTCGCCTGATCTTTGGTTTCCGAAACGAACCTGAGAATCCGATCATGAAGATGATCGAATTGATGAAGCCAGCAGGAGAGTTCCATCTCTCCCCATTGTCCGATCGTCCCGAAGATATTTCGCCCATCGCTCGTTTTCAGATCTGGAGTCAGTGCCTCAAGGAGGACTTCCAGAAACGTTGGGCTGATTTTGAGACGTATGTTCTTCCTGAATTTCTGACACGTGATTGGTCTGGAAATGTAGAAGAACTCCTGGAGGCTGTAAAAGAATTTTGCCAAGTCTCAGCCGAGGAAGACGGCAGCCGGTTGGTGGGGGAAATCAACCGATCTGTCTCTTCGCATTGGCTCAAGGAACAGTTTGAGCGCATGCATGAGAAGCTTCTGGATCGTTGGAACCATGAAGACTCCATGTCAGCGGGAGATCTCCCTGGAGAAACTTGGAGGGCCCGTTGAATATCGATGAACTGAAGATTCTCGTCGCAGATGATGATCCGGGTGCCAGAGAATTGGTCTCGGCGATCCTGTCTGCAGATGGTTGGCCTGAACCTGTTCTCGTTGAGGACGGTGAGAAAGCCCTTGAGGCGATTCGCTCCCACCATTGGGACATTCTTGTGACAGATCTGGATATGCCACGTATGCGTGGAGACGATTTGGTCCGTAACGCCATCGAAGAAGATCCTGATCTGAGCATCGTCGTCACTACAGGTGATGGAACAGTTCAGAATGCAGTCGATTTAATGCAGTCGGGAGCCACCGATTTCATCGCCAAGCCTTACGACGTTGATGACTTCATCGCTTCAATGCAACGTGCCCGTCTCAGAGCGATGAATGTCCATGAGATTCGTGGTATGCGCGATACGGTAGAAGCTCTGCTGGTCGCTCTCGAAAGCAAAGATCGTTACTTAAATGGACACTCGGTAAGGGTTCGTGATATGGCGACTAAGCTCGGCAGTCTTGCCGGTCTTGATCGAGGCCAATTGAGAACTCTCGGGTATGCAGCTCTTCTTCATGACGTCGGAAAAATCGGCATTCATGAAGACATTCTGAACAAAAGTGACAAGCTTACGGATGAAGAATATAAACAGATTCAGAAGCATCCTGAAATATCCGCAGAAATCATCTCTCCAGTTCCATTTCTGAATCCCAGCGTCAAAGCCGTTCTGCATCATCACGAAAGATGGGACGGACAGGGATATCCGGAAGGACTTTCCGGAGAACAGATCCCGTTGATGGCGCGCATTATCGCAGTCGTCGATGCCTTTGATGCAATGACCAGTGACAGATCCTATCGCTCAGCCCTGCCACATAGCGTGGCGCTGCAGGCGATCCAATCAGGCAAGGGGATTCAATTTGATCCGCGCATTGCCGACCTTTTCGAAAAACACAAGGACGAGATTCTCGTCAGGGAGGAAGTGACCCCATGAGTCATCCACTTACAGAATCCGGTGCATCGCACAAGCCCTCGATTCTCCGTCTTCCGGTTTTCAATGAATCCGGGGGGAACGACGTTTTCGTTGCCGGTAACGATTCAAAAACCCTTCGGGTTTTGAGAACTCTTTCTGCAGTTGCACCCACTGATTCGACGATTCTCATCGATGGTGAGAGTGGAACCGGAAAAGACCTCGTCGCTCGTCTTGTTCATCAGACGAGTAAGCGCGCTTCAGGTCCCTGGGTTACTCTCAACTGCGGTGCGATTCCCCAGTCTCTCGTGGAGAGCGAGCTTTTTGGAGCTTTGAAGGGGTCGTACACCGGGATCGATAAAGATAAAACCGGTCTGATCGAGAAAGCCGATGGAGGAACCCTTTTCCTCGACGAAATCGGTGAGCTTCCGATGGAAGCCCAGGTCAAGCTGTTGCGTGTTCTCCAGTCGGGCCGTATTCGTGCCGTGGGTTCCAGCGAAGACAAAGCTGTCAATGTTCGTATCATCGCCGCTACAAACAGGGATCTGCGTGAAGAGGTCAATGCCGGAAGGTTCCGCCTGGATCTGTTCTACAGAATCCATGTGGTTCATGTAGAGCTGAATCCATTGCGTGATCGCGAAATGGAGTTCCCTCATCTGATCGAATCGATTCTCGACAATCTGCGTAACAAGGGGATCCATGTTCCTGAGCTACGTTCGAGTGCGATTGAAGTCCTCATCCAGCACAACTGGCCCGGAAACATTCGCGAGTTGGAAAATGTTCTGGAACGATCAGTGTTGCTAAGTGGTGGAGAGCCGATCGATGGCGAATCGATTCGTGAACAGATTGCGAATGCTCCACAACCAGCCTTTGATACGAAAATTGTCAACAGTCCAGGCTTTGAAGGCTACCCAGTGACGATGTCGCTGATGGAAGTGACTGACGCACACATTCAAAAGGTTTTGGATCATCATGGAGGCAACAAAACTCGTGCTGCACGAGATCTGGGTGTCAATGTGAAGACGATCTATAACAGAACCGTTGCTCGGGCAAAGGATCAAGATCCCTCGGTGGAGTAACTCTCCCGAGTTTTGAAGACAATGATTGTGCGGAGGGGCTAGTTACCGCTCGGGTCAATGACCAGAGCGACCAATCGGCCCCTCCGCTCAATTTGTATAACGACTGGTTGGCCCGATTGTAGTTTAGAGAGACTGTTTGAGTGGCTCGAGAAGACTGCCCCCATGGAGGAGAAGTCGATGGGCTTTCCATCGACCATCTTTAATCGGTCTTCATTTTGAAGTCCGACCTTATCCAGCAAGCACCCCGACTGAATATCAAAGATTCTTAAAGATCCATCTTCCTGAGTTTCACTGGAAGCATTCATGAGTTCTCGTTGGCACTCGGTTCGGTTAGCCAGTTTTTTTAACAGGGGCCTGTTAATACGAAAGACCTCTGATTGAGGAGCTCGCCTCGATCGATTTTGATTATCATCGGCACTGGGGGTGAGATTTTCGGTCAAGAGAGCATTTTGTTCTGCCGTTAAATTTTTCCTGAGCTCTTCGATGGGGATTCTCTCAGATTTGAGAGCGACATCCGGAATCGAACTCGGTAAGCCGATGACCGCTCCCCAAGTCACAGCCAAGATGATCAGCAGGATGAGAATACCCCAGAGAATTTTGTCAAAGGTGCTCATGTTCGTCTCCCGATTTCTCTGCCAACGGCCCCTATGGGCCAGAGGTCTACAGTGGGCCAGAGGTTTAAAGCCTACTCGAAAGCCAAATTATTTTCATGTTCATCTCGTGTACTGGTGTTCAGAAGCCGCAGATTTCTGGATTCTGACCTTTATCAGTGGAATGATCTTGGCGGACTGAAATCACCAAGCTAGCGCCGGAACCCAAGTTGCAGATGCAGGGGGGTATAGCGGAAGTAGGTTTCGAAAGTCAGGATTCCCAGAGCGGTTTGGGTGACACGCCCTCCTGCCTTGCCAATCCAGTTGGGATCGGGGTCCCAAGATCCTCTCAGTTCACCCTGAGTGTGTTGCAGAGGAAGGACGTTATTCAGAATCGCTGAGTTCCAGAGATCCCAGGATTCTCCTCCCATGTGAAACAAGGCCAGGGTTGCGGTGTACCAGTAATACATCGATTGCGGTTCACGGTCCCAATCTCTGCGAGCCTCTGGGGCTGGCAGGTGTTGAACCAGATTTTGGGCACACTTCATACTTTGCCGAGAGTAGGGGGAGTGCCCAAGTGTCAGTCGGCTCAGTAGACCAACAGCATCGATCCCATATCCTCCGCGACCCTTGCCTCTGCCTCGATCGGAGTAAGTGGCACCTCCTGCAGGATCGATGCAGCGTTGAAGATACCGTTCTAATTTTTCCACGACTTGAGGTGGAGGCAGATGCCCAATTTTTCTCCCCGCATGAAGTGCGAGTACTTGCCAGCCGGTAATCGAGAGGTCGTTGCGAAGAGTCGGAGAGGGAACATAGTCCCAACCTCCACCGGGTTGCTGGCTTTTTGCGATGAATTGAAGAGCCTTGTGAGCTGCCCGCTGGAACCTGGGGAGATCGAGAAGTTGAGCTGCTTCGCAAAGGGCAAAGGTGGCAATGCCATGATCGTACATATTTCGGGGCGATTCTCCTTTGCCACTTCGAATGCAACCGGTCGAGTCTTGATGTTCAAGAAGCCATTCGAGTGCGAGCCATGCGGATCGTTCTCGTGGAGAGCCTTTTTCTGAAGGGGGGTGACCATTTCCAAGAAGAGCGAGGAGGCAGAGTGCAGAGATGCCCGCTCGGTGTTCGGGATAACCGGCCCCATCGCATATTTCCTGTTCATTGCGACAGTGAAGACTGAAGCGGTCTGGTGACCAACTGCCATCCTGTGATTGATGACGCAGAAGCCATTCAATTCCGTTTTGGATCGCCGACTCAGTTTCAGCATTGCCTCCATGAATTGCGAGAGCACGTGATCGACCCCCGCCGGTTCTACCGGTTGAAAAATCGCCGCCCAGCTCATCGAGAGTGATCGTTGCCTCATCTGTGGAGGGATTCGTTGTGAGGTTCTGGTGATCTTGCGAAATCTCATCGATCGGTGGAGTTTCAACCGGCTCCGGTTCTGTCTGATCGATCGGGGTTTCCGGCTCCTTTTTGATCACTTCTTCAGAGTTCGTCTCTTCTTTTTTGGGTTCTTCACGGGGGAGGTAACGGATGACGAGTCGAGATGGCGGAGGGTCGGGGACTGGGTCCGGTGACCAAAGTGGAAGGATCAACAACAGCAGGACCAAATGGAAAACCACCGACCCGACGGTGGATGCGAAGGGATCCGCAGGTGAGTGAGCAATCTCACGGTTTAAGGGTCCTTTCCGCAAGTTGCGCAGATCTCCTTTGGATGGCGTCTTCCTTGCACTTCTCAGCCGAGATGTCGCAGGTGGTCTTTGGTGCGGGCTCGTCGTTGGAGAGCGTCGTTGAGGGGCTGGGCTCTTTTGAGGGGAGACTTTTTTCCCCAGGGGGGGCGTGAGTTTTCCCGAAGCCTGTTTTCTGGGTGTTATTTTTTCAGGGACTAATTTTCCAGAAGCTGCTGGGGCCACTTCTTCGAGACCCGTCTTTGGGGTTCTCGACGGCTTGGGAGAGGTCTTTTTCTTTGATTTCTTCGCGGGATTCTCCGCTGAATTCGTCGTTTTTCGCCGGAAAAACCCCACAAAACGCTTTAAAAGGGCTAATTCACGAGAGAAAAGCTCTCCTAGAGGTCGTTTCAACGGCCCTGCCTTTCCAGCGTCCGGGGTATGGGCGGAGGCCTGAAGGCCACTTCTCAGGGGCCTATCTTGCCTCTCTGGATGACAGAACGCCAGTCTCCCGATCTTGACTCCGAAACCCTCCGGGATACGATACTCTGCTGTTTGAAAGACCGCCGAAACGAGTGGCCGTCCACCAGTTGGACTGGCCGGTTGCTGGGTGGATTCGAGAGAAACCTGCAGTTTTCCGGCTGGCCTTTCCCTCATCAGGGAGCCGCGGCGGATGCCGAGGAGCGACCGGAAGCTGAACCCGAAAATGCAGACTTGTGAGGAGAAGGTGTGAGAGAGGGCCGTGTCAGAAGTGGCACAGTCGAGACTCTTTCGTCAATCTTCGCAGGCGCTCATGAAGGGGACAGGGGTGAGGCGATGGACCGAACTGAAGTCACAGAAGTGATTTCACGGGTGATTCGGGATATGGCCTGATGTTTGCACTTAGAGTGGGAGAGTCCTTTTTTAGGGGATCCTTTCAGCGCTGACGCAGACGAGTCCCCTTTACGGGTCCCCTTTGCTGGGGAAGATCGAATTCATCCCGGACTTTCGGGTTTGCGGTCGGTATGAGCAGCCGTCTTTTCAGAAGTTGTGGATCTTGCGAGGGCTGATCTTGAAGATCAGCATTCGTGAAGTCGAGTCGGTTCCTGCTGGTCACGGCATTGGACCATCAGCGGCATTGTTTCATCTGCGGCAACAAGTCGTAGTGACGGTGTTGTGAAACGTGGTGAATGTGCCATGAAAACTGTGCCGAGTTGAAGGTACAGGATTGGCTGAGAACCGATTTTCTGAGGACATGAAATTGAAGGAAATGAAGCAGACAGCCTCGGCTTTGGAGGTCCCACTCCAAAGGTCGCTAGGTCC